>JACRPB010000038.1 GCA_016214175.1 Rhodocyclales bacterium
CGTGGCGGCGCTGGCCGGCCTGGCCCGGCGCGAACGCATCGCCATCGTCGTCGAGTGCAGCCTGCATAATGCGGCGGTCGGCATCTTCATCGCCGCCACTGTCTTGCAGGCACCGCGCATGACGGTGCCGAGCGTGGTCTATGCGTTATTGATGAACATCGGCGCGATCCTGCTGATCGCATTCATGCGCCGCAAAGGAAGGTCGCCATGCGCTACTGGCTGATGAAATCCGAACCCGGCGTCGTCGGCATCGACCACGTGCTGGCGATGCCGAACCAGACCGTCGACTGGTGGGGCGTGCGCAACTACCAGGCGCGCAACTTCATGCGCGATCAGATGACGGTCGGCGACAAGGTGTTTTTCTATCACTCGAACTGCCCGGAGCCGGGCATTGCGGGGCTGGCGACGGTGGCGCAACGCGCCTACCCGGATCGCATGCAGTTCGACCCGAAGAGCCCCTATTTCGATCCGAAATCGACGCCCGACAATCCGCGCTGGGTGAATGTCGATGTGCGCGTGATCAAGAAGACGCGGCTGGTGAGCTTGGCCGAGCTGCGCAGCCATCCCGAACTCGAACGCATGCGCGTGCTCCAGCGCGGCAACCGCCTGTCGATTACGCCGGTCGATCCGGCGGAGTGGAAATTCATTTGCGAGAAGCTGATGGGAGAAAAGGCATGACCTTGTGGTGGCTGACGTATCCGCTGCTGGGCATCTTCGCCGGCTTCATCGCCGGGCTGTTCGGCGTTGGCGGCGGGCTGACCATCGTGCCGCTCTCGTTCATGCTGTTCGCCGCGCAGGGCTTTCCCGCCGAGCATACGATGCACCTGGCCCTCGGCACGTCGATGGCGACCATCGTGTTCACCTCGATTGCCAGCATGCGCGCCCACCATCGCCACGGCGCCGTGCGCTGGGACGTCGTCCGGAGCTTCGCGCCCGGTCTGCTGCTTGGCACCTTCGGCGGCTCCTTCGTCGCCGCCTGGGTGCCGACGCGGCCGCTGGCCATGGTGTTCACGGCCATCGTCTATTACGCTGCGGCGCAGATGATGGCCGACTTCAAGCCGAAGCCGCATCGCGTGCTGCCGGGGACATTTGGCATGGTCGCCGTCGGTACGCTGATCGGCATCGTTTCCAGCCTTGTCGCCGCCGGCGGCGGCTTCCTGACGATTCCGTTCATGGTCTTCTGCAACGTCGTCATCCACCAGGCCGTGGGGACGTCGGCCGCACTCGGTTTCCCGATCGCCGTCGCCGGCACCATCGGCTACATTGCCAGCGGGCTCCAGGCGCCCGGCCTGCCCGACTATGCGCTCGGCTACGTCTATCTGCCGGCCTTCGGCGGCGTCGTTGCCATGAGCTTTCTGATGGCGCCGGTCGGTGCCCGGCTCGCCCACCGGCTGCCGGTCAAGCAGTTGAAGCGCGCTTTCGGCGGTTTTCTGGCGCTACTGGCGACGAAAATGCTGCATGGCTTATTGACGGGATGAGACTTTTGGCATGCTTGGCGCGTTGGTAGTTTGGCATAATTCAACTAGTATCGAAGTAGGGAAATTGTCTAGCAAGACGGAAGGAGACGACCATGAGAACCCGGTATGCAATGCTTGCCCTCTGCCTCGCGGCCGCTGTCGTGCAGGCTCAGGCGGGCGAATCCGACCTGAAGACGACGGTATCGATCAACGAGAAGTCGCCGTCCGTCGAACAGGTCGAAGCGGCGCTTTTCCCGCAGCAACTGGCGGCTCAGAAGAAGGAATGCGCTCAGCTTGAAAAAGCCGGCATGCGCTGCCAGAGCGTGTTGCCGAAGTCTTCGCTGGAATCGGTCCAGGTCACCTTCGCCTCCGGGTCGTCGCAACTGACAGCCGAGGGCAGGGAGTTTCTCGACATCGTCGGCAAGGCACTGCAGAAACGCAGCGATACGTGGACCTCGCTGGTGATCGAGGGCCATACCGATGCCGCCGGTTCGGTGGAAACCAACCGCAAGCTGTCGATGGCGCGGGCCGAAGCGGCGCGGACCTACCTGATGAACACCTACGGCCTCGGCAACATCACGACCGTGGGGCGCGGCAGCGGCAATTTGCGCGACACCGCGAATCCGACCGCCGGGATCAACCGCCGCATCGAGTTCGTGCCGAACTGGTAGTTCAGGGCTTGGCGTAGCGCTCGCGCAGCAGGTTTTTCTGCACCTTGCCCATGGCGTTCCGCGGCAGGTCGTCGACGACATAGATGCGCTTGGGCAGTTTGAAGTTGGCGAGTTCGCCTTTTAGCGCGGCCAGGATGCCGGCTTCGGTCAAGTCCGAGCCGGCATCGGTCTTCTGGCGCACCACCACGGCTGTCACCGCCTCGCCGAAATCGGGATGCGGCAGGCCGATGACGGCCGATTCGACGACGCCGGGCAGGGCGTCGATCATTTCCTCGATTTCCTTCGGATAGACGTTGAGGCCGCCGCTGATGACGAGATCCTTGGAACGGCCGCTGATGGTGACGTAGCCGTCGGCTCCGGCCGAACCGAGGTCGCCGGTCTTGAACCAGCCGTCGGCCGTGAATTCCTCCTTGGTCTTTTCCGGCATCTGCCAATAACCGACGAAGACGTTGTCGCCCTTGACCTGGATGTTGCCGATCGTTCCCGGCGCGCAAGACTTGCCGTTGTCGTCGACGATGCGGACCTTGGTGCAGGGCAAAGGCAGCCCGACGGTGCCGCCGCGGCGTTCGCCGGCATACGGATTGGAGGTGAACATGCCGCCTTCGGTCATGCCGTAGCGTTCGAGGATGGTGAAGCCGCTACGCGCTTTGAACTCGTCGAAGGTTTCCTTGAGCAGCGGCGCCGAGCCGGAGATGAACAGGCGCATGCGGCGGCAGGTGTCGCGCGTGAAGCCGGGCTCCGCCAGCAGGCGCACGTAGTAGGTCGGCACGCCCATGAACACGGTCGATTCGGGCAGCAGTTGCAGCGCACGCCTGGCGTCGAATTTGGGCTCGAAAAACATCGCCGAGCCGTTGAGCAGCGCGCAATGGCAGGCGATGAAGAGGCCGTGGACATGGAAGGTCGGCAGCATGTGCAGCAGCACGTCGCCGCGGCGAAAGCGCCAATAGTCGTGCAGCGTCTTCGCATTCACGGCGAGGTTGCGATGCGACAGCATCGCGCCCTTGGAACGCCCCGTGGTGCCTGACGTGTAGAGGATGGCGGCGAGATCGTCGCCGCGGCGCTTGACGGTATCGAAGCGGTCGGCATGCGCCGCCGCCGCGTCGATCAGCGAGCCGCGGCCGGCGTCGTCGAGTTCGAGCACGTGCGGCACGCCGGCTTTGCGCGCCAGTTCGTCGGCCAGCTTGCGCAGCGGCGGCCGGCAGACAAACAGGCCGGGCTTGGCGTCGCCGAGGAAGTAGTCGAGTTCGTGGCGCTGGTAGGCGGGGTTGAGCGGCAGGAAGACCATGCCGGCGCGTAGTGCCGCGAGATACAGCATCAGTGCTTCCGGCGTTTTTTCCACCTGTGCCGCGACGCGGTCGCCGGGCGTGAGGCCGAGGGCGACGATTAGATTGGCGATGCGCGCGGAAGCGCGTTCGACATCGCCGTAGGTCCAGACGCGGTTGTCGGGCAGGATCAGGCAGGGAGCGGCGGGATTCTTCGGAAAGTGCGAGGCGAGCAGAGCGTAGAGGTTTTCCATGATTCGATTCAGCGGGTGGAGATTCCCATCACCGCGTCGGGCAGTCCGGTGACGATGGCGGGGAAGAGGCAGCATAACAGGATGGCCAGCATCATCAGGCCGACGAAGGGCAGCACGCCCCAGATCACGTCCTTGAGCGGAATGTCGGGCGCGATGTTCTTGATGACGAAAATGTTGAGGCCGACCGGCGGGTGGATCAGGCCCATTTCCATGACGATGGTCATCACCACGCCGAACCAGATCAAGTCGAAGCCGGCCGCGCGCAGCGGCGGCAGCAGGATCGGCGCCGTCATCAGAATGATCGACACCGGCGGCAGGAAGAAGCCGAGCACGACGACCAGCAGCAGAATCATCGTTAGCAGCAGCCACTTCGTCAGCGCCAGGCCGACGATCCATTCCGCCGCGCTCTGCGAGATGTGCAGATAGCTCATCACATACGAATAAAGTAGCGACATGCCGATGATGAACATCAGCATGGTCGATTCGCGCAGCGTCGCCAGCAGGATGGGCGATACCGCGGCCGGCCGCCACAGGCGGTAGACCGTGCCGACCAGCAGCATCGCCAGCACGGCGCCCAAGCCCGCGGTTTCCGAGGGCGTGGCGTAGCCGCCGTAGAGCGCGACCATGACGCCGATCAGCAGGACGACGAAGGGCAGCACGCGCGGCAGCATTTCGACTTTCTCGCGCAGCGTATAGACGTGTTGATCGAGGTAGGCCGACTTCTCGCCGCCGGCGGCGAGCTGCGCCTCGGCGGCGCGGTATTCGCGCCGATAGCGCCAGGTGGCGTAGAACGAAAACAAGGCGACGAGCAGCACGCCGGGGCCGATGCCGGCGAGGAAGAGGCGTCCCAGCGATTGTTCGGCCGCGACCGCGTAGAGGATCATGGTGATCGACGGCGGCAGGAGGATGCCGAGCGTGCCGCCGGCGGCGATGATGCCGGCGGCAAAGCCGCCCGAATAGCCGCGGCTGCGCATCTCGGGTATGCCGGCGCTGCCGATGGCCGAGCAGGTGGCGGGACTCGATCCCGCCATGGCGGCGAAGAGGCCGCAGGCGAAGACGTTGGCGATGCCTAGCCCGCCCGGAATGCGGTGCATCCAGGCGTGCAGCGCGAGATAGAGATCGCGGCCGGCGGCGGAGCGGCCGATGGCGGCGCCCTTGAGGATGAACAGCGGGATCGACAGCAGGGTGATGCTGGCCATTTCCTCGTAGACGTTCTGCGTCACGGTATTGAGGCTCGCCGCGGGCATGAAGAAATACATGAAGCCGAGCGCCACGCTGCCGAGCGCAAAGGCGATGGGCATGCCGGAGAACATCACCAGCAGCGTGACGGCGCCGTAGAGCGCGCCCAGGGTCAGGGTGGTCATGAGCGGCCCTCGCGAACGGCGACGCGCGCCAGAAAGTGCAGCAGCAACTGGATGCCGACCAGGCTCATGCCCACCGCCATCATCGAATAGGGTATCCACAGCGGTGGTCCCCAGGACGAGGAACTGGTTTGGCCGTCGACCCAGGCCTCATGCAAGAGCGTCCAGGACTTCCAGGCGAAGAACGTGCAGAAAGCGCAGCTCGCGGCGTCGACCAGAATCATGCGCCAGCGGTTCACCGCCGGCGGCAACAGGCTCGCCACCGCCTCGATGCCGATGTGGCCGCGCACCGACTGCACGTAGGCGCCGGACAGAAAAGTGGCGCCGACGAGCAGGAACACCGATGCCTCGTCCTGCCAGTCGGTGGAAATCTTGAAGAAGTAGCGGGCGAGGACGCTATAGGTGAGGATGCCGGCCGCCGCGACCAGCGCCAGCATGCAGGGCACCAGGATGGCGCGGTTGGCGAGCGCCATGGCGCGCTCGCAGAACGCCAGCAGGCTTCCCGCGCCGCCGCCCGGCGGACGCGGGTCGAAACCGTTGCCGCTCATCTCGCGCTACAGCGTTTTTTCCGCCAGTTGCAGCATGCGCGCGCAGCCCGGCGATTTCGCGGCGTAGTCCTTCCATGCCGTTTCGCGCGCCAGGGTGCGCCACTTGTTCACTGCGGCGTCGTCGAGGTCGGCGACCTTGGCGCCTTTCTTCGCATACACCTCGGCCACCAGCTTGTCGTCGATTCGCGCCTGCTCGGTGCCGAACTTTTCCATCTCGGCGCCGACCTGAAGAATCGTCTGTTGCTGGTCGGCCGGCAGCTTGTCGAAGACCTGCTTCGACATCAGCAGCGGTTCGAGCATGAACCAGTAGGCCTTGCCGCGGCCGCTGGTGAGATGCTTGGAGACTTCTTCGAGGCGGAAGGACATCAGGCTGGTGGACGAAGTCATCGCCGCGTCCATGGCGCCGGTCTGCATCGCCGCGTAGAGTTCGTTCGAGGGCAGCGAGATCACCGAGGCACCGGCCGCCTTCAGCATCAGGTCCATTTCGCGGCTGCCGCCGCGCACCTTCATGCCCTTGGCGTCTTCCGGGTTCACCAGCGGTGCGCTGCGGCTGGCGACGCCGCCGGCCTGCCAGATCCAACTGACGATGACGATGCCCTTTTCGGCGAGTAGCTCGGTGAGCGCCTTGCCGACTTCGGCGCTCTTCCACTTCGCGCCCTGCTCATAGGAAGTGACGATGCCGGGCATGAGGCCGATGTTGAGCTCCGGTACTTCGCCGCCGGCATAGG
Organism: Rhodocyclales bacterium; assembly: GCA_016214175.1. GTDB lineage: Bacteria > Pseudomonadota > Gammaproteobacteria > Burkholderiales > Rhodocyclaceae > Nitricoxidireducens. The sequence continues at coordinate 6,282 of JACRPB010000038.1, forward strand.
GAATCGGGTAGAGGCTCATGTCCAGCGCGCCGTGGCGCAGGGCGGCGAACTGGGCGTTGGTCTTCATCAGCGAGGAGCCGGGATAGACCTGGAACTTGAGCGCGCCCTTGGTGCGCTTTTCGACTTCGACGGCGAACTTGCGACAAAGGCGGTCGCGGAAATCGCCCTCGTCGATGCTGCCGCCGGGGAACTGGTGGGAAATCTTGAGCGTGCCGGCGGTCTGCGCCAGGGCGTAACGGCCGAGGGCCAGCAGCGGCAGGGCGGCGAGGGAACCGGCAACGATGCGGCGGCGTATCTTGTTCATGCTGTCTCCTTTTGATTGTCATGGGTGGTCGTTCGCGCCAGTCGCCGGACGGCGGCCGACATCGCGATGGTGCCTTCGGCGGCGAAGGCCTCGACGTTGTTTTCGATGGCGTCGATGTCGTAGAGATAGTTGAGCATCAGGCCGTAGGACTGCTGGTAGCCCTTGGCCGAGGTGTCGGCGAGGAAATTGATGCGCTCGATGCGCGCCCCGTTGCCGAGATGGAAGCGCGCCACCGGATCGACGGGCAGACGGCCGTGCTTGGCCAGCGTCAGGTAGCAGGCGGCGAGCTTCAGCAGCGGCTCGCGCAGGCCGCGCGCCTGCTCGCGGCTCTTTGCCCAGTCGCCCGCCGCCAGGGCGGCGGCATCGAGTGCGATGCCGGCTTGCGTCAGCGCGGCGGGATTGCGCTTGACCCAACTGCCCAACTGCGGCAGCGGCGACAGTGTGGCGAAGGTCTTGAGCTTGGGGAAGTCGCGCTGCAAGTCGTCGATGACGCGCTTCAGCAGGAAGTTGCCGAAGGAAACGCCGCGCAGGCCGGCCTGGGTGTTCGAGATCGAATAGAAAATCGCCGTGTCCGCCAGGCGTGCGTCGAACACCGGCGCGTGCTCGTCGAGCAGTGCCTGCACGTTGTCGGCGAGACGGTCGGTGAGCGCTACCTCGACGAAGATCAGCGGCTCCTGCGGCATGCGCGGATGGAAGAAGGCGTAGAGGCGCCGGTCGGAATCGAGGCGGTTCTTGAGGTCGGTCCAGGAGCGGATCTCGTGTACGGCCTCGTATTCGATCAGCTTTTCCAGCAGCGCGGCCGGCGAGTTCCAGGTCAGGCGCGAGAGTTCGAGAAAGCCGACGTCGAACCAGGCCGTCAGGCGCGCTTCGAGTTCGCGGTCGAGCGCCGTGAGTTCCGGATCGTGTTCGAGAAAGCGCAGCAGGTCTGCGCGCAGGTCGACGAGGAACTTCACGCCCTGGGGCAGCGCGTTGAACTGGGTCAGGATGCGGATGCGCTTCGAGCGCATGGCGGCGCGCAGGTCGGCCTCGGCGTCCCATTGTCCGTCGGTGCCGATCGCCGTTTGCCAGGCGGCGTGGGCGGCGGCGACGCCGAGCGGGTCGGGGCCGAATTCGCGCGCGATCAGGCGCAGGAAATCGTGGCGGCCGCCGTCATGCAGCTTCAGATAGGTGGCGCCGAGGCGTGCCGCGCGGTTGCGCGCCGAGACCTCGCCGCCGAGGCCGGCGGCGCAGTCGGCCAGTTGCGCGCGCAAATGCGCGAGTTCGCGGGCGCCGAGCGTCGCGTCGCGGTGGCTGGCGACGATGGCCTTGACGCGGTTGATGCCGCGCTTGACGAGGCCGACCATCAGGCCTCCGCCGCCGTCTCGGCAAGCTGGCGCAGGGCGGCCAACTGTTCCAGCAAGTGACGCTTCATGACGCGGCGCGCGGTTTCGGCGTCGCGCTTGTGCAGGGCGTCCATCAGCGCGCGGTGCTCGTTCAAGGAATCGTTCATCCGTCCCGCCAGCTTCAGCGAGCGATGGCGCGACAGGCGCAACAGCTTCCTCAAGTCGCCGATCACGTGCTGCAGCCAAGGGTTGCCGGCGACCTGCTGCAGGGCGTCGTGAAATTGGTAGTTGGTTTCGTAATAGCGATCGACGTCGCCGGCGGCGACATATTTTTCCAGGGTGGCATGCAACTGGTCGAGACGCCTGAGGTCGAGCGGCGTCGCTTTCTGCGCCGCTTCGCGCGCCACCTCGCCTTCGAGCAGGGCCATGATCGGGAAGATGCCCTCCAGGTCGTCCTGGGCCATCTCGGCGACGTGGGCGCCGCGACGCGGCGTGATGTCGACGAGGCCTTCCGCCGAAAGCATTTTCAGCGCCTCGCGCAGGGGCGTGCGCGAAATGCCCAGTTCGGCGGCCAGGGCGGCCTCGTCGAGACGCTGGCCCGGCACCAACTGGCATGAAGCGATGCGCCGCCGCAATTCCTCGACCGCCTGCTGGCTCAGCGACGAAGCGTTGAGCCGGGAGGACGCGCGGCGTTTCTGCGACATCGCGGGGCGTGGCCTGTTGTTGCCCATGTTCCTAATCAACATGCTGTTTATGTGGGTAAATTGCATGCGAGCGCGTATTTTGTATACAAGATAGGCGGCTTCGATCCAAGCGTCTATGCGCAGTGCAGCAAGAATCGTTGACGTGCCTCAATATCTTGTTCTACGAATATTAGAAAATTACATTATTCCAATGAGTCAATAAAGGAGCGCGCCATGTTGAAATTCTTCGGTGGAATCGTTGCCGGAATCGTCGTCACCGGCGTATTGGCCTGGAACATGGCCGGCGGCCTGATGTTCAACGAAAGGGTCAGCCCCTTCGGCATGGAGGAAACGGTCGCCCGCATCCAGCACAACATCCAGGACACGGGCAACAAGTGGACGCTGTCGGGTTTGCGCAATCCGGCGCGGGCGGTGCAGAGCGACGGCGGCAACACCCTGCCGGTGATGATGGTCGAGGCCTGCAGCACGCTGTACTCGGGCCCCATCCTCAAGGAGGACTCGGTGCGTTACCTCTCCATCCTGATGCCTTGCAAGATCTCGGTATATAAGAAGAACGACGGCAAGGTCTATATCGGCACCATGAACGCCGGCCTCATGGGCAAGATGTTCGGCCCCCTGGTCGGCGACATCATGGACAAGGTGGCGGCGGACCAGCAGAAGTTCCTGGTCATGGACCCGAACAAACCGGCGCCGCAGATGATCGTGCCGAAGCCCGCCGGCGAGAGCGGTGGCGGCGGTGCCGGCGCCGGCAGCGGTTGCTGACGGGAGGCCATCATGCTCAAACGACTACTGATACCGCTGTGGCTGCTCGCGGGCAGCGCCTACGCCGCCACCGCGGCCATGCCGCAGCCGTCCGTTCCCGCTGCGGCGAAGCCGGCATCGACCTCGACGGCCGATCACAGCAAGTTCAAGGAACTCCAGCAGGTCTTCAAGACCGGCCCCGACGTCACCCGGGCCTGTCTCGCCTGCCACACCGAAGCGGCCAAGCAGGTGATGAAGACCAAGCACTGGACCTGGGAGTGGCTGAATCCGGAGAACAGCCAGAAGCTCGGCAAGAAGAACGTCATCAACAACTTCTGTACCGCGGTGCCGTCGAACTACAAGTTCTGCACGGCCTGCCACGCCGGCTACGGCTGGGAGGACGACAAGTTCGACTTCACGAACGAGAGCAACGTCGATTGCCTGGTCTGCCATGAGAAGACCGGTACCTACCGCAAGCTGCCCGGCCTTGCCGGCCATCCGGCCTACAAGGAGATCGAGTTTCCGCCCAAGTCGGGCAAGATGGTGAAGCCAGCCGATCTGGCCAAGGTCGCGCAAAGCGTCGGCCCGACGTCGCGCGCCAATTGCGGCGTCTGCCACTTCAACGCCGGCGGCGGCGACGCGGTGAAGCATGGCGACCTCGACACCACGCTGAAGAATCCCAAACGCTACCTTGACGTGCATATGGATGCGCAAGGGCTCAACTTCAGTTGCGCCACTTGCCATGCGACCTCGGGTCACGACATTCCCGGCAGCCGTTACACGCCTACCGGCAAGGAAACCGGCCACGCCTACATGCGCGGCAAGCCCAAGGACCAGGCCGCGGCGGCGACCTGCCAGTCCTGCCACGACCAGAAGCCGCACCGTGCCAAGGGCGACGACCTGATCCGCACCAAGCTCGACGAGCATACCGACAAGCTCGCCTGCCAGACCTGCCACATTCCGCAGTTCGCGCGCGGCCAGGCCACGAAAATGAGTTGGGACTGGTCGACCGCCGGCAAGCTGACGCCCGAAGGCAAGCCGATGACCATCAAGGACAGCTCCGGTCACCACGACCGCTACGACAGCAAGAAGGGCGACTTCACCTACGAGTCCGACGTCGTGCCCGAATACGTCTGGATCAACGGCAAGGTGAAGTACACGCTGCTGGGCGACCCGGTAAACGCGGCCGGCGTCACCGAAATCAATCGCTTCGACGGCAGCGCCGAAGACGGCAAGTCGCGCATCTGGCCGGTCAAGATCTTCCGCGGCAAGCAGCCTTACGACCTTGAGACCAAGTCGCTGCTGGTGCCCCACACCGCGACCGGTTACGGCGAGAAGGACGACACCGCGTTCTGGCAGAACTTCAAGTGGGAAGAAGCCCTGCGCGCCGGCGCCGCCGCTTCCGGGCGTCCGTTCGGCGGCAAGTTCGACTTCGTCAAGACCGAGATGACCTGGCCCATCACCCACATGGTGGCGCCCAAGGAAGATGCGCTGACCTGCACGCAATGCCACAGCCGGTCCGGCCGTCTGCAGAAGGTGCAGGGCATCTACATGCCGGGCCGCGACGGCAAGCCCTGGCTCGACACTCTCGGCTGGCTCGCGGCGCTGGGCACCCTTGCCGGCGTCCTCTTCCACGGCGGCCTGCGCATCTATCTGGCCCACAGAAAGGCGGTGTAATCATGTCCGCAACCAGGATCTACGTCTTCAAACGCTTCGAGCGCTTCTGGCACTGGTCGCAAGCGCTGCTGATCGTCACCCTGCTGGCGACCGGTTTCGAGATTCACGGCGCCTACGAGAACCTCGGCTTCCGGACCGCGGTGGTCTACCACACCACCGCGGCCTGGACCCTCGTCGGGCTCTGGATCTTCGCCATCTTCTGGCACCTCACCACAGGCGAGTGGAAGCAGTACGTGCCGACCCTCAACAAGGTCGATGCGATGATCAAGTACTACGCGCTCGGGATATTCACGAACGCCCCCCATCCCTTCCGTGCCACCCAGCTCAAGAAGCACAACCCGCTACAACGCCTGGCCTATCTTGGCGTGATGCTGGTGATCGGGCCGCTGATCTGGTTTTCGGGCTGGAGCTACCTGTTCTACGGCTCCTGGCGCGACTGGGGCTGGGAGAACTACCTGTCGCTCGAATGGGTGGCCTTCTTCCACACGGCGGCGGCCTTCATGATGCTGGTGTTCCTGATCGCCCACGTCTATCTGACCACGGCCGGCCACACGCCGACCGCCCACCTCAAGGCCATGATCACGGGCTGGGAAGACGTCGGCGACGAGGAGGATGCGGCAGCGCCGAAATAGATTAGCGCGTCAGCGCTGAAACGCGACGACTTCTTCTTCGCGCTCGCTGGCGGCGTCGACCGCAAGGCGGAAGGTGCCGGCGCCGAGGTTCTCGGCGACGACCTTGACCTTGCGGCCGATGGTGACCGCAACGCCGGGATGAACCGCATTGACGACGACGACCTCGGCCTTGTCGGTGAGCTTGAGTTCCGCCTCCTGCTCGGCCAGCGTCGCCTGGATATCGGCCAGCTCGCCGCGTGCGCGCTCCAGCGTGAACTGGGCCTTGGCCAGGAGTTCGGCCCGGTCCGTGCGCGCCTGCAGAACGCGCACGAGCTTTTCGAGATCGTCCTGTTCCTTGCGCTTTGCCGCTGCGGCCGCCTTGCTCGCCTCGATGGCCGCGGCCAGCGGCGGATTCAGGCCGACGACGATTTCGGTCCGGCTCGACCCGGAAGCGCCGAGGCAATAAGCCGTCACTGCGCGCGTGGCGCGAATCACGCCGCCCATGATGTGGCCGCGGCGGCCGCCTTCCTTGCCGACCACGACCTCTTCCAGGGCGGTGACCTCGGACTGGGCGATGAGGTCGCTGACGAATACCGACTGCTCGGCGAATATCGACGCATTTTCGACATGGTGGGCGCGCACGCTGCCCTTGGCGCGGACGCGCGCGCCGCTCGGCTTGCCGTCGCCGCTTCCCTGGTCGCGCTGGCCGATGACGCCGCCCTTGACCTCGACGTCGCCGCCGGCATCGACCTCGGCCGATTCCAGCGTGCCGTGGATGACGACGCTGCCGCCGGCCTTGATCTTCATGCCGGTTTGCACGTCGCCCTTGATCTCGACGGCGCCGATGAAGTCGATGTTGCCGCTCGCCAGGTCGACCTCGGGCAGGACCAGGATCGGATCGACGCGGACGCAGTCGCGGCGGACCACCGGATGCCCGGCTACGGCCGCGATCAGCAGGTCGGGCTTGCCCGGCGTCGCTGCGACGCCGTCGAGGTGCGCGGGAAATTTCACGTCCTTGGGCTTTGCGGCCGGGATCTCGGCGCCGAGAACGGTGCGTCCCGGCCGGCCCGGCTGCGGCGGATGGCGGCGCAGCAGCGGCGTGCCGACGGCGACTGAATGGATGAGGCCGAGCTCGCGGAAATCGGCGCGGCCCTTGTCGTCCTCCTGCGGCCGATGGATCTGGCCGAGGTTGATCAAGGTCTCCAGCCGGCCGTCGGCGCTTGCCAGCGCCGCCTCGCCGCGCGCCACCGTGACGGCCGTGCCCGGTGCCGCCAGTGCCGCGGCCAGCGCCTTTTCGTCGAGGCCGTAGACGATGCCGCGTGCGCCCAGCGCCTCGGCCGCGCCGCCGACGTTCGCCGCGACGCCGCCTTGTGCCTCGATCACGGTCAAGGTCGCGCTCATCTGGTCCGCCGCGATGACGACCTGGTATTCGGCATCGGCGCGCCGACCGACGGCGAGCGAGAAGCTCTCGCCCTTGCCGATGCGGCCGGCCGCTGCCGCCAGGGCGCGCGCATCCAGCGCCAGATCGCCGTAGCCGGCGACGGCGGCCTCGGCCGCCAGCATGTCGGCATCCGTCGGCGCCGCTGCGCCCGCGGTATGACGCAGTATCAGCGTGCGCTTCTCGTCCTCGAAAAACTCGGTGGGGGGCATGGCCTGGTCCAAAACGGCGGCAGGCCGGCATCCGCGTCTTGCCGCCGGGATCGAAGCTGGCGCCCTGCGCCTAACATCGGCGTGTGTGCCATGGCGCAGGAGGAGCGATGTCGGGTTGTCGATCGATTTGGCCGCGCGTAGCGCAGGCAAGCGCAGGCTTGCTGCTGCTGTTGCCCATCCTGGTTTCGGCCCAGGCGCCCCCGCTCGCGGCTGCCGCGCCGCAAGCGGCAGCTACCCTCGTGTCCGTACCTCTGGTGGACGACGAGGCGGCGGCAGACGCCTTCCGCGTCTTCGTCAAGGACATTCGCATCCTGAGCGGCAAGCTCCTGCCGGAAAGCGTGCTCAAGCCTCAGGTGTCCGAGTTCATCGGCCGCAGCGTCGGCATCGGCGAGTTGCGCGGCGCCGCCCTGGCGATCGGCGAGTTCTACCGCGAGCGCGGCCATGCCGCCCGCGTCGTGCTGCCGCAACAGACGGTCCGCGACGGCGTCGTCCGCATCGTCGTCATCGAAAGCCCGCGTCGTAGCGCGGCGCTCGAACCGGCTTCCGATCCGCGCCAGGACCAGAACATCGCTCCCCTCGTCGCGCGCGGGCAACCCACTGGCGATGCGGCCATGCGGCGCGAGCAACGGCGGCTTGCCGACTTCATCGCCGCGCGCTATCGCGTCGCCCCCGACTTGATGGCGCCCGTCGTCGCCTGCGCCTATCAGGCGGGTAGCGAATCGGCCATCGATCCGCTGCTGATTCTCGCCGTGATCGCCATCGAGTCCGGCTTCAACCCGGCGGCGGAAAGTTCCCGCGGCGCGAAAGGGCTGATGCAGGTGCGGGCGAAGTTCCACATGGAGAAGGTCGCCTTGCATGGGGACGAGGAAATTCTGCTCGACCCGCAGGCGAACATCCGGGTCGGCACGCAGATCCTGCGCGAGTATCTGCGGCGTTTCGGCGCCACCGAGGCCGCGCTGCAAATGTATGGCGGCGCCACTAACGATCCGGGTGCGGCGTATGCGCGCAAGGTGCTGAGCGAGCGTGCGCGCATCGAGCGCACGCTCGCCCACCTGCGCCGCGAGGCTTGATTCAGCGCCCGGAGCGCGCGGCGGCGTCCAGCAGGAAAGCGCGGTACTGGCCCCAGTCGGCGATCGGACCGACGTGCGAAAAGAGCACGAGGCCGCGCTTGTCGATGACGTAGGTGGTGGGGAAGCTGCCGGCGATTTCGCGGTCGCCGATGCTGGCACCGTCGGCGGTACGCAGCCTGGCGTCGTCTTCGCCGCCGGCGCCGGAATCGTGCAGCGGCAGATGCAGGCCCTGTGCCGTCGCCCACTGCCGGGAAACGGCAAACTTCTCGCGTACCTGAAGCAGCACGAAAGCGACGTCGCGGCGCGACTTCATGCCGTCGTAGAGCTTCTGCAAGTCGGGCATTTCGCGGCGGCAGGGAGCGCACCAGGAGCCCCAGAAGTGCAGCACGGCGACGCGGCCGGCAAGGGACGCGACCGAGAGCTGGCGGCCGTCGGCGGAGGTAAAGGCGAGATCGGGAAAGCGTTCGCCGGGTCTGCGCCCGACGACCGCCTTGCGCGCCGTCGCGGCGTCGGCATAGGGGCCCCACAGCCGCGGCCAGGTCTTGACGTCGAACTCCGGCCGGCCGTCGGCCGAATAAAGCACGCATCGTTGCGGCGTGTTGCCGCGGCAGGCGGCGAGGGCGGCGGCCACCGCGTCGTCGCGGGTAGCCGCTTCCGCCTGCCAGCCCCAGGCGCCGCCGGGAGCGATGGCGAAGGCGCGATGGTCGCGGGCGGCGAGGTAGTCGCGGTAGTCGGCCTGCCCCTGGCTTCCCAGATGCGGTGGCGTTTGCGCACAGACCCAGCCTGCGGCGAACAACGTCAGCCATGACCACCAGCGCTTCGCGACGGGCATCGCTCTCCCCCTTGTGTCGGTGCAATCGACCTATTGTCGCCGACAACCCGCGCCGACTCAACGCGGCAGGGACGCGCGGCAGGGAACGGGCCCGGCTACGGCGGCGCCAAGGTCATGATGTCGGCGAAGGGCGGCACTTCCCGCGTTTGCACCTGCAAGGCGGCGCCCCAGTCGCGCCAGCGGCGCACGACGTCGTCGGCGAAGGCCGCAAGGTCGTTCGGTCCGATGCCCAGGCGCGCGCCCTTGACGTAGAGCTCGGGCAGCAGGTCGGAGTGGTCCCGGCCGCCGCCGATGCAGATGTCGGCCAGGGTGCGCGCGAACTGGATCGACAACGCCAGCGCGTGCTGGCGCGATCCGGCGACGAGTCCGCCGGCGTCGGGCGTCTCGCTGTGGTAGGCCGCGTTCGTCAGGGCGGTGGGCAGGCCCCACTCGGCCATCAGTGCAGCGCCGAGTTCGCGATGGTCGATGCCGAAGACGGCGCGCTCGGCGTCGCTCATGCCTTCGGACTTCCGTTCGGCGCGGCGCAGGGCTTCGCCGTAAAGGCCGCAGTCGTAGGCGACGAGCGCCAGGATGCCGATATCGCAGAGCAGGCCGAGCGTGAAGAACTCCTCGCCGGCGATCTGCGCCTGGCTGGCGCGGGTTTGGGCGCCGATCGCCGTGGCCAGCGAGCGCGACCAGAAGGTCTCGAACCTGAAGGCCTCGCAACGGCCGTTGCGGTAGTCGCGCAGCAGCGAAAAGCCGAGCACCAGATCGCGTATGCGCTGGGCGCCGAGGATCAGCACGGCCTCACCGACGCCGACGACGGGCCGCGTGCTGCCGACGGCGGCGGCGTTGGCGAAGCGCAGCAGCCGCCCGGCCATCGCCGGATCGGACTGCAACAGTCGCACCAAGTCGGGCATCTCGTAGTTGTCGTTGCGCAGCAGGCGGATGACGGCGAGGGCCACGCCCTTGGGCGAGGGCAACCGCCCGCTCGCCTTGAATTCTGCGTACTGTTCCGGATCGATCGGGCGCATCGGCGCTTCCTCCTGGCCGAGTCGGCCGCTGCGCTGGGTTGCGCCCAGCAGGCGGCACTCAGAATTCGAGGCCGTCGGCGGGCAAAGGTTCCGGTGCTTAGCGCGTCAACAGCTCCAGCGGCAGCCGCACCGCGCCGCTGATCGCCAGCGCGGCGCCGACGGACAGCGCCACCGAGAAGCCGGCTTCGCGGCGGCCGATGGTTTTCAGCATGACGGCGAAAGTGGACAGGCAGGGAACGTAGAAGGTGATGAAAATGAGGAAGGTGGCGATCTGCACCCAGTTCATCAGCGGCACGATTTCGGTCGTGCCGAGTGCCTGATAGATCATCAGCAGCGACAGTTCCTTGCGCAGCACGCCGAACAGGATGGGTACGCCGAGGACCGCGGGCAGGCCGAGCCACCAGACCGTAATCGGCGTCAGCAAGGTGTTGACGACGACATCGGCACCGACGTGGGCGAGCAGCGCCAGCACGACGCTGCCGACGATCAGCAGCGGCGTGACGATGGTGAGGATGTCGCTGGTGCGCTCCCAGGTCTTGCCGAGGATGCCGCGCCAGTGCGGCACGGCGTAGGGCGGGATCTCCTGGATCAGGCCCGGTCCGGCCTGCGTGTAGCGCCGCGTCAGCAACTGCCCGAGCAGGGCGATGACCAGCAGCGTCAGCGCGAAAATGGCGAAGACGCCCAGGCCGCCGAGGTACTTGCCGCCGAGCGCCAGAATGATGGCCGAGCGCGCCGAACAGGGGACGAAGGTGATCAGCAGCGAGGCGATGACGCGGTCGCGCCCGGCCGCAGTCGCCGCCACCGCCGACAGCGCCGGCACGTTGCAGCCGAGGCCGATCAGGAACGGCACGGCGACGCCGCCGTGCAGCCCGATGTGGTGAAAGCCGCGGTCGACGACGAAGGCGACGCGATGCATGATGCCCGACTCTTCGAGCGCCACCAGCAGCACCACCAACGGGATCATGTAGGGCACGACGATGCCGACGAGGCCGATCAGCGCGTCGACGACGGCGCGGCCGACGACGCCGGCCGTGGACGCCGGCTGCCACTCCTGCGCCCAGGCCGCGAGCCGCGCCGAGGTCAGCGCATCGAGACCGGCGGCGACTTCGAAGACCATGTATAGCACGAGGGCGAACACTGCGAGGCTGCCGATCAGGCCCCAGCGCGGATGCAAAAAGAGTTCGTCGAGCCAGCGCTGGCCGCGGTTGGCGTCGTCGCGCGGCGCCAGGCGGCTGGCTTGTTCGTAGATCAGAGCGGCGCGGTGGTGGCGGTCGGCGTGCAGCTCTTCGGCCAGCGGCCGCGGCAGCAACGCGGCGGCGACGGCGCGTGCCGCTTGCAGCGTCGGCAGCAGTTGCGGGAAATGGGCGCCGAGTTCGTCGAGAAAGTAGTCGTCGTTCTCCGCGAGCTGCATCAGCAGCAGCGGACGCGGCACCTGGAAGGCTTCGTCGATCTCGGGGCGGGCGAGCAACTGGTTGAGCGTGGCGAGCGCGGCGACGATGTGCGGGCTCGGCGGCTGCGGTAGCGGACAGACGTTGTCGCGCGCAGCGCGCAGGGCCTCGGCGAAGAGCGCGGTGAGGCCGACGCCCATGTGGGCCACCGTCGGCAGCACCGGCACGCCGAGCTGTTCCGCCAGGGCGCGGGCGTTGATGGTGAGGCCCTTTTCCCGCGCCTCGTCCATGCGGTTCAAGGCGATCAGCAGCGGCCGGCCCAGCAACACCAGTTCCAGGCTCAGTTCGAGGCCGCGTTCGAGGGCGGTGGCGTCGATGACCTGGATCAGGACGTCCGGCGCGCGAAAGGCCGCCGCCGGCTGCCGCGATTCGTGGCGCGCGATGGCCGGCCAGCGGTCGCCCCAGAGCAGGTACTTGAGGACGACGCGGTCGGGCTCGCGCAAATGGTGGAAGGATTCGATCGGCGGCAGGTCGACGAGCGAAATCTGGTCGAGGCCGACCTCGACCAGGCATTCCTCGTAGGCCGGACCTTCCCCGGCCAGGCGCTCGTGAGCCACCGCTGTGCTTGCCGCAGCACTGAAGATCGTGCTCTTGCCGGTGCCGAGATGGCCGACGAGGGCGACGCGCGGACGCCGCTCGCCGCGCAGCAGAGGCAGCGGCAGCGCAATGCTGGAAATGTTCACGGCATCAGTTCCGCGAAGCTGGCGATCGCCGCGTAGTCGCCGGTGTTCTTCTCCGGCTGTTGCGTATCGGGCCAGCGCATGGCGATCAGGTGGCGAATGCCGTAGCTGCGCGCGGAGTCGAGCACCGGCAGGCTGTCGTCCGCCAGGAGGCTGCGCGCCGGATCGAAGGGAAAGCGCTGCTGCAAGCGCCGCCAGAAGCCGGGATCTTCCTTTTCCAGCCCAAGTTCATGCGAGGTGATGAGCAGGTCGAAATGATCTTGCAGGCCGGTGCGCGCCATTTTCAGCGTCAGGCTCTTGTGATGGGCGTTGGTGACCAGGGCGACGCGCTTGCCGGCGCGGCGCACGGCTTCGAGGAAGGCGACGACGTGAGGATGGACGGCGATCAGGTGCGCGACCTCCTCCTTCAGCTTCATGATGTCGAGTTCGAGCGCGGTCTCCCAGAAGTCGACCGAATACCATTCGAGCGTGCCGGCGCGCGCGTGGTAGCGCGCCATCAGCTCCTCGCGCGCCGCTTCGCGCGTCACGCCGTGGATTTCGGCGTAACGCAGCGGCACATGGACCTGCCAGAAATGGTTGTCGAAATTGAGGTCGAGCAGCGTGCCGTCCATGTCGAGCAGGACGCTGTCGATGCCGCTCCAGTCAAGGCTTGAGATAGACAAAGCCTTCCTTCGCCTGCAGGCGAGCGATCTCGACGACGCCCGCGGGCACGATCTTGGCGTCAGCGATCACCTGCTTGGGATCGATGTTGCGGCTCACCAGCGTATTGTTGCAGACGCGGAACTCGACGCCGGCGAGGGCGAGATCGCCGACCGGGGTCTCAAAGGCGGCGCCGTTCTTGTCCTTGGCGTCCTTCAACAGGAAGTCGATGCCGGCGCCGTGGCCGACGACGACGATCTTGGCCGTTGGGTCGCCGGCGAGATGATTGCGGATGTTGCGCAAGCCGCGCGATGCCTGGTCGAGACCTTCGCTGAAATGGTAGATCACCTTGATCGGACCATCGGCAAGCGCGGCGGTGGCGGCGAAGAGCAGCAGCAGCGCCAGGCGGCGCAAGGTGGCGGACATTTTCATTACGGGCTCCTTTGGTTGGGCCGCATCTTGGTGCGCGGCAGGCAGAGCATAACCGAGCTACTGTCCCCTGAACACCGGCGACCGCTTTTCGAGGAAGGCGGCGAGACCTTCGTGGTAATCGGCGCTGTCGAGGAAGGCGAAGGAGGCACGCTTTTCCTCCGGCGTAAGCGGGCGATCTTCGAGTAGGCGTGCGATCCATTGCTTGTGCCAGCGCGCCACCAGCGGCGCCCCGGCGGCGATGCGCTGCGCGGTGGCCAGCGTTTCGCGCGCGACGTCGGCGTCGGCGACGACGCGCGTGACGAGGCCTTTCTCGTAGGCCTCGCGCGCGGACAGCAGGCGCCCTTCGAGCAGGATTTCCTTCACTACCGCCGGGCCGGCGAGTGTCAGCAGGCCCGCCATTTCGCCGGGATACATCGAAAAGCCGATCTTGTTGATCGGCGCACCGAAGCGCGCGGACTCGCCGGCGATGCGCAGGTCGCAGGCCGCGGCGATCTCCAGGCCGCCGCCGACGCAGGGGCCCGCGATCTGCGCGACGGTCGGGATCGCACAGCGCGCGACGGCATCGAGGGCCGCGCCGACGGCTTCGTGGTAGGCCAGGGCACGCTCGACGGTGTCGCGCGCGCTGCGGAATTCCTCAAGATCGCCGCCGGCGGCGAAGGCCTGACCTTCGCCGCGCACGACGATGCAGCGCAAGTCTTCTGCGGCGGCGACATCGGCGAAGACCTCGCTCAGACGGCGCCACATGGCGGCGGTCACGGCGTTGAGCTTGTCGGGGTTGAACAGCGTGACGACGGCGATGCGCGGATCGTCGTCGCCGCGTGCGAACAGGATGTCGGGAGTCATGGCGGCAATTATGAGGCCGCGCTCGCCGCCGCTCAAGGCGTCCGGTTCTCCGGTACAGTGCCGGGCTCGGAGTTTTCAAAGGCATTGCCATGGACGACGCGAAGGGCACGACTCCCAGCGCCATCGTGCGCTATCTCGACCATTACGTGGTCGGCCAGGATGCGGCGAAGAAGACGGTCGCCGTCGCCGTCTATGCGCATTACCAGAAGCTGGCGCGCTCGCGCGACAGCAGCATCGAGTTCGCCAAGAGCAACATCCTGCTGATCGGTCCCACCGGCAGCGGCAAAACCTTGCTGTGCGAAACCCTGGCGCGCGGCTTGAACGTGCCTTTCGTCACCGCCGACGCGACTTCATTGGCCCAGTCGAAATACGTCAATGAGGAAATCGAGGCGATCCTGCTGCGCCTGCTCGACCGCGCCGGCGGCAATCTGGCCCGCGCCCAGCGCGGCATCGTCTTCATCGACGAAATCGACAAGCTGAAGACGGCCGGCGACAGCGGCGGCAGCGCCGGCGAGCGCGTGCAGCACGCGCTGCTGAAGCTCATGGAAGGCTCGCGCGTCAAGCTCGGCAGCGGCCAGGACATCGACACCGCCGACGTCCTCTTCATCTGCGGGGGCGCCTTCGTCGGCCTCGAAAACATCACGGCCAAGAGCCACAGCTTCGGCTTCATTGCCACCGACGAGGGCGACAACCAGAAAATCCTCGATCGCCTCAACTCGCGCACCAAGCCGACCGACTTGTTCGAGTTCGGCCTGATTCCGGAATTCGCCGGGCGGCTGCCGGTCGTCGCCAGCTTCGGCAAGCTGTCGAAGGAGATGCTGGTGAAGATCATGGTCGAGCCGAAGAACTCGATCTACAACCAGTTCCGCGAAATACTGAAGAACGAAGGCGTCGAGCTCGCCATCGAAGCGCCGGTGTTCGCGCAGATCGCCGAGCTGGCCTTCGAATACAAGGTCGGCGCGCGCAGCCTGCGCGGCATCTTCGAGGAGATGCTGTCGCCGGTGCTCTACGTCGTGCCGGACCGGCCGGAGATCAAGCGCGTGGTGATCCGCTCGCTGTTCGAGGAGGCGGAGCTGAGTACCGGCTGACGAGGTAAGGCAACGCGGAAGGCGATAATCCGCGAGGGCTGTCGGGTATCATTCTGTCGCCAAGCCTGCCGACGGGCCTGGATCGTGCAAACCCATCGTATTTCCTGCAGGTGCCCTGCCAATCGCGGTATGGGCGCGCAAACGTTTCGCAAAAAATGGCCCTCAAGAAATCCGAGCTTTA
>JACRPB010000154.1 GCA_016214175.1 Rhodocyclales bacterium
GAGAGCTCGTAGATGTTGCGGCCGACGATTTCGTCGCAGGTGCCGCCGAAGCGGGCGGCGCCGTGGGTATTGATCGAGAGGATGTCGCCGTTGAGGTCGAGCAGGGCGGCGAAGCTCTGGGTGGCGTCGAGCAGGGCGGCGATGTTGCGCCGGGTCGCTTGCAGTTCCTGGTCGGCGATCCTGCGCTCGGCGATTTCACGGCCGAGCCTGCCGGCCATTCTCATGTAGTGCCAAACCGCCGTTCCGGCCAGGAACAGGAATAGCGCGCCGGCGGCGAAGGCGAGCCAGACCCAGTCGGGAAGTCTGGCGGGTGCCGGGTTCCAGATCAGGCCGTCGATGGAGACCCCTGCCGGCAGCATGCCGAGTTCGACATAGGTGTCGGCGATGTGCTGCCAGCGTCCGGGATACATGTGGCCGATGGCGACGAGGTCGGTCTGCATCAGCCGACGCAGCTCTTCCGCTTCGAACAGCAGATGGGCGCGGCTGTTGCGCTGCGAGTACTTGGCGCGGATCAGGTCGGCGATTTCTTCCGGGTGGGCCATGGCGTAGTGCCAGCCGGCGAGACTGGCGTCGCGGAAGGCGGCGACGCGACGCGCATGGCGGCCGATCTGCGCTTCGGAAGTGAACAGGGTGTCGCCGTAGAAATCGATGCCGGCGGCGCGCGGCGACATCTGGGTAAAGCGGAAGCCGGCGTTGCGCAATTCGAAGGGTTCGTCGGTCGAGTAGCCGGATATGGCGTCGACGCGCCCCTCGATCAGGTCGCGCGCGTCGAAGCTGGGGGAGATGGCCTCGAAGGCGTTCGGGTGCAGGCCCTCGCGCTTGAAGTAGGCGTACATCTCGATTTCGTGGGGCACCAGCATGACGCGCTTGCCGGCGAGACTCTGCACCGTGTCGATGCCGTGGCGCGCCAGCAGGGTCAGCGGCGAGTGCTGGATGAGCGTGGCCAGCGCGACGACCGGCTTGCCCTGGCCGCGCGCCAGCACCAGTTCGGAGGCGCCGATGCCGAAATCGGCGTGGCCGGACAAGACCGTTTCGATCGGATTCTCGTTGCCGTGCGCCTCGTTGATGCGCACGTCGAGGCCGGCGTCGCGGTAATAGCCTTTTTCCTGCGCCGCATAGAAGCCGGCGAACTGGAACTGATGCTTCCACTTCAGTTGCAGCGTGACCTGCTCAAGGGCGCTCGCCGGCAGCGCCAGCAGCAGGCCGAGAGCGATCAGCAGCGCGCGCATCAGCGGTTGTGCTGGGCCATGAAGACGAGGCGCTCGAACAGGTGCATGTCCTGCTCGTTCTTGAGCAGGGCGCCGGCGAGCGGCGGTACGATGGCCTTGCGGTCGCGGCTGTGCAGCGCTTCGGGCGGAATGTCCTCGGCCAGCAGCAGGCGCAGCCAGTCGAGGAGTTCCGAGGTCGAGGGCTTCTTCTTCAGGCCGGGAGCGTCGCGCAGGCCGAAGAACACTTCGAGCGCCTCGCGCAGCAGGTCCTGCTTGATGCCGGGGTAATGGACATCGACGATCCTGGCCATCGTTTCCTTGTCCGGAAACTTGATGTAGTGGAAGAAGCAGCGGCGCAGGAAGGCGTCGGGCAGTTCCTTCTCGTTGTTCGAGGTGATGAAGACGAGCGGCCGCTGGCGCGCCTTGATCAGGGTGCGCGTTTCGTAGCAGTAGAACTCCATGCGGTCGAGTTCGCGCAGGAGGTCGTTGGGGAATTCGATGTCGGCCTTGTCGACCTCGTCGATCAGCAGCACGGTCGGCGTCTCGGCCTCGAAGGCCTGCCACAGCACGCCCTTGACGATGTAGTTGGCGATGTCGTGTACGCGGCCGTCGCCGAGCTGCGAGTCGCGCAGGCGCGACACCGCGTCGTATTCGTAGAGGCCCTGCTGAGCCTTGGTCGTCGACTTGACGTGCCATTGCAGCAGCGGCAGGCCGAGGGCGGCGGCGACTTCCTCGGCGAGCATGGTCTTGCCGGTGCCCGGCTCGCCCTTGATCAGCAGCGGCCGCTGCAGGGTGACCGCGGCGTTCACCGCGAGCATCAGGTCCGGGGTGGCGACGTAAGTCTCGGTTCCTTGGAAACGCATGGTCGGAGTCTCGGGAAGGGGAGCCGTATTATCGCCTATCGTCGGCGCTAATCCAGCAGTCCGAGTTCCGTCAGCCAACGTTCAAGGCTGGCGGCGTCGGTGAATCGATGGGCGGCGAAGCCGAGCGCGGCGGCGGCGGCGACGTTGGCCGGATTGTCGTCGATGAACAGGCATTCCTCCGCGCGCAGGGCGTGGCGTTCGCCGAGGATGGCGAATATAGCCGGATCGGGCTTGATGACGCCTTCTTCGCCCGAAACGACGATACCGCGGAAGAGTTTGAGAAAAGGAAAGCGGCGGCGTCCGATCGGAAACAGTTCGGCTGGCCAGTTGGTGAGGGCGTAAAGCGGCGTTTGCCGCGCATGCAGGCGCAGCAGCAGGTCCGGCGTGCCCGGCACCGGTCCCGCCAGCATTTCCTCCCAGCGCCCGTAGTAGGCGCTAATCAGGTCGGCGTGCTGCGGGAATCTTGCGACCTGCGCGGCGGTGCCGGCGGCGAGCGGACGTCCGGCGTCCTGCTCTTCGTTCCAGGACTGCGGACAGATTTCGGCCAGGAAGCGTTCGCGTTCGGCGGCGTCGGCGATGAGCTTGCGGTAGAGGTGCTGCGGATTCCAATCGACGAGTACCCCGCCGATATCGAAGACGACGTTGCGGATCATAGGTGGCGGCGAATGCATTCGAGGTAGGCGGCGCCGTCGGGCGGCTGGCGGTCGCGCTGCGCGCGCCAGAGCGTTTCGCCGAGGCAGTCGAGGATGTCGTGGAGGGCTGCGTGCAAGTCGCCGTGGCGTGCCGCCAGCGCGTCGCAGGCGGCGCGGATGCCCGGCGGCTGATCGATCTGCAACTGTTCGGCGATGGCCAGGTGCAGCGAAAGGTGCAGGAAGGGATTGGTCTGGCCGTCTTCCGGGGTCCATTCCTGGGCGACCGATGTGGGCCCGGCTTCGAGCAGCGCATGGTATTCGGGGTGGAGCTGCGCTAGGTCGGCCGCCAGCGTTTCCAGCGGCGTCGCCGGCAGGCCTGCGCGGCGCTTGCGCCAGGCGTCGATGAGAAAGCGGCGCGCTTCGTCGCGGCTAGGGTTGAACATCGATTTTGTCCTTGTAGGCGCAGAGGTCGCGTACGAGACAGCTCGCGCAGCCGGGTTGCCGCGCCGTGCAGGTGTAGCGGCCGTGCAGGATCAGCCAGTGATGGGCGTGGCGGCGGAACTCGGCGGGGACGACGCGCAGCAGTTTTTGTTCGACGCTCGCCACATCCTTGCCCGGCGCCAGCCCGGTGCGGTTGGCGACACGGAAGATGTGCGTATCGACGGCGATGGTCGGCTCGCCGAACGCGATGTTGAGGACGACGTTGGCCGTCTTGCGGCCGACGCCGGGCAGGGCTTCGAGCGCGGCACGCTCGTGCGGCACTTCGCCGCCGTGGCGTTCCAGCAGTTGGCGGGCGAGGGCGGCAAGGTTTTTCGCCTTGGTCTTGTAGAGGCCGATGCTGCGAATGTAGGGCATCAGTCCGTCGGAGCCGAGCGCGGCCATGGCGGCCGGCGTCGGCGCGGCGCGGAAGAGGGGCGGCGTGGCGAGATTGACGCTCTTGTCGGTGGCCTGGGCCGACAGGACCACCGCCACCAGCAGTTGGAAAGGCGACGCATAGTCGAGCTCGGTGACGGGATGCGGGTTGGCCTGGGCGAGGCGGGAGAACAGTTCGTGCACTTTTTTCGGCGTCATGGCGCGAGTGTAGCGCGGATGCAAAGCGCGGGCTGGGCGTCATGGTCTTGCGCTATGATTGGCGGATCCAAGAAGCAACGAAAGCGCGCGCCCCTTCGGCGCCCGCGAGAAAGAGCAAACCCATGACCCAGGAAGCCTCTTCCAAGCTGAGTGCATTGCTGGCCGACCTTGAGTCGGCATTTTCCGAACACCTCGCCGGCAGCGGCGATCGCTTGTCGCGGCCGATCAACGATCTTCTGTGCGACATCGCCATGCAGGGCGTGCGCTGCGGCGACGAGAAGCTGCGCCAGACGGCGCTGACGTTGTTGAGCTTCCACGAAAACCGCAGCACGGAGCCGCTCGCCGCCGGCGACCGGGAACAGGTCGCCCTGCTGCTCGATTCGCTGCGGCGCCGGGTACTCGGCGAACAGGCGACCGCGGCGAACCTGCCGCGGCTGATCGCGACGGTGACGCCCTCGGGGCCGAGCAGCAACCGCGCCGTGTGCCTTCTGGTCGAAAGCCGTGCCATTGCCGCGATGCTGGCGGCGGCCTTGCGCGCTGCCGGTTATGAGCCGGCGGTGATTTCAAGCATGAAGCAGTTGCTGGACGTTGCGGCAGAACAGGCGCCGGCGGCCGTCGTTGCGGATCTGTCGGTCTGCCGCGACGATCCGGATACGCGCGCCTGCATCGAGCGCTTTCGCGGCGGACCGTTTCCGCCGGTGCATCTGTTCTGTCTGTCCACCGGCGACGATACCGTCGCTCGTCTCGAAGCGGTGCGCCTCGGGGCGACGCGTTTCCTCAAGAAGCCGGTGGATATCGCCAAGCTGGTGGCGATACTCGACGGCGTGACGTCGCGCCATACGGCGGACGCTTTCCGTGTCCTCCTGGTGGACGACGATCGCGCGCTGACCGCCTTGTATGCGGGCATCCTGGGCGCAGCCGGCCTTGAAACGCGTTTCTGCAACGATCCCCTGGCGGCGGTCGACGCGGTCGCCGCATTCGCGCCCGACGTGATCGTCACCGACGTCTACATGCCGGGATGCAACGGCTTCGAGCTGGCGGCGCTGCTGCGCCAGGACGAGGCGCTCGCCGATACGCCGATACTTTTCCTGTCGAGCGAGACCGACATCAAACGACAGATGGCCGCGCTCGATCTTGGCGCCGACGATTTTTTGACCAAGCCGGTGAACTTGGAAGTGCTGGCGGCAGCGGTGGTGGCGCGCGCCAAGCGCGCGCGCATGCTCAAGCGTATCCGCCGCGAATTGACGGAGGCGCGGGCCGAAGCGGAGCGCGCCAACCATGCCAAGTCGAGCTTCCTCGCCAACATCAATCACGAACTGCGGACGCCCTTGAACAGCATCCTGGGCCATGCCCAGTTGATGGAAAGCGACCTCGCCCCGGACAGCGAAACGCGCGACAGCCTTCAGGCCATTCTCGGCGCCGGGCGCCATCTGCTCGATCTGATCAACGAGATTCTCGACCTCGCCAGGATCGAGGCCGGCCATCTCAGCCTGACGCCCGACGTCGTCGATGCCGCCGAACTGGCCAACGTCTGCGCGCATCTGGTGGCGCCGTTGGCGCAGGCGCGCCACATAGACATCGCCGTCGCCGTTCCCGCGGCCTGCCGCGTGCGCGCGGACCGCAAGCGCATGCAGCAGGTGATGTTGAATCTGCTGTCGAATGCGGTGAAGTACAACCGCGACGGCGGATCGGTTCGCGTCGCGGCCGCCGGCGACGGCCGGAGTTGGCGCTTCGCGGTCGTCGATAGCGGTTACGGCATTCGGCCCGAATCGCTGGACGAACTGTTCAAGCCGTTTTCGCGCCTCAATGCCGCGCAAGAGGGCATAGAAGGCGCCGGGCTTGGCCTCGCCCTCAGCAAGCGCCTGGTCGAGGCGATGAGCGGCGCCATCGGCGTTTCGAGTACGCCCGGCGAGGGCAGCGAGTTCTGGTTTACGCTGCCGGCGGCGGGCTGATGCCCGCCGCCGGCTAAGCCGGCATAAAGGGTTCCCACCCCCCGGCCCCCGCCCGCCGGCGGGGGAGCGTTAATGCTCGCTGCGCTCGATCTAGAGTGTCGCGGGAGCGGGTTCCGCCGGCTGCCGCTTGTTGCGCGCGCGTGCGCTGGCGCGGGCGTCGATCCAGTTGCGGCCGGCAATCAGCAGTCCGAGGACGAAGAAGGCGCCGGGCGGCAGGATGGCGACGAGGAAGCCCGGATAGTCTTGCGGCAGCACCTGCCAGGCCTGGGCGGACGGAACGATCATTTCGATGCCGGTAAACAGCGTCCCCTGGCCGACGAATTCGCGGATCGCGCCCAGCGCCACCCGCACCAAGGTCAGGCCGACGCCCATCATGGCGCCGTCGATGGCGGCGGCGACGGCGGCGTTCTTCGCGGCGTAGGCTTCGACGCGCGCCAGCACGATGCAGTTGGTGACGATCAGCGGAATGAAAATCCCCAGCACCAGGTAGAGGTCGTGCAGCCAGGCGTTCATGGCGAAGTCCACGACGGTGACCAGGGCGGCGATGATCAGGATGAATACCGGAATGCGGATCTCGTAGGGGATGAAGCTGCGCAGCAAGGCCACGGCATAGCTCGACAGGGCCATGACCAGGATCGTCGCCAGTCCGAGACCGGCGGCATTGACGACGCTATTGCTCATGGCCAGGAGCGGACACAGGCCGAGCAACTGGACGAGTCCGGGGTTCTGCTTCCAGAGGCTGTTCCAGGCGATTTCTCGGAACTGGCTCATAACGGTTTCTCCTGCGGCGAAACTGCGAACAGGCGCTCGCGGTTGTCGTTGGCGTATTGCAGCGCGCGGCCGACGGCGTCGGTGACGGCGCGCGCCGAGATGGTGGCGCCGGCGCGGGCGTCGAAACGGCCGCCGTCCTTCTTGACGCGCCATTCGGTGCGCGGCACGTCGCCGAAGCCGAGCCCGTCGAACTGCTTGATCCAAGGCTTGGCCTTGTTCTTGTCCTTCTTCGGGTCGATGTAGTCGCCGAGGCCCGGCGTTTCGCGTTGGCCGGTGACGCGTACGGCGGCGAGTTCGCCGCCGGTATTGACGGCGAGCAGCAAGTCGATGCGGCCGCTGTAGCCGTCGGGGGCGGCCGCTTCGAGCACCAGTGCCGCCGGGGCGCCGTTGCGGCGCGCGCGGTAGACGTGCGTCGGCGCGTCGGTGCCGAGCGCGGGCGTGGCGGGCAGATCGACGGCATCCTTGAGCAGATCGTTGTCGTAGGCCGTGGGCGGCAGTACGGCGCCGATGAGCTCCATCTTGGCGGCCAGCGCATTGGCGGCGATGGTGCCCTTGGTGTACTGGTAGGTGGCGGCCATCAGCGCGGTGAACACCACCGTAAACAGCAGCAGCACCACGGC
>JACRPB010000155.1 GCA_016214175.1 Rhodocyclales bacterium
CGTCGTCGGCGTCGAGATTGCCTTCGAGGCCGACTTCCCGTTGCAGGGTGCGCGCGGTGTCCCGCAGGGAATGAATGGCCAGTTCGCGCCGCTTCAGTTCGGTTTGCAGCTTGGCGTTGGCGGTCAGCAATTCCTCCGAGCTGAGTTCCAGGCTGCGGGTGCGCAGATCGAGATCGCGATCATATTGGTCGTAGGTGGCGGCAATGCGCGCGAACGCTTCTCCCAGGCCGGTGAGTCCGCGCGCCAGCCCCGGCGCCGTCTCCGGCCGCGCCGCGAGTTCGCCGGCCGCGGCCAGAAACGCTGCGAGCTGCGCGTCGTCCTCGATGCCGAGGGTGCGCCGTAGCTGGCGCGCGAACGCCTTGTGCATGGCGCGTCAGACCTCGGCCAGCGAGGTGATGGTCATGGTCTGGTTGTGGAGTTTGCAGGCGACGCCGGGAGCGAACGGACTGATTTCGCCGTAGGAGTAGAAGCCGGTCAACAAGGCTTCCTTGCCGAGTACGCTGGCGACGGCTTCGACTTCTTCGTCGACGCGGTCGCCCATCACCAGACGGCGGCCGACGCAGGAAACCAGGATGCCGAGGCTGCCGTCGGGCCGGCCGCTCATGCTGCGCACGGCCGCCGCCGCGGCTTCGGCACCGTCGACCAGGGCATCGGTCGACGCGTGCATCAGCTTCAGGTAGCCGTTGGTCTGGATGGCCCCGGCCAGAATCAGGCTGCCTGCACTTTCATCGACGCCGAGGATGGTGCGGATCAAGCCGGTGGCGTTCTTGTCCTCGCCCAGCATGGCGAACGGAAACAGCAGGCCGGACGCGGGCAGATCCCTGGCATAGTCGCCGAGATAGCGCTTGTAGATGGATAGCGCCGGTTCGCCGTCGAGTTCGAAGAGGACGTTGCCCTCGCTGCGCGTGACTTTGCGCGCCGGACCGAAGGCTTCCCAGCCGCCGAAGGAGCCGTGGCCGAAGCTCAGATGCTCGCCGTAGAAGCCGAGGGCGACGACGGCACGGTCGGAGACGCCCGCTGCGCCGAGGGTCCAGGTGCGCTTGAAGGCGCCGTTGTCGCCGGCCAGGCCGCCGGTGACCGGAATGTCGTTGCCGAGGACGTCCGTCATGCCTTCGAGCAGGGCGCTGCCGTTGATGTCCACGCCCTGGCCGAAGACCATGACCGCGCGCAAGCCGGCGCCGACGAGCTGGGCGGCAAGGCGCGCTCCCGCCGCGTGCGAGTCCTGCATGTCGGCCAGCGGCGTCGAGGCCTGGCGCAAGGCCGTCTTCTCGAAACGGACCGCCGTCGCCACGCAGGTGTCGGTCTGGGCTCCCGCCGCGGTGATTTCGCCGGCAGTGGAACAGCCGATCAGAAGCGCGTCGGGACAGGCTTCGCGCAAGCGGTCGGCAAAGCCGGCGTCCTCGAAGAACGACGGCGCGCCGAAGACCAGCAGCAGGTTCGGGGCGATGGCCGCCAGCGGAGCCATCTGCGCGGACGGATCCGCCGTTTTCTTTAGCAGGGTCTGGCAGGTTTTCATGTCGGCTCCCGTGGCAGATGAATGGAGAGTGGCGGTCAGGCGCAGAGGGCGTCGCTGTCGCAGCGCCTGCGGATCGCCAGGACCTGGTCCCAGGCGCCGAGAAAGGCCTCGACGCAGCGCGGATCGAAGTGGGCGCCGGTCTGGTCGCGCACGTAGGACGCGGCCAGATCGACGTCCCAGGCGCTCTTGTAGGGGCGGTCGGAAGTCAGGGCGTCGAAAACGTCGGCGAGTGCGACGATGCGGCCATGGAGGGGGATGGCCTCACCGGCGACGCCGTTGGGATAGCCGCTGCCGTCGAATTTCTCGTGGTGGCTGAGCGCGATCGCGGCCGCCGCCTGCAGCACCGGCGAGAGACTGTCGGCGAGGATGGCGTGGCCGATGGCGGCATGGCGCTGCATGACCGCGAGCTCGTCTGCGGTCAGCTTGTCGGGCTTGAGCAGAATGTGGTCGGCGATGCCTACCTTGCCGATGTCGTGCATGGGCGCCGCCTCGAAAATGAGTTGCTGTTCTGCCGCGTCGAGGCCGAGCCCGGCGGCGATCAGCCGCGAGTAATGGGCCATGCGCGTGATGTGGGCGCCGGTGTCGGGATCGCGGTACTCGGCGGCGCGCGCCAGGCGGAAAATGGTTTCGCGCTCGCGCGCCGCGATCGTCGCCGTGGCGGCGGCAATCTCGACGGCAAGCAGGGCGGCGCGGTCGGCGAGCAGCCGCTGATTGCGGCGCAGCGTCGCCATGTTGCGAATGCGGGCGATGAATTCGTTCTTGTCGACCGGCTTGGTCAGAAAATCCGTGGCGCCGGCCTGTAGCGCGCTGTAGCGCACTTCCTTGAGGTCGTTGGCGGTGACCATCACCGCCGGAATGTCCTCGAGCCCGGCCATGCTGCGCAAGCGGCGCATGAAGGCAATGCCGTCGGGCGCCGGCATCATGTAATCGACGATGACGAGATCCGCGCCGGCGCTGGCGCACCATGCCAGGGCCTGCTCGGAGACGTTGAAGCAATGCGCTTCCAGACCCTCGATGCGGGCGACCAGATGCTTGAACAGCGTCAGGTTGATCTCGGAATCGTCGACGATGACGACGGAAAGTTTCACGGCCGCTCCCCGCGGCGGCGGACCGGGCGCGGCGCAACGGCGTGCAGCGAAAGCTCTCGTCGATAACTCATTGCGGGCGGTGTCCTGGGCCTGGCTTCAATGATAAAGTCGCGTCCTGGCGGGCATTCGGGTCTGGGAAGACGCGCCGCCATTCTAATCTCACCTTTGGTTATACGGGCGGCCGTGACGGCGGAAGGCCGGTCGGCGTTCTCGCCGCTTGCGGAAGCCGGGAAGTCGGGAAAACGTAGCTCATGGAACATCAGGATTTGCCGGCGCTGGCCGGCGCGGACGGCACGGTGCGCCTGCCGGGTTCGAAAAGCATTTCCAACCGCATGCTGTTGCTGGCGGCGCTGGCCGCCGGGACGACGACGATCCGCGATCTGCTCGATTCCGACGATACGCGCGTGATGCTGGAAGCCTTGCGCCGGCTCGGCATCGGCATCGAGGCGCTGGGCGGCGACGCCTGGCGCGTCATCGGCGCGGGCGGCGCGTTTCCGGTCAAAGCAGCCGAACTGTTCCTCGGCAATGCCGGCACGGCGTTTCGTCCGCTGACGGCTGCGCTGGCGCTGGCGGGCGGGCATTACCGCTTGTCCGGCGTGGCGCGCATGCACGAGCGGCCGATCGGCGACCTCGTCGACGGCCTGCGCCAGATCGGCGCCGACGTGCGCTATCTGGGCAACGCGGGATTTCCGCCGCTCGAAATCCATCCGGCGGCCATCGCGCTCGACACGCCGATCCGCGTCCGCGGCGACGTCTCCTCGCAGTTCCTGACCGCGCTGCTGATGGCCTTGCCGCTCGTCGGCCGCGCCGCCGTCGTCGAGGTGACGACGGAATTGATTTCGAAGCCCTACATCGAGATCACGCTCAACCTGATGGCGCGCTTCGGCGTCGTCGTCGAGCGTGAAGGCTGGCAGCGTTTCGCGCTCGCCGCCGGACAGACCTACCGCAGTCCGGGCACGCTACACGTCGAGGGCGACGCCTCGGCGGCGTCGTATTTCCTCGCCGCCGGCGCCATCGGCGGCGGGCCGGTGCGCGTCGAAGGCGTCGGCCGCAGCAGCATCCAGGGCGATGTGCGCTTCGCCGACGCGCTGACCGTCCTCGGCGCGCAGATCGAGTGGGGCGACAACTTCATCGTCGCCCGCGCTCCCGCGGCCGGCAAGCTCAAGGCCTTCGACCTCGATCTCAATCACATTCCCGATGCGGCGATGACCCTGGCCGTGGCGGCCTTGTTCGCCGACGGCACTTGCGCCTTGCGCAACATCGCCTCGTGGCGGGTCAAGGAAACCGACCGCATCGCGGCCATGGCGACCGAATTGCGCAAGCTCGGCGCCACGGTGGAGGAGGGCGCCGACTATCTGCGCGTGACGCCGCCGCCGGCGCTCGTCGCCCATGCCGCGATCGACACCTACGACGACCACCGCATGGCGATGTGTTTTTCGCTCGCCGCGCTGGGCGGGGTACCGCTGCGCATCAACGATCCGCAGTGCGTGGCCAAGACCTTTCCCGACTACTTCGCGAGCTTCGGCCGGATCGCGGCGCCGGTGATCGCCATCGACGGCCCGTCGGCCTCGGGCAAGGGCACGGTAGCGGCACGCGTCGCCGCGGCCATGGGTTTCCACTATCTCGACAGCGGCTCGCTCTATCGTCTGACCGCCCTGTCCGCGCTGCGCGCCGGCGTGGCGCTGGACGACGAGGCGGGCGTGGCCGCGCTGGCGGCGGCACTGCCGGCCGAGTTCGCGGGCGAGCGCATCCTGCTGGCCGACGACGACGTCACCGACGCCATTCGCACCGAGGAAGCCGGCGTCGGCGCCTCGAAAGTCGCGGCGCTGCCGGCCGTGCGCGCGGCGCTGCTGGAGCGTCAGCGCGCCTACCGGCGCCTGCCGGGACTGGTCGCCGACGGCCGCGACATGGGCTCGGTGGTGTTCCCGCAAGCCCCGGTCAAAGTCTTCCTGACGGCCAGCGCCGAGGCGCGCGCCGAGCGCCGTTATAAACAGTTGATGGAAAAGGGAATGCCTGCTAAGATGCGCACCCTTTTGCAGGACCTGCAGGAACGGGATGCTCGCGACGCCGCGAGAAGCGTCGCGCCCCTCCGGCAAGAAGCCGATGCCGCGTTGGTGGATACCACGCCGATGGGCATCGAGCAGGCGGTAGCAAGCGTGCTGGACATCGTCCGCCGCAAGCTGCCGCAGCGGTAAACGGCTTCGGCCGTCGGGTGTCGCAGCAGCCGCCCGGCTGCGCGGCAATGTTCAACCAACCCGCCGTCATGGCGGTTATTTTGGAAATGTCTATGTCTGCCTCTACCTCTATTGCCGTGAATCCCGAAGAAAGTTTCGCCGCCCTCTTTGAGGAAAGCCTCTCGCGCCAGGAAATGCGCGCCGGCGAAGTGATCACTGCCGAAGTGATCCGCGTCGACCAAGATTCCGTTATCGTCAATGCCGGCCTGAAATCCGAGAGCGTGATTTCCGCCGATGAATTCAAGAACGATCTGGGCGAG
>JACRPB010000156.1 GCA_016214175.1 Rhodocyclales bacterium
GCGATCCTGAAGAAGGTCGACCGCAATCTCTAACCCGAGTCCTACGAGATGCTGCGCAAGCTCATCAACGTCGAGCCCGACGGCAAGAAGAAAGAGTTCGTACTCTATTCGGTGAAGAAAGGCCGCGACAAGATCGTCGCGCTGTTTCTCGCGCCGCAGAGCGACAAGGGGCGTGCCACGCTGCGCCTGGGCGACAACATGTGGCTCTACATCCCCGAGGTCGGCAAGCCGATGCGCATCACCAGCCTGCAATCGGTGACCGGCGGCGTCTTCAACAACGCCGACATCCTGCGCATCGACTACACGGCCGAGTACGACGTCGAGGCCGCCGCGGAGGAGAAGGAGGGCTATCTCCTCTCGCTCAAGGCCAAGACCAACGAAGTGGCCTACGACCGCCTGAAGATGTGGGTGGACAGGAAGACGACGCTGCCGACCGTGATCGAGTGCTATGCCGCCAGCGGCATGCTGATCAAGACGCTGCGCTTCTCGGACACCAAGGATTTCGGCGGCGGCATCCGCCGGCCCGCCACGCTGGAAACCGACAGCCCGCTCTACCAGGGCTACAAATCGGTGATGCTCTACGCCCAGCTCAAGAAGCGCGACTTCGCCGACGAGGTGTTCTCGCTCAACTACCTGCCGCGCGTCGAGGACTTGCGCAAATGAGTCGGCGCCCATGAAGAGAGCGCTGCCGGCGCTGTGCGCCGGCCTGCTGGCGGGCCTCGCCCAGGCCGGCGAATTCAGCTTCGACGCCGCCGAGTTCGAGAAGAAGCCGCTCGAATTCGGCGGCTATGTCGAACTCAAGGCCGAGCGCTTCCAACTGAATCAGGCCGGCACTTTCTACGCGCTGGGCGGCCTCGATCGCAGCACCCTCGACCGCAACACCGCCACGCTCAAGCGCGGCCAGCGCTTCGACGAAGCCTATGCGTCCTTCAAGCCCGACCCCGGCTTCACGCTCGACATCGGCAAGCAGGCGCTCAAGTGGGGCAAGGGCTACGCCTGGAATCCGGTCGGTTTCGTCGAGCGGTCGAAAGACCCGAACGACGTCGAGTTGGCGCGCGAGGGCTACACGATGGTGGCGGCCGACTTCATCCGCAATTTCGACGGCGATCTCAAAACGCTGGCCTTCACGCCGCTGTTGCTGCCGGTCGGCACGCAAACGAATCGGGACTTCGGCCAGCCGAACCATGTCAACCTGGCGGCCAAGCTCTACCTGCTCTACCGCGACACCGACATCGACTTCACCTGGCTCGGCAACGGCAGCCGCAGCTCGCGCTTCGGCGTCGACTTCTCGCGCAATCTCGGCAGCGCGCTGGAAATCCACGGCGAATGGGCGCGGCTGCGGGACGTCGAGACGCGCCGCATCGACGCCGCCGGCAACATCGGCAGCACGACCCGCAGGGTCGACAGCGCGCTCTTGGGTCTGCGCTATCAGACCGAAAACGACACCACCTGGATCGCCGAGGTCTATCGCAACGGCAGCGGCTATACGCAAAGCGAGTTGACGGATTTCCATCGCCTCGTCGCCAGCGGCAACCCCGCGCTGCTCGCCAAGGCGCGGCAGGTGAGCCAGGCCTACGGCCGCGCCAATGCCGGCCAACGCTACTTCTATCTGCGCGCGAGCCAGAAGGAGCCTTTCGACATCGTCTATGTCACGCCCGCGCTGACGCTGATCGCCAACGCCGACGACCGCAGCTATTCGCTGACGCCGGAACTGCTCTACACCGGCGTCACCAATCTCGACCTGCGCCTGCGCGCGAGCTGGCTGCAAGGCAAGCCCGGCAGCGAATTCGGCGAGAAGCAGAACGCGCGGCGGCTGGAACTGATGGCGCGCTTCTACTTCTGACGGCCGCCGCCGCTCGCCCGGCCGGCGCGAACGCCCAGAAGTGCGCGGCTACATCGGGTCGCTGCGGCGGCGCCGTCCGGGTGGGCGTACCGGCGTGCGCGAGGCGCGCAACGCCGCCGGAAGGTGACGCTCCACGGTCCTGATGAAGGACGCCGCAATGATCGGTTTGACGACGTGGCCGACGAAGCCTGGCGGCGTCCTGCGGCCGCCGATCTCCGCAAAGGAGGCCTCGAACACCGCGATCAGCGGAACGCCGCGCAAGTGCTCGTCCTTCTGGATGTGGTGGCCGATCTCGCTGCCGTTGGCGCTCGACAGGCCCCATTGGCAGACGATCAGGTCCGGCCGCTCTTCCCGCGCCAGCCGCAAGGCCTCGCTGCCCTCGGTGGCGAACACCGT
Organism: Rhodocyclales bacterium; assembly: GCA_016214175.1. Classification (GTDB taxonomy): domain Bacteria; phylum Pseudomonadota; class Gammaproteobacteria; order Burkholderiales; family Rhodocyclaceae; genus Nitricoxidireducens. Next base: position 2,240 of record JACRPB010000156.1, read on the forward strand.
CGAATAGCCGTTGCCTTTCAGCAGGTGCAGCATCAGAACCAGAGATGGGGCGTGACCCTCCGCCACCAGTATTCTCGCGACCATGATTCCTCCGGCGCCGATTTCGTGTCTGGTGTGACGGTCCGCCGCGGCCGGAGTTCCCGCGCAATTTTCCCGTGCCGCGCCGCGGGTTTTGCGAGCCGCGCTTACGGTTCGTACTTGAACGACAGATTGACGCGGGCGCGAAACGAGGTTACCGCATTGTCATTGATCACCATGTCGAGTTTGGTGATTTCGGCGACGCGCAGGTCGCGCACGCTGGCGCCGGCGACCGCCACCGCGTTCTGGGCGGCTTCTTCCCACGACGTGCTGCTGGTGCCGACGACCTCGATGATCTTGTAGACGCTGCCCATGATGCTCCTCCTCCAGCCGTTCGCGATGCGGGGTGCGGCGGCGCGCAGCGCCGCCTGGAATCACTCTAGCCAGCCGCCGCCGGCGGAGCTATACCCGGTTCGAGGTAATTTGCGCCGGCGCTGCCGTTCAGCGCCGCTCCAGGCTTGTCAGCGGCGGCACGAAGTCGTAGCCGTGCGCCGCCGCCACCGGCGCGCAGGTGACGTCGCCGCGATGGACGTTGAGGCCGGCGCGCAGATGGGCGTCGTCGAACAGCGCCTGGCGATAGCCGGCGTCGGCGAGCTTGAGCACGTCGGGCAGGGTGGCGTTGGTCAGCGCGAAGGTCGAGGTGCGCGGTACCGCGCCCGGCATGTTGGCGACGCAGTAGTGATTGATGCCGTCGACGACGAAGGTCGGCGCGGCATGGGTCGTCGGCCGGCTGGTTTCGAAGCAGCCGCCCTGGTCGATGGCGACGTCGACCAGCACCGAGCCGGGCCGCATGCGCGCGAGCTGGCTGCGCGCCAGCAGCTTCGGCGCGGCGGCGCCGGGCACGAGCACGGCGCCGACGACGAGGTCGGCGGCGAGCGCGTATTCCTCGATCGCATCGGCCGTCGAGCGTATCGTGCGGATGCGGTTGCCGAACAGCGAATCGAGGTAGGCCAGCCGCTCCAGCGCGCGGTCGAGCACGGTCACTTCGGCGCCGAGGCCGACCGCCATCTGCGCCGCGTTGTAGCCGACGACACCGCCGCCGAGGATGGCGACGCGCCCCGGCGGCACGCCCGGCACGCCGCCCAGCAGCACGCCGGCCCCGCCGCGGGATTTTTCGAGGCAGGCGGCGCCGGCCTGGATCGACATGCGTCCGGCCACCTCGCTCATCGGCGCCAGCAGCGGCAGCCCGCCGCCGGGGCCGGTGACGGTCTCGTAGGCGATGGCGACGCAGTCGGCGGCGACGAGCGCCTGCGTCTGCGCCGCATCGGGCGCGAGATGCAGATAGGCGAACAGCACCTGGCCGGGCCGCAGCATGGCGCACTCCGCGGGCTGCGGCTCCTTGACCTTGACCAGGAGTTCGGCCTCCGCGTAAACCTCCGCCGCGGCGGCGACGACCTCGGCGCCGGCCGCCGCGTACTGGCCGTCGGACAAGCCGATGCCGGCGCCGAGACCGGCCTGCACGCGCACGCGATGGCCGCGCTGCACGAGTTCGTGCACGGCGGCCGGCGTCATGCCGGCGCGGTATTCGTGGTTCTTGATTTCCTTGGGGATGCCGATCAGCATTTGCGCCTGGCGCCGCCGATGCTGACCGTGGTCTTGACCAGCTTGCCGCCGACCACGAGCGGGGCGTTCTCGACCGCATCGCGGATGCGCTCGGCGACGTCGAGGGCGCCGGCCGCCGGCGTGTCCGGCAGCAGCACGACGAATTCGTCGCCGCCCTGGCGCGCGAGGACGTCGGTGTGGCGCAGTTGCGCCTGGATCGCCTTGACCATGCTGATCAGCAACTGGTCGCCCGACTTGTGGCCGTGGCCGTCATTGACCAGCTTCAGGTTGTCGCTGTCGATGACGAGCAGGCTCAGCGCCCGCTGATAGCGCACCGCCTGGCCGAACAGGCGGTCGGCGACGATGGCGAAGCCGCGCCGGTTGAGCGTGCCCGTCAGTTCGTCGGTCTCCGACATGAGCTTGACGCGGCTCAGGCCGTAGCGGATGTCGGAGGCGAACATGGTGGTGATGTAGGCCACCAGCACGAAAGGCGCGAACTGGGCGAAAAGGCCGCCGACGTACTTCAGGGTCAGGACCTCGTGCGGCGAGGACTGGCTGCCGAGAAAGACGAAACAGGCGGCGATCAGGGTCAGCTCCAGCAGCGTCGTGAGCTTGCCCAGCGCCAGCGCGCTGGTGATGATCACCAGCAGGTAGGAGTTCAGCAGCGGGCTGTCGAGGCGTCCGGTATGCCAGAGCGCCCAGGTGACGAAGGCGGTCATCACCCAGGTCTCGACCGCCAGCTTGCCGCGCGACTCGCGCTTGAAGAAGTGCGCATAGCGAAAGCCCATGATGAACCCGGCATAGAGCACCATGGCCAGGGCGATCGACGGCTTGTCGGCGGCCTCGATGCCGTCGAAGACGTGGTACAGCAGCACCAGGATCAGCAGCAGCCACTCGATTTCCGCGACGGATCGGGAGATGCCGCGCAGCTCTTCCTGCTCGATGGATTCCTGAGTGCCGGGCTCGCTCGTCAATGTGTTTCGCATCGGGCTTGCTCCCCCCATTCGTCCGGCATTGCCCGGACGCCGGAAGCTATTATGCCCTCTGCGAAGTTGCCGCGCGTAAAGAAACTGCGCCGCCGGCTGCGGGTCAGTGCTGCCAGGGCAGCTCGCGCAGCTTCCAGCCGTTGATGTTGCGCTGGCCGGCAGCGCTCTTGTCGCCTTCGAAGCCTTCGAGGATGTTGTAGCAGGATGCATAGCCGGCCGCGGCGAGCACTTGCGCCGCCGCGTGCGAGCGCTGGGCCGAGCGGCACAGCAGCAGGATGCGGTCCGTCGTCGCGAAGCGCTGCTGCACCGCGGCGAGGAAATCCGGATTGGGCCGCCAGTCGGGATAGAGCCTGAAGGCGATCTCCGCGGCGCCGGGCACGCGTCCGACCAGCGCCCACTCTTCGCTGCTGCGCACGTCGAGCAGGCGCGCGACGCCGAGCTGTGCCAGCGTCCAGGCCTCGGTCGGCGTCACGGCGCCGCGATAGGGCAGGTTCTCGTTGCGGCCGCGCGTTGCGGCGCGTTCCATGATCTGTTGAACGGCGGCGGGAATCTCATGCACTGCGGTCATCGTTTCACTCCCGAAGTCTTGCCGGTGACGTCTTGTCGGTGACGGCTCATGCGGCCGAGTCTAGGGGCGCGCCGCGGCGAAGCTAACGAACTCCTGGTGCTCAGCAAATGCCCCGCAGCTATATGTCGACGGCATGCAGGCTACAGCGGCGGGCTTTGCGCCCAGCCGCCGCCGAGCGCCTTGAACAAGTCGGCCAGCGCGGCCTTGCGCGCGCGCTCGGCGTCGATGCGGTTGAGCTCCGCTTGCAGCAGATTGCGCTCGGCGTCGAGCACCTCGATGCGGCTGCTGACGCCGCCTTCGAAGCGCAGCCTGGCCTGGGCCAGCGCCTGGCGCAGCGCCGCGGCGCGCTGTGTCTCCGCGGCCAGGCTCTCCTGCGCGGCGGTCTGGGCGGCCAGCGCGTCGCGCACGTCCTTGAAGGCGTTCGCCACCGCCTGGCGATAGCGCGCCAAGGCCGCGTCGCGGCGCGCGGCGGCGGCATCGACGCCATAGCCGATGCGTCCGGCGTTCCAGAGCGGCTGGCTCAAGGCGGCGGCGAACTGGAAGATGCCCGCCGGCCCCGCGAACAGGCTGCCGAAGGCGACGCTCTCGCCGCCGAGCATGGTGGTGAGGCCGATGCTCGGGAAATACGCAGCGCGCGCCGCGTCGATGCGCGCGTCGGCCGCCGCCAGGCGCTGCTCGGCTTCGCGCAGGTCGGGGCGGCGCAGCAGCAGGTCCGCGGGCAGGCCGGCCGGCACTACCAGGGCGTCCAGCGCAGGCGGGGTGCCGCGCTCCGGCTCCCCGGTCAGCACTTCGCGCGGCGAGCGGCCGAGCAGCACCGTCAGCGCCGCCGCCGCGCGCTCGCGCGCCTGCACCAGGCCCGCGAGCAGGGCACGCGCCGCCGCCGCCTCGGCCTCGGCCTGGCGCAGTTCGTACTCGGCGATCGTGCCGGCGGCCAGGCGGCGGCGGAACAGTTCGAGCGTCTCGTCGCGGCCGGCCAGCGTTTGCCGGCCGACCGCCGCCTGGGCCTCGGCGGCGAGCAGGGCGAAGTACTGCTGCGCGACCTGGGCGGCGAGCGACAACTGCACCGCATCGCGCGCCGCTTCGGCCGCCATCAGGTCGGCGCGGGCGGCGGCGGAGGCGTGCGCGTACTTGCCCCACAGGTCGAGCTCGTAGGCGACGTCGAGCGTGGCGCGGTGCGTGGTCTGGGTGCGCGGCACGCCGGGCGGCAGCGGGAAGCCGCCTTCCAGGCTGCTGCGGTTGCGGC
>JACRPB010000157.1 GCA_016214175.1 Rhodocyclales bacterium
CGAGGCTGTGGCGCTTGCCGTCCACGCCGGGCAGGTCGAAATCGCGGGCTTGCCAGCCGAAATTGCAGACGGGAGTGGGAGTGCTGACCATGCTTGCTGTCTCCTGGCTAGAATGCGGGCATGTTACCGAGATTTTTCATACCCGCGGGATTGGCGCCGGGCGCCGCCGTCGAACTCCCCGCCGAGGCGGCGCACCACGCCTTGCGCGTGCTGCGTCTCGAGGCCGGCGCCGCCGTCGTGCTCTTCGACGGCCGCGGCGGCGAATGGCTGGCACGCCTGACGCGCAGCGGCCAAGATTGGCGCGCGATCCTTGAAAGCTATGACGCGGTCGACCGCGTTCCCGTTCCCGAGGTGACCCTGGTCCAGGGCCTGCCGGCGGCCGACAAGATGGATTGGATCGTGCAGAAATGCACCGAGCTCGGTGTCGCGCAGATCCGCCCGGTGGCGGCGAAGCGCAGCGTCGTCAAGCTCGTCGGCGAGCGCATGGAGCGGCGCGTCCGCCATTGGCAGCAGGTCGCCGTCGCCGCCTGCGAGCAAAGCGGACGCAATCGCGTGCCGGCAGTGGCGCCTTTGCTTGATTTGCCTCAATATCTCGCACTGGCGGCATCGGAGAATGAAACCCGCATTTTGCTGGCGCCTGACGCGCCGCGCAGCCTGCGCGAACTGGTCCGGCCCGAAGGTCCGGTGACGCTGCTGATCGGACCCGAAGGCGGTTTCGAGGAAGGGGAAGTGCGTGCGGCCGCGGCGGCCGGTTTTGCGCCGCTGACGCTGGGGCCGCGCGTATTGCGTGCCGAAACGGCGGGTATTGCGGCGCTTGCGGCCATGCTGGCTTTGTGGGGTGATTACTAATAGGGAGAGTGGCGATGTTCGAGTCCGCAGAGTTGGGTCACAAAATAGACAAGGAAACCTACCGCAAGGCGGTGCCCGAACTGCGCGCGCAATTGCTCGAAGCGCAATACGAACTCAAGGAGAACCGCAAGATCCCGGTCATCGTCCTCGTCTCGGGCCAGGACGGCGCCGGCAAGGGCGAAACCATCAACGTGCTCTACGAATGGATGGATCCGCGCTTCATCTCGACGCTGGCCTTCTCGGCGCCGACCGACGAAGAGCAGCAGCGGCCCTTCATGTGGCGCTACTGGCGCGCCCTGCCGCCCAAAGGCCGCGTCGGCATTTTCGCCGGCTCCTGGTATTCGAGCCCGATCCACGACCGCATCGACGGCAGGATGAGCAATGCTGCCGTCGAGGCGCGCATCACCCAGATCAACCGCTTCGAGCAGATGCTGGTGAACGAGGGCGCGCTGATTCTCAAGTTCTGGTTCCACCTGACCAAGGACGGCCAGAAGCGCCGCTTGAAGGCGCTGGAGAAAGACCCGCGCACGGCCTGGCGCGTCACCAAGTGGAACTGGGATCGGCTGAAGACCTACGACAAGCTGCAAGACGTCGTCGGCCACGTGCTGCGCATGACCAACACGCCGTGGGCGCCGTGGATCGTCGTCGAGGGCGAGGATGACCGCTACCGCTCGCTGACCACGGGCAAGATCCTGCTCGACGCCATCAAGCAGCGCCTGGCGGCGGCCGAGAAGCAGGTGACGCCGGTGGCGCCGCCGGTGCAGCCGAACATCGACGGTCGCGACATCCTGTCCGAGCTCGACCTCACGCACAAGATCGCCAAGAAGGCCTACGAAGATCAACTCGCCAAGTGGCAGGGCAAGCTCTCGGAACTCGTGCGCGATCCGCGCTTCAAGGAGCGCTCGGTGATCTGCGTCTTCGAATGCTCGGACGCCGCCGGCAAGGGAGGCGCCGTGCGCCGCATCACGGCGGCGCTCGACGCGCGCGACTACCAGATCGTGCCGATTGCGGCGCCGACCGAGGAAGAGCGCGACCAGCCCTACATGTGGCGCTTCTGGCGCCACATTCCGCGCATCGGCCGCGTCACGATTTTCGACCGCTCCTGGTACGGCCGCGTGCTGGTCGAACGCGTCGAGGGCTTCTGCGCCGAGGCCGACTGGCTGCGCGCCTATTCCGAGATCAACGACTTCGAGCACGAACTGGCCGAGGCCGGCGCCGTCATCCTCAAGTTCTGGCTGCAGATCGGCAAGGACGAGCAGTTGCGCCGCTTCAAGGAACGCCAGAAGATCGAGTTCAAGCGCTTCAAGATCACCGACGAGGACTGGCGCAACCGCGAGAAGTGGGACGCCTACCATCACGCCATCTGCGACATGGTCGAGCGCACCAGCACCGGCAATGCGCCCACGCCTTTCGCGGCAAGACTTTCGTCGTCGCCTTCGGCGGCGAAGTGCTCGAAGCCGACACGGCACAGGCCCTGATCCACGACATCGCCCTGCTGGACAGCATGGGCATCCGCCTGGTGCTGGTGCATGGCGCGCGGCCGCAGATCGACGCCGAAATGAAGAGCCGCAATCTCACGCCGCGTTTCCACAAGGGCCTGCGCGTCACCGACGGCGCGACGCTCGAATGCGTCAAGCGCGCCATGGGCGTGACGCGCATCGAGATCGAGGCGATGCTGTCGCAGGGCTTGCCGAACACGCCGCTGGCCGGCGGCTTCCTGCGCGTCACCGGCGGCAACTTCATCTCGGCCAAGCCGGTGGGCATCGTCGACGGCGTCGATTACCAGTACACCGGTGCGGTGCGCCATGTCATCGCCGAGGAGATTCGCGCCGATCTGGCGCAGGAGAACGTCGTCCTCATCACGCCCATCGCCGCCTCGCCCTCGGGCGAAATCTTCAACCTGGCCTGGGAGGACGCCGCCGAGGCCGTCGCCGTCGCCATCCAGGCCGACAAGCTGATCTACCTGTGCGACGCGGCCGGCCTCATGGACAAGAAGGGGCTGCTCATCGACGCCCTCACCGTCGACGAGGCGGAAGCGCTGCTGGCGAAGAAAGTCAAACAGGGCGAGGTCGCCGGCCGCGTGCTGCCCGGTGCGATGCGCGCTTGCCGCGCCGGCGTCGGCCGCGTGCACTTCCTCGACCGCGACCGCGACGGCGCCATGCTGATGGAGTTCTTCACGCGCGACGGCGTCGGCACCGTGCTCACCGCTGCCGCGCTGGCGCAGTTGCGCGATGCCACGGCCGAGGACGTCGGCGCCGTGCTGGCCCTGATCGCGCCGCTGGAAGCCGACGGCACGCTGGTCAAGCGCGGCCGCGAGCGCGTGGAAATGGAAATCACGCGCTTCTCCATCCTCGAACACGACGGCATCGCCGTCGGCTGCGCCGCGCTTTACCCGTTCTCGGGCGAAAAGGCGGCGGAACTCGCCTGCCTCGCCGTGATGCCCGAGTACCGGCGCGCCGGCTACGGTGACCAGTTGCGCCGCCACATCGAGGCCAAGGCGCGCAAGCTCAAGTTGAAGCGTTTGTTCGTCCTCACCACGCGCACCGCGCACTGGTTCACCGAGCGCGGCTTCGCCGAGGAAGGCATCGACAGCCTGCCCAAGCAGCGCCGCGATCTCTACAACTTCCAGCGCAAGTCGAAGGTGCTGGTGAAGCCGCTGTGAGCAGGTAGAATCGCATCCACCCCGATTCGAAAGGAGACCCCATGGCCCGCACGGTCAACTGCATCAAACTCGGCCGCGAGGCTGAAGGACTCGACTTCCCGCCCATGCCCGGCGACATGGGCAAGCGTTTGTACGAAAACGTTTCCAAGGAAGCCTGGCAGCAATGGATACGCTTGCAGACCATGATCATCAACGAGAACCGCCTCAATCTCGCCGATCCGCAGCACCGCAAGTATCTGGCCGAGCAGGTCGAGAAGCACTTCTTCGGCGAAGGCGCCGCGCAAGTCCAGGGTTACGTCCCGCCGCGCGGCTGATCCCGGTCGTACCAAAAGACAAGGGCCGTCCCCGACCGACGGCCCTTGCCTATTGCGGCACGAGTTTCAGCGGCTGTGGGTCTGCACGCCCCCTGCCGTGCCCAGCAGCAGCACGTCGGCACCGCGGTGGGCGAACAGCCCGTTGGTGACGACGCCGACGATCTGGTCGATCTGCGTCTCCAGCCCGGCCGGGTCGGTAATGGACAGCCCGTGCACGTCGAGAATCACGTTGCCGTTGTCGGTGGTAAACCCGGCGCGCAACTTCGGTGCGCCGCCCAGTTTGGTCAGTTCGCGCGCCACATAGGCGCGCGCCATCGGGATCACCTCGACCGGCAGCGGGAACTTGCCCATGGTCGCGACCCGCTTGCTGCCGTCGCAGATGCAGACGAAAGTTTGCGCCACCGCGGCGACGATTTTCTCGCGCGTCAGCGCGCCGCCGCCGCCCTTGACCATTGCGAAGCTCGCGTCGATCTCGTCGGCGCCATCGACGTAGATCGCCATCGCATCGACGTCGTTGAGATCGAGCACGCGGATGCCGTGGCCTTCGAGGCGCTTCTGCGTCGCTTCGGAACTCGCCACCGCGCCGCCGATGCGGTCCTTGATCGCCGCAAGTTCGTCGATGAAAAAGTTCGCCGTCGAGCCGGTGCCGACGCCGAGGATGCCGCCGGCCGGCAGGTGTGCGGCGACGTAGTCGCGCGCGGCGCGGGCCACCGCCTGCTTGAGTTCGTCTTGGGTCATGCTGTCTCCTGTGTCTTTGTATCGAAGGCGGGGTTAAGTCGCGCCGGGCAGCGCCAGCCATTGTTGCGGCGTATAGACGCGCAACGGGCCGCCGCGGAAGTCGCGGACGTTGCGCGTGATGATGGCCGTGGCGCCGGCTTGCCGTCCGGCCTCGGCGAGTACCGCATCCTCGAAGTCGGGCATGCCGTTGGCGAGCGCCTGATCGAGTACTGCGCGCGTGACCGGCGCGACCTCGAACAGGGTCAGCAATGCCGCCACCTGGGCCTTGGCCTGCTCGGCACCGACGGCCTTGGCGGCAAGGTAGTGGAGGGTGGTGAGGGTCGTGGCACAGAGCAGTGCGCGCAACTCACCGCGTTCGACGCGATTGAACAGATCGACTGCGGCGGTGGCATGCGGAGCGCGATCCAGCAACAGGTCCAGCACCACGTTGGTGTCGAAGACGACGCTCACTTGTGTTTGGCTTCGAGGTGCTTGCGGTAGTCGGCTTCCGTGACCCTGGTTCCGCGCAGGGCGCCGCGCAGGCTGGCGGTGATCGGGGCGGCCGCGGCGGCCGGCTTGCCTTTGCGGGCGGCAGGCTTCAGTTGGACGAAGTAGTCGGCCACCAGTTGTGACACCGAGTGCCCCTGCTGCTCGGCATAGGTCTTGGCGTTGGCGATCAGCGATTCATCGAGGCGTAGCGTGAGTTTGGTCGACATGGCAACTCCGGTGACGTACTGTACGTGAAAAATTGTACGTCACGCCGGGGCGGTGTCAAGCGACTGACGATGGTTCGCGGTGGGTTACTTGGCTAAGCTGGTCAAGCGGGCGAGAATGGCAACTGCCATGCGGAAGGAGCGACCGTTATGCAGGTCAATATGCTTGAAGCCAAGAGCCAGCTTTCCAAGCTGGTTCCGGCCGCCGAAGCTGGCGAAGACGTCGTCATCGCCAGCTTCGGCGTGCCCGTTGCGCGTCTGTTGCCGTTTGGTGAGCCGAGCGGACTCAAGGGATGGGGGCGCCTGAAGAGTCTCGGCGCAATCGACGACGCCTTCACCGTCGAAACGGAAACCGAAGTCGCACGCCTGCTGCAAGGCGGGCGATGAGGCTGTTGCTAGACACGCAGATTGCGCTCTGGTGGCTGGTTGGCAGCCCACACCTGAAACGTGCGGCACGTGAGCGCATTGCGGCGGCGGAATGCACGGTTTCCGTCGCCAGCGTGTGGGAGCTCGCGATCAAGCACCGCATCGGCAAATTGCCAGTGGCCCCCGATACTTTTTCCAACGAAATGCGCGACGGCGGAGCGGCGATCTTGCCGGTGACCGACGCGCACGCAACGGCTTACGCGCGGCTACCGGCAGGGCGTGCCGATCCCTTCGACCTGCTGCTGGTTGCCGTTGCGCAGACCGAGAAGCTGAAATTGATTACCGCCGACTTCAATTTGCTCGGGTACGCCGAGGCTGTGGGCGGTATTGCCGTCGAAGCGCCTTGACCGGAGAACAGTTGCAATGACGAAGAAGAAGTCGACGCCGGATACGCCGTTCTCGGACAAGACCGAAGACGGCTTGCATCGGGATGGCGACAAGCTCTGGATTCCTCTTGAGGGTGAATGGCGGAACGTCAAGCATAAGCCCGAGGAAGTCGTGCGGCAGAAACTTATCCGGCACCTGAACAAAGCGCTCGGGGGGCTACGGGAAACGGCTAAGCTCGACTTCGCGAACGCGCTGTTCTCTCCGGGTATTTGACTCCGCGACGAATCAGGCCGCCTCAGGTAGCGCGAGCTGGAATCGACCTTCGACGACGCCCTGGACGCTGATGTCCTCGTCCAGATCCTCCCAGCGCAAGGCCGCGCCCTGCAAGCGCAGTGTCACGTGCTTGATCTGTTCGTCGTCGGCGGAGCGCAGCCGGCTGAAGCGGTCGGCGGGGAACCCGATCTGACGGCCGTCCGTGAGCTCGACGAAGACCATTCGCCCCGTCACCCAAGCCCGCGTGGCGCGGGGGTCAGCCGTTCTTGCCGTGGGACTCATACCATCTCTCCATCAATAGCGCTCGGTGCTCAAATACCGCGCGTTCCATACTTCGCAAGGTCGCAGGACTGACGCCCCAGTTCCGCGCCAACTCGACCGGATCAAGCCAGAACTTGCATTCGGCGTCTCCGCTGTCGATGTGGATGTGCGGCGGCTCGTCTCCCTCGTCGGAGTAGAAGTGGAACCGCCATCCCGATAGACGCAGAACCGTAGGCATGCGGATAGTTTAGCTCGAAATCTCACGGCCGCTAACGCCGGGAGATACAGGTCGCTACTTCCTCCGCGGCGCCGGAAGGTCGGTGCAAGTCCCGTGCGCCACTTCCGCCGTGAGGCCGATGGATTCGCCCAAGGTCGGATGCGGATGGATGGTCTTGCCGATATCGACGGCGTCGCAACCCATTTCGATCGCCAGCGCGACTTCGCCGATCATGTCGCCGGCATTGGGGCCGACGATGCTGCCGCCGACGATGCGATGCGTGTCCTCGTCGAACACCAGCTTGGTGAAGCCGTATTCGGCGCCGTTGGCGATGGCGCGGCCGGAGGCGGCCCAGGGGAACTTGGCGACGCCGATCTTGCGGCCGGCCTGCTTCGCCGCGTCTTCGCCGAGGCCGACCCAGGCGACCTCGGGATTGGTGTAGGCCACGCCCGGAATCACGCTGGCGTCGAAGTGGCTCTTCTGTCCGGCCGCCGCTTCGGCGGCGACGTGAGCCTCATGCACGGCTTTGTGCGCGAGCATGGGCTGCCCGACGACGTCGCCGATGGCGTGGATGTGCGCGACGTTGGTGCGCATCTGGCTATCGACGGGAATGAAGCCGCGTTCGTCGACGGTGACGCCGGCCTTGTCGGCGGCGATCTTGCGGCCGTTGGGGCTGCGCCCGGCCGATTGCAGGATCATGTCGTAGCGCTGCGGCTCGGCCGGCGCCTGCGCGCCTTCGAACTTGACCCAGAGGCCGTCGGCCTTGGCCTCGACAGCGACGGTCTTGGTTTTCAGCATGATCTTGTCGAAGCGGTGGGCGTTCTGCTTTTCCCAGACCTTGACGAGATCGCGGTCGGGGCCTTGCATCAGCGTCTCGAGCATTTCGACGACTTCGACGCGGGCGCCGAGCGTCGAATAGACGGTCGCCATTTCGAGGCCGATGATGCCGCCGCCGATGACCAGCAGCTTTTCCGGCTGGGCGCGCAGTTCGAGTGCGCCGGTGGAATCGACGATGCGCGGATCACGCGGCAGAAAAGGCAGATGCACGGCGGCGGAGCCGGCGGCGATGATGCACCTCTGGAACTTGACGACCTTTTTCGCGCCGGTCTTCTCCTGGGCCGTGCCGGTGGTCTCTTCGACCTCGATGTGGTGGGCGTCGAGGAAGGCGCCGTAGCCGCGCACGACGTCGACGCGGCGAGCCTTGGCCATGCCGGCGAGGCCCGTGGTGAGCTTGGCTACGACCTTGGCCTTGTGCGCGCGCAGCTTGTCGAGGTCGACTTGCGGCGCGGCGAAGGCGACGCCGAGATCACTCATGTGCTGCGTCTCATCCATGACGGCCGTGACATGCAGCAGCGCCTTCGAGGGGATGCAGCCGACGTTGAGGCAGACGCCGCCGAGCGTCGCGTAGCGCTCGACGAGCAGGGTCTTCAGGCCGAGGTCGGCGCTGCGGAAGGCGGCCGAGTAGCCGCCGGGACCGGCGCCGAGCACCAGCATGTCGGTTTCGAGATCGACTTTGCCGGCGTAGCTGCCGGCCGGCGCCGCGACCGGCGTGGGGGCAGGTGCGGCGGCGCTGGTTGCGGCCGCGGCAACGGGCTGCGCTGCCGCGATGGCGGCGCCGGCTTCGAGCAGAAGAATCACACTGCCCTCTGCCACCTTGTCGCCGAGCTTGACCTTGAGTTCCTTGACGACGCCGGCGGCGGGCGACGGTACGTCCATGGTCGCCTTGTCGGATTCGAGCGTGACGAGGCTGTCTTCGGCCTTGACCGTATCGCCGGGCTTGACGTGGATTTCGATCACCGGCACGTCCTTGAAGTCGCCGATGTCGGTAACCTTCACTTCGAGGGGAGAACTCATAGCATCGTCCTCCGGAAGTCGGTCAATAGCTGCGCCAAATATGCGTTGAAGCGCGTCGCCAGCGCGCCGTCGACGACGCGGTGGTCGGCCGAGAGCGACAGCGGCAGCATCAGGCGCGGCACGAACGCGGCGCCGTCCCAGACCGGTTTCATTTGCGATTTGCTGACGCCGAGGATCGCCACTTCCGGCGCATTGACGATGGGCGAGAAGGCGGTGCCGCCCAAGCCGCCGACGCTGGAGATCGTGAACGTCGCCCCCTGCATGTCGGCCGGGCCGAGCTTGCCGTCGCGCGCCTTCTTCGACAGTTCCGCGGTCTCCCCGTCGCGCGCCTTCTTCGACAGTTCCGCGGTCTCCCTGGCAATGTCGAAGACGCCCTTCTGGTCGGCGTTTTTCAGCACCGGCACGACGAGGCCGTTCGGCGTGTCGGCGGCGAAGCCGATGTGCCAGTAGTTCTTGTAAACCAGACTGTCGCCGTCGAGCGAACTGTTGAGTTCGGGAAACTTTTTCAGTGCCGCGACCGCGGCCTTGATGATGAAGGCGAGCATGGTCAGCTTGATGCCGGCCTTCTCGTTCTCCTTGTTCAACTGCACGCGAAAGGCTTCGAGTTCGGTGATGTCGGCGTCTTCGTGATAAGTGACGGCCGGGATCATCACCCAGTTGCGCGCGAGGTTGGGACCCGAGAGCTTCTTGATGCGCGACAGCGGCTGGCGGTCGATGGGGCCGAACTTGGCGAAGTCGACGACCGGCCAGGGCAGCAGATTGAGACCGGTGCCCGCTGCGGCCGATGCGGCGGCGGGAGCGGCGGCGCCGGCGATCACGCCCTTGACGAAGTCCTGCACGTCCTGCTGCGTGATGCGACCCTTCGTGCCGCTGCCCTTGACCTTGCCGACATCGACGCCCAGTTCGCGCGCATAGCGGCGCACCGAGGGACTGGCGTGCGGCTTGCTGCCTTCGGTTTCGGCGATGGTTTCGGCGGCCGAAGGCATGTGCAGGATGTGCGGCTGCGTGGTCGGTTCGGCTTCGGTCGGACGATAGTCGGTGGCGGCCGCGGCTGCGGGCGCTGCCGCGGTTGCCGCGGGCGCGACTGCGACGGGCGGCGCTGCCGGTGCGGCGGCGGGCGCGGGTGCCGCCGTCGTCGCTGCGGCTTGCGTGCCGGCCGCTTCGAGCACGAGGATGACGCTGCCCTCGGCGACCTTGTCGCCGAGCCTGACCTTGAGTTCCTTGACGACGCCGGCGGCGGGCGCGGGCACGTCCATGGTCGCCTTGTCGGATTCGAGCGTGACGAGGCTGTCTTCGGCCTTGACCGTATCGCCGGGCTTGACGTGGATTTCGATGACCGGCACGTCCTTGAAGTCGCCGATGTCGGGCACTTTTACTTCGAGCATGGCGTTCTCCTCAGACTCGGGTCGGATTGGGCTTGTTCGCATCGAGACCGTATTTCGCGATGGCCGCCGCGACCGTCTTCTTGTCGACCTGGCCTTCCTCGGTCAGCGCCTTGAGCGCGGCGACGACGATCCAGCGGCGGTCGACTTCGAAGAAATGCCGAAGCTGCTCGCGCGTGTCGGAGCGGCCGAAGCCGTCGGTGCCGAGCACGGTGAAGCTCTTCGGTACATAGGGCCGCACCTGGTCGGCGAACAGGCGCACGTAGTCGGTGGCGGCGATCACCGGGCCGCTGGTGTCCTTCAGCAACGCCGTAATGTGCGGCGTGCGCTGCTCTTGCGTTGGGTGCAGCAGGTTCCAGCGCGCGCAATCCTGGCCGTCGCGGGCGAGCTCGGTAAAGCTGGGGCAGGACCAGACATCGGCGGCGACCTTCCAGTCTTCCTGCAGCAGCGCGGCGGCGGCGATGGCTTCGCGCAGGATCACGCCCGAGCCGAGCAGTTGCACGCGCGGGCCCTTGCCCGCCTTGCCCTGGGCGAGCGCATACATGCCCTTGAGGATGTGCGCTTCCGCGCCTTCGGGCATGGCCGGGTGTTCGTAGTTCTCGTTCATCACCGTCAGGTAATAGAACACGTCCTCCTGTTCGGCGACCATGCGCCGCAGGCCGTCCTGGACGATGACGGCGACCTCGTAGGCGAAGCTCGGATCGTAGGAAATGCAGTTGGGCACGGTGGCGGCGAGCAGGTGCGAATGGCCGTCTTCGTGCTGCAAGCCTTCGCCGTTCAGCGTCGTGCGGCCGGCGGCATGCCGAACATCGAATAGAAGACATACACCGGGATCATTTGCACGCCGTGCGTCGAATAGGCGGTGGCGGCGGCGATCCAGTCGGCCATGGCGCCGGCTTCGTTGATGCCTTCCTGCAGGATCTGGCCGTCCTTCATCTCCTTGTAGAACATCAACTGGTCGGCGTCCTGGGGCACGTACTTCTGGCCTTCCTGGTTCCAGATGCCGATCTGGCGGAACAGGCCCTCCATGCCGAAGGTGCGCGATTCGTCGACGACGATGGGCACGATGCGGCGGCCCAGGCTCTTGTCGCGCAAGAGCGTGTTGAGCACGCGGACGAAGGCCATGGTGGTCGAGAACTCGCGGCCATCGCCCGAGGCCTTGAGTTGCGCGTCGAAGGCCGACAGCGTCGGCACCGGCAGCGGCGCCACCCGCGCGCGGCGCTGCGGCAGGTAGCCGCCGAGCGCCTGGCGGCGTTCGCGCATGTAGTTGAGTTCGGGCGAGCCGTCCTCGAATTTCAGGTAGGGCAGGCTCTCCAGATCCTCGTCCCGGATCGGCAGCTTGAAGCGGTCGCGGAAGGCCTTGAGCGAAGTCGTGCCCATTTTCTTCTGCTGGTGGGTGATGTTCTGCGCCTCGCCCGATTCGCCCATGCCGTAGCCCTTGATGGTCTTGGCGAGGATGACGGTCGGTTGCCCGGTGTGATGGACGGCGGTGTGATAGGCGGTGTAGATCTTGTGCGGGTCGTGGCCGCCGCGGTTGAGACGCCAGACGTCGTCGTCGGACCAGGAGGCGACCATGGCCTTGAGTTCCGGCGTGTTGAAGAAGTGTTCGCGCACGTAGGCGCCGTCCTTCGACTTGAAGGTCTGATAGTCG
>JACRPB010000039.1 GCA_016214175.1 Rhodocyclales bacterium
ACCCGGCGCGCGAGGAGCGCCCCGCCCGCGACGAACGCCCCGCCCGCGAAGAGCGGCCGCGCCGCGAGTTCAGCGAGCCGCGCGCCTTCAACGAAGACAAGCCGCGCCCCAACCGCGACGAAATCCTCGCGCGCCGCCGCGACTTCGCGTCCGGCGCGCTCGCCAAGTTTCGCATCGACGTCGGCCGCAACCAGGGCGTGACGCCGAAGGACATCGTCGGCGCCATTGCCAACGAAGGCGGCATCGAGGGCAAGCACATCGGCCAGATCCACTTGTTCGACGACTACTCGACGGTCGAACTGCCGAGCGGCCTGCCGGCCGAGGTTTTCGACCTGCTCAAGCGCACGCGCATCCGCCAGTCGCCGCTCAACCTGCGCCCGGTGGCGGCCGGCGAAGGCGAGGCGCCGAGCGCATTCCGCGCCAAGCCGAAATGGGGCGGCGAACGCGACGACAAGCGCCCCTTCACGGCCAAGCCCGCCTTCGCCAAGAAGCCCTTCGACGGCGGCGCGCGGCCGCCCAAGGCGCCCTACAAGGCCGGCGATGCGGCAAAGCCGCCCTACCGCGGCGAGAAGAAGTTCGCCGGCAAGCCGAAGAAATACTAGCCGCGGTCGTTCGCTGCCGACCATGCCGCGAGCATTCATCCGGCTGCTGGGCTATCGCGCCTTGATCGTGCTGGCCCACCAGACGCTGGCGGTCGCCGTCGGCTGGCACATCTACGAACTCACCGGCGACGCCCTGGCGCTGGGATTGATCGGGCTCGCCGAAATCCTGCCCTATCTCGCCAGCGCGCTGTTCGCCGGGCACGTCGTCGATCATTATTCGCGCCGCGGCCTCGGCGCGGCGGCGGCCGGCGTGGTCGGCATCGGCGCCGCGATACTGGCGCTGCTGCCGGCCGACCCGGCACCGCTATCGACGCAGACGGCGCTCTACGCGGTGATGGGCCTGACCGGACTCGCCCGCGCCTTCATCGGTCCTTCCTACCACGCCCTGGTCGGCCGCGCGCTGCCGCGCGAGTCTTTTGCGCGCGGCGCCGCGATCGGCGCTTCGGTGTTCCAGTTGGCGCTGGTCGTCGGTCCGGCGGCGGGCGGCCTGCTGCTGGCCTGGGCCGGCACCGCCTGGACCTACGGCACGGCGGCGGCGCTGGCGATGCTGGCCGCGCTCGCCCTGCTGGGTCTCACGGTGGAGGAAACGCCGCCCGCTGCCGCCGCGTCCAGCGTCTGGCGCAGCATCCGCGACGGCCTCGACTTCGTCTTTGCGCGGCCCATCGTACTCGGCGCCATGACCCTCGACATGTTCGCGGTGCTCTTCGGCGGCATGACGGTGCTGCTGCCCGCCTTCATCCACGACGTGCTACACCTGGGGCCGCAAAGCCTGGGCCTGCTGCGCGCGGCGCCCGCCGCCGGCGCCGTGATGACCGGCCTCGTCCTCGCCCGCCATGCGCCCGACCGCCACGCCGGCCGCTTCCTGCTCGTGGCGGTGGCCGGCTTCGGCGTATGCAGCATCCTGTTCGCCCTGTCGGAGCGCTTCTGGCTGTCGGCGGCGCTGCTGCTGCTTTCGGGCATCTGCGACGGCTATTCGATGGTGATCCGCAGCACGCTGATCCAGTTGGCGACACCGGACCTGATGCGCGGCCGCGTCGCCGCCATCAGCGGCATTTTCATCGGCTCGTCGAACGAACTCGGCGCCTTCGAATCGGGCGTTGCGGCGCGGCTGCTGGGCCTCGTGCCTTCGGTGATCTTCGGCGGCGCCATGACCCTGGTCGTGGTCGCGGCCGTCGCGCGTCGGGTGCCCGGGCTGCGCAGCCTCCACATGAGCGACTTGCGCCCAGCGGCGTAGGCGCCATTTGCTATCATCGACCGGTCGCAACACCTTGCTCCAGGCCAGCAAAATGCCGGATCACCCAGGAGAGCAGCATGCAAGCCACCATGCCCTGCAGGCACTGAACGAACCCAGCAGGTCACGTCGGATTCGGCACGTCCTGCTGGCGCTCGTGCTGGCGGTCACCGCGTGCCTGAGCATCCATCCGGCGCGCGCGCAGCCGGCGGAAAAGAGCATCCTGCTGCTCTACGCTTACGGCTACGGCGGCCGCGGCATCGAATTGTTCAGCGACGGCTTCTTCAAGGCGCTCACCGCCGAAGGATTCTCGGTCGTCAACGTCCATGCCGAGTACCTCGACTTGCAGCGTCACCGCAACGATCCCGCCTACCGCCGGGAATTGCGCGAGCTGCTGCACCAGAAATACGCCGGGCGCCGCATCGACCTGATCGTCACCCTGCAGCAGCCGGCGCTGCGCTTCCTGCTGGACGATGCCGGCGATCTGGCGCCGCAGGCGCCGGTAATCACGGTGCAGAATCAGCCGCTCACGGCCGCCGACACGGGCAAGCGCCGCATCCTGGGCGAACTGAACCGCTTCGATTACGCGGGTACGCTGGCGCGGGCGCTCGAACTGTTCCCGCGGACGCGGAAGATCCTGTTCGTCTCGGGCAGCAGCGCCGCCGACAAGCGGACGACGGAAGAAGCGGTCGCGGCGGCCGCGTCCGCGCAGGGCGGGCTGGAAATCGAGACCACGATCGGGCTGGCGCTGGAAGAGATCCTCGACAAGGCCGCGCATCTGCCGCCGCATACCGTCGTCGTCTGCACGCAATACAACGTCGATAGCCGCGGCCGCGTGGCGCTGGCCTACGAAGTTGAAGGCATGCTGACCAAGGTCGCCAACGCCCAGGTTTTCGGCTTCTACGACTACAACCTGAAAAACGGCGGCATCGGCGGTTCGGTGCTCGCCGTCGAGGCATCTGGCGCCGCCCTCGGCAAGCTCGCGGTCGACGTCGTGAACGGCAAGGTCGCGACCTCGGCCGCCGTCGCGCTGGAAGAGAACCGCCCCGTGCCGATGTTCGACTGGTTGCAGATCCAGCGCTGGGGCGGCGACAGCAGCCGCCTGCCCGCCGCCAGCGTGTTCGTGAACCGTCCGCCTTCGGCCTGGGACCAGTACGGCAGCTACATCGCCGCCGCGATCGTTTTCATCGTCGTCGAAACGGCGCTGATCGCGGCGCTGCTGGTCAACATCCGCCGCCGCAACCGCGCGGAGTCGGCCCAGGCGCAGAGCGAATCGGGCTTCCGCACCCTGTTCGAAAAATCGCGCGACGCCATCATGACCCTGGCGCAGCCGGACTGGCGCTTTACCGCCTGCAATCCGGCGACGCTCGCCCTGTTCGGCGCCGCGGACGGCCATCAGTTCGCCGCCCTCAGTCCCGGCGACGTCTCGCCGGATCTCCAGCCCGACGGCGCAGCCTCGGCGACCAAGGCCGCGCGCATGATCGAAACGGCGATGCGGCAGGGCTCGCACTATTTTTCCTGGACCCACCGCAAGCTGAACGGCCAGACCTTTCCCGCCACCGTGCAGTTGACGCGCATGGTGCTGGGCGGCGCAGACGTGCTCCTCGCCACGGTGCGCGACGTGACGGCCGAAGAGGCCGACAAGGAGCAATTGCGCGAGTTCTCCCTGGCGCTGGACCAGAGCCTCAACAGCATCATCATCACCGACCTCGACGGCGTGATCGAATACGTCAACGCGGCCTTCGTGCGCGCCACCGGCTATAGCCGCGAGGAGGCCTGCGGCCGCAACCCGCGCCTGCTGAGCTCCGGCAAGACGCCGCCGGCCACCTATGCGGCGATGTGGGAAGCGCTGAAGCAAGGCCGGCCCTGGACCGGCGAATTCTGCAACCGGCGCAAGGACGGCGGCGAGTTCGTCGAATACGCGACGGTCTCGCCCCTGCGCCAGCCGGACGGACGCATCACCCACTACGTCGCCGTGAAGGAGGACGTCACCGACCGCCACCGCCTTGAAGAAATCGTCGCCGAACGCACCCGCCAACTCGAAGACGCCCGCCGGCTCGCCGAGGCGGCGAATCGCGCCAAGAGCGATTTTCTCGCCAACATGAGCCACGAGATCCGCACGCCGATGAACGGTCTGCTCGGCATGGCCCACTTGCTGCGGCGCGGCGGCGTCACCGCCAAGCAGGCCGAGCAGTTGGAAAAGATCGACGCCTCCGGCCGCCACCTGCTGGGCATCATCAACGACATCCTCGATCTGTCCAAGATCGAGGCCGGCAGGCTGACGCTCGAACGCGAAGCCTTCGCCCTGGCCGACACGCTGCGGGCGATCGTCGCCGTCATCGGCGATCAGGTCACCGACAAGGGCCTGAAGCTGTTCATCGACACCGCCGGCCTGCCGCCGATGCTGATCGGCGACGCGACGCGGCTGCGCCAGATCCTGCTGAACCTCGGCGCCAACGCCATCAAGTTCAGCGGCGGCCGCCCGGACATCCGCGGCCAGGTTTCGATACATGCCGACGTTACGTGCCGCAACGCCGTCAAGTTCACCGCGCACGGCAGCATCCGCCTGACGGGCCGCGTCGTCGAAGAGAGCGCCGACGCGGTGCTGCTGCGCTTCGAGGTCCGCGACACCGGCATCGGCATGACGGACGAGCAGCGGCAGCGCCTGTTCTCGGCCTTCGAGCAGGCCGACAGTTCGACGACGCGCAAATACGGCGGCAGCGGCCTCGGTCTGGCCATCACCAAACGTCTGGCGGAACTGATGGGCGGTACGGTCGGCGTCGACAGCGCACCGGGAGAAGGCAGCCGCTTCTGGCTGACGGCGCGCCTGGGCAAGGGGGCTGCCGCCGCCGGCGCGTCCGCGATGGACGTCGCATCGATCACCGCCGAAGCGATTCTGTTGCGCGATTTTTCCGGCACGCGCGTGCTGCTGGCCGAGGACGAACCGGTCAACCGCGAAGTTGCGCTGCAACTCCTGCGCGATGCCGGACTTGCGCCTGACGTCGCGGCGGCGAACGACTACGCCCTGATCCTGATGGACCTTCAGATGCCGGAAATGGATGGCCTGGAGGCGACGCGCAGCATCCGCCGGCTGCCGCGCTGCGGCGCCCTGCCCGTCGTCGCCATGACCGCCAATGCCTTCGCCGAAGATCGGGAGAAGTGCCGGGCGGCGGGCATGAACGACTTCGTCGTCAAGCCCGTCACCCCGGACACGCTGTTCGACACCTTGCTGAAGTGGCTGCGCCCGGCCTGAGCGTCAGCGCCCCCCCGCAGTCAGGGTCCGCAATTCGATGGCCGCGGTGTGCGGCCCGTCCGTGAGCCAGATCTGGCCGTCCTGAATCGTGCATTGCAACTGCATCGAGCGCGCCGCCAGCGCCGCCAGCGCCGCCGACTCCTCCCCGGTCAAAGCCAGCACGCGCAGGTTGGCAAGGCGCGCCAGCGCCGGGCCCTCCTTGGCCCACCACAGATCGACGGCGCGGGCGCCGTAGGCCA
The DNA here is from genome assembly GCA_016214175.1 of Rhodocyclales bacterium. GTDB lineage: Bacteria > Pseudomonadota > Gammaproteobacteria > Burkholderiales > Rhodocyclaceae > Nitricoxidireducens. The sequence goes on from JACRPB010000039.1 coordinate 5,326, forward strand.
GGACCACCACGGCGTCGGCGCGGCCGGCGGCCTTGCGCAGCAGG
>JACRPB010000040.1 GCA_016214175.1 Rhodocyclales bacterium
ATCACCGCCACGACCCAGGACACCAGCAGCGCGATGGCGACGACGGCGAAGATCGCGAAGGTGTATTCGCCGGCCGCCGACTTGGCGAAGCCGACCGGCATGAAGCCGGCGACGGTGATCAAGGTGCCGGTCAGCATCAGGAAGGCCGTCGACGTATAGGCGAAGGTGGCGGCCTTGACGCGATCATAGCCCTGTTCCATTTTCACCACCATCATCTCGACGGCGATGATGGCGTCGTCCACCAGCAGGCCGAGCGAAATCACCAGGGCCCCGAGCGAAATGCGCTGCAAGTCGATGCCGAAGACGCGCATCAGCACGAAGGTGATGGCCAGCACCAGGGGTATCGACAGCGCCACCACGGTGCCGGTGCGCAGCCCCAAGCTGAGGAAGGACACCGCCAGCACGATGGCCATCGCCTCGGCGAGCGAAGCCATGAACAGCTCGATGGAAACCTTGACGATCTGCGGCTGGTCGGAAACGACATGCACGTCGATACCGGCCGGCAGGTCGGCCTGCAGGCGCTTCATCTCCCGCGTCAAATTGGCGCCAAGATCGATGACGTTGCCGCCCTTGGCCATGACCACGGCGATGCCGATGGCGTCCTTGCCGGCGACGCGCATGCGCGGGCTGGGCGGATCGGCGAGGCCGCGCGTGACGCTGGCGATGTCGCCGAGACGGAAGTGGCGGCCGGCCACCGCCAGATCGGCGTCGCGTATCTTTTCCCAGGCGTCGAAGGACCCGGAAACGCGCAGGCGCACGCGGTCGCTGGCGGTCTCGACGAAACCGGCCGGCGCCACGGCGTTCTGGCGTTGCACGGCATCGAAGACCTGGGCCGGCGTCAGGCCCAGCGCCGCGAGTCGCGCCGGATTGGGTTCGACAAAAATCTTTTCGTCCTGGACGCCGATCAGTTCGACCTTTTTCACATCGGGCACACGGTAGAGTTCGCGCGCCAAACGGTCGGCTTCGCGGCGCAAGGCGCCGAGGTCGAAGCCGTCGCCGGTCAGCGCGTAGATCGAGACGGAAACGTCGCCGAATTCGTCGTTGGGGAAGGGGCCCTGCACGCCCGCCGGAAGCGTATGGCGGATGTCGTCGAGCTTTTTCCGCACCTGGCGCCAGGCTTCCGGCACGTCGGGCTTGGGCGTGTAGTCCTTGAGAATCAGGATGACCAGCGATTCGCCCGGTTTCGACGCCGAACGGATGATGTCGATATACGGCGTTTCCTGGAGCCGCTTTTCTATCCGCTCCGTGAGTTCACGTTCGACTTCGCTTGCGGTGGCGCCCGGCCAGAGCGTGCGCACCACCATGGCCTTGAACGTGAAGTCGGGGTCTTCGGCGCGCCCCAGCTTGAAGTAGGAGATGACGCCGGCCGTCAGCAGCACGACCATCAGATAGAGGACCAGCGACTGGTGCCCCAAGGCCCACGCGGAAAGGTTGAATTTCTTCATGGGAGCGGCCGTACCTTCTGGCCGGCCACGAGCTTGTGCACCCCGGCGGCGGCGATACGCTCGCCGGCCTGGAGGCCGCCGGCGATCGCCGCGCCGGCATCGCCGTAGCTGGCGACGCTCACGGTGCGCAGCGCCACTGTGTCGTCCACGCCGACGATCCAAACCGCCGTCTGCGCGCCTTGCTGGAAGATGGCCGCGTGCGGCACCGTCAGCGCGGCGACGGCATCGCGCTCGAAGCGCACGGTCGCCGTCATACCCAGCGCCAACCCAGGATCGGTGTCGAGCAGGCTGACGCGGGCGGCGTAAGTGCGCGACGCCGGATCGGCCATCGGCGCGAGTTCGCGCAGGCGGCCGCGCAGCGGCTTGCCTTCGCTCCAGACACTCACCTGTGCCGCGGCGCCAGGCTTCAGCCCGGCGAGCTGGGATTCGGGAATGGAGACGGCGATCTCGTTCTCGCCCGCCGCGGCGAGGCGGAACACCGGCTGGCCCGCGGCCACCACCTGTCCGGATTCGGCCAGCACCAGGGCAATCACGCCGGCCTTGTCGGCGCGCAGCACCGCATAGGCCGCCTGGTTGCGCGCCAGATCGGCAAACGCGTTGGCCGATTGCAGGGCAGTTTCCTTGGCGTCGAGCGCCGACTGGCTGACGAAATTCCTCGCTCGCAGGTCGCGATAGCGCTTCGCCTCGGCCTCGGCCAAGCTGCGCTGAGCCTCGGCCTGTCCGGCTTGCAGCGCGAGGTCGGCCGGGTCCAGGCGCGCCAGCGGCTGGCCGGGCTTGACTGCCGCACCGACGTCCACCAGGCGCTCGACGATCTTGCCGCCGACGCGAAAGCCGAGCGTGGTTTCGTGCCGCGCCCGCACTTCGCCGCTATAGCTGCGGGCGGCGGCAGCGGCGGTGGCGCCGGCGATCAGGGTTTTCACGACCGGGGCCGGCGCGGCGGGCGGCGGCGCCTCGCCGCAGCCGGCGAACACGGCGGCGAGCAGCAGGGGAAACAACGGACGGGTATTCATGGGCGAGCATCCTGGGAGGGTTGGGCGAGGCCGTGGATCAAGAGATCCACGGTATCGGCGAAAAAGCGTTCGGGTTCCGGCAGGCCGCACATCCAGTTGCCGAAGGCGCGCTGCCAGACGAGGTAGGAAAACATCGGGGCAAAAACGATGCGGGCAGTGATGTCGGCATCCACCGGCCGGAACTCGCCGCTGGCCATGCCCTGCTCGATGATCCGCGCCAGGGCCCTTTGCGCGCGCCGGATGATCGATTCGTGAAACCACTGGGCCATTTCGGGGCAATTGCCCGACTCGGCGACCAGGAGCTTCGGCAGGCCGCCCAGCGTCGTCGAGCCGACCATTTGCCACCAGCCCTGGACGAAGCAGCGCAGCAGGTCGGCGGCTGGCCTTTCACTGTCTGCGGCCAGGGCCTCGGCTGCCTCGACCGCCGGCGTCATCGCCGCCTCGACGGCCGCTTTGAACAAGGCCTCCTTGCTGGCGAAATAGAGATAGACCGTGCCCTTGGAAACCCCGGCGCGGGCTGCCACGTCGTCGAGCCGTGTGGCGGCAAAGCCCTTCTCGACGAAAGTCTCCAACGCCGCGGTGACGATTTCGCCGGGACGCGCCTCTTTGCGACGGCGCCGAAAACAGCATTCCATGAACTTCTCCACTAATTACTGACTGGTCAGTCAGTAATTTAGTCGAAGGAGAGTTCGGATGTCAATGCCTATTTTCTTGGTCGGCTACTTCGACCCAGGGCTGACGGACGGCGTGCCGTCGGCGAGGAATCGGGCCGCCGCCAGGCCGTTCACGACGCCGAAGAGGAGCGCCGACGCCGCGAACACCGGCACCAGGTAGAACACGCCGTCGTGCGGCACCAGCCACAGCCGTGCCAGCAGCACCTGGCCGCCGATGTGGGCGAAGGCGGCGCAGATGCTCTGGCTGACCGGGCCGAACCAGGCCCGCGGCAGGCGGCTCGCGGCGGCGAGGACGGCGAGGCTGCACACGGTGCCGGCGAGGCTCAGGAAGAATCCCGGCGCCAGAAACTGGCCGATCGCCAGGCTGCCGGCGACGACGCGCAGCAGCGACACCCACACCGCCTCGCGCCAGCCGTGGCGCAGCAGCACGATAAGGATGACGATGTTGGCCAGCCCCGGCTTGACGCCCGGCAGCGGCGAGGGTATCGCCGCCTCGGCGACGGTCAGCGCGATGGCCGCCGCCGCGTAGCGCGCGATGCGGCGGTCGTCGGCGCTCACGCGCAGGCTCAGCTCAGTAGTTGAGGCTGTCATAGCTCGCCTTGGCGCCGACCAGCGCCAGCGTCACGTGGTTCGGCGCACAGATGGCGACGGCATTGGCCTGGGTCAGCCAGCCCTGCTTGACGCAGTATTGGCGCGGCCCCGGATCGGCGGCGACGCGCGCGCGCCCCGGCCGCACCTCGATCACCGAGGTGCCGAGCGCACCTTGAACCTCGATGCGTTTCGTGATGTTGAGCGGCAGTTCCGCGACGACGGTGCCGTCGCGCTTGACCACGGCTTTCTCGGCCGGACCGCCGCGCCAGAGCAGGGGAAAGGACACGGCGACGGCCGCCGCTGCCAGCGCCGCCACCAGCCAGTCGCCCGGCCGCAGCAACGCGCGCCACGAAGTCATGCGGCCAGAGCGCGGTGGCGCACCAGCACGCGCACCTGGTCGCGGAACTGCGCCGCCAGGCGCTCGGCGAAATATACCGAGCGGTGTTGGCCGCCGGTGCAGCCCAGCGCCACCGTCAGATAGGAGCGGTTGTCGCGGACGTAGGCCGGCAGCCAGTCGGCGAGGAAACGCCGGATGTCCTCCGCCATGCGCAGCACCTCGGGCTGGCTTTCGAGAAATTCGATCACGGCGGCATCGCGACCGGTGAGTGCTTGCAGCAGCGGGTCGTAATGAGGATTGGGCAGACAGCGCACGTCGAAGACGAGATCGGCGTCGAGCGGCAGGCCGTGCTTGAAGCCGAAGGATTCGAACAGCAGCGTCAGGCCCTGGCGCCCGTCGAGGGCAAGGAATTCCTTGACGAAGGCGCGCAGGGCATTCGGCCGCAGGTTGCTGGTGTCGATGTGGTGACCCAGGCTGCCGAGGGTCTCCAGCGCCTCGCGCTCGGCGGCGATGGCTTCGCCTACGGTCTTTGCCGCCGAGGCGAGCGGATGGCGGCGCCGCGTTTCCGAAAAGCGCTGAATCAGAATCTCGTCGCGGGCGTCGAGAAAGATGAAGCGCAGCGCGAGGCGCGCATCCTGCTCCAGGTCGAGCAGGTACGCCGGCAGCGCGGCGATGCTGGCGCCGCCGCGCATGTCCATCGCCACCGCGGCATGGGCATAGCCTTCGCGCTGCAACTGCGCCACCAGGTTCGGCAGCAGCGTCGCCGGCAGATTGTCGACGCAGTAATAGCCGGCATCCTCGAGCACGTTCAAGGCGATACTCTTGCCGGAGCCGGAAAGACCGCTGATGAGGACGAGTTGCAAGGTGGGCGCTGTCATGTCTGGCCTTGCGCTGTCGAGGGAGCGGCTATCTTAGCATCCGCTTTCAGGCAGACGCCGCAAGTTCGGTCTGCTTCGCCTCGGCCACCAGCCAGGCCGCGAAGCGCTCGACTTCCGGTCGCGCCGCCTGCGGCCCCTTGAGCAGAAAATAGGCGCGCGCGGCGATGCGCTGCCGGGCGTCGGTCAGCGCTTGCAAGCGTCCCGCCGCAATCGCCTGCGCCACCAGCGGCCCGCGGCCGAGCGCGATGCCGCGGCCGTCCTCGGCGGCACGAATCATCTGGTCGTACTGGTTGAAGCGCAGTACGGCCTTGGGCTTGGCGGCGGCGAGGCCCAAGCCGAGCAGCCAGGGCTCCCAGAACAGCCAGGGCGTGTCGTGGGCACTTTCGAACGCCAGCAGCGTCACCTGCGCCAGATCCTCGGCACGCAAGGTGGCGGGGAGGCCGGCGACGATGGCCGGGCTCGCGACCGGGAAGACCACTTCGTCGAACAGCAGCGTCGCCCCGGGCGGCGCCACCTCGGGCGCGATGTAGCGCATGGCCAGGTCGATGCCCTCGCGCTCCATGTCCACCATGCGGTTGTCGGCCGAGATCAGCACGTCGAGATCGGGTTCGATGGCCTGGAACGCCGCCAGTCGCGGCACCAGCCAGAGCGCGGCAACGCCGACCGCGGCCGACACCGTCACGCGCGGGCGCCGCTGCGCCGCGCGCAGGCCGGCACAGACCTCGGCCAGGCGCATCAGCAGTTCGGTCGCCGCGCGTTGCAGCACTTCGCCTTCCGGCGTCAGGACCAGACGCCGCACCTCGCGCCGGAACAGCTTTACGCCCAACTGCTCCTCCAGGGTCTGAATCTGGCGGCTGATCGCCGATTGGGTAAGGAACAGCTCGGCCGCCGCCTTGGTGAAGCTCAAGTGGCGCGCCGCCGCCTCGAAGCCCTTCAACGGGTCGAGCGCGGGCAGCTTGCGCAAACTTTCATTCATGATTAATTCTCATGTGTTAGATACCAAAATCTCGTTTGTCACGCCAGGACACCCGCCCTATCTTGTGGCCCTATGCAGCAACGATTCCGTCGATGCATACCACGCATGGAGGATACGAGGATGGCCACGATCACGCAAGAAACCCGCTTCGAACTTGCCCAACGCGAACTGGTCGGCATCGCCAAGGCGCGCGGACAAACCCTGCGCTGCGACGCCGGCGAACTCTGGATCACGGTCGACGGCGACGCGGGCGACATCATCCTGCGCAGCGGCGAAGTCTGGCAAATCGCCAGCAACGAAGAAATCGTGATTTCCGCCCTCCAGGCGTCGCGGCTGAGCGTGACGCATAGCCAGGCCTTCGGCTCCTTCGCCGACAGCGCGCGGCGCATGCTGTTCTCGCTGCGGTCCTGGGAATTCCCGCCGCTGGCGGCCTTTCCCGTGCAGTTGATCCGCTGAGGAAACGCGATGCCTTATCTCAACCTCAAGATCTCGGGCCCCTGTCTGCCGGAAACCATCGCGCGCTTCGCCGCGCGCATGACGAACCTCGTCGTCGACGTCCTCGGCAAGAAGCGCGAACTGACCGCGGTCGCCGTGCAGTGCGTGACGCCCGGCCACTGGTACGTCGGCGACCGGTCGCTCACCGATCAGGGGCGCGCGAGCTTCTTTCTCGAAGTCAATGTCACGGCCGGCACCAACACCGCCGCCGAAAAAGCTGAATTCGTCGCCGCCGCTTATGCCGCCGCTGAAGGCATACTGGGCAGGCTCGACGCCGCCAGCTACGTCATCGTCCGCGAAGTCGCGGCGGATGCCTGGGGCTACCAGGGCCAGACCCAGGAAGTTCGCCGCAGCCGCGGCATGCCATCGATAGGAGTCGCCGCATGAGTACCGCCCTCGTCATCATCGACATCCAGAACGACTACTTTTCCGGCGGCGCGGTGGCGCTGGAAGGCAGCGACGCTGCCGCTGCCAATGCCGGCCTGCTGCTGGCGCGCTTTCGCGCGCGCGGCCTGCCGGTCATCCACGTCCAGCACCTGATGGCGCGGCCCAACGCCGGCTACCTGATGCCGGGCACGCCCGGCGCCGAAATCCACGCCCGCGTTGCACCGCAGCCCGGCGAACCCGTCGTGACCAAGCGCTACCCGAACGCCTTTCGCGACACCAACCTGCTCGCAACGCTGCAAGGCGTCGGCGCCGACCGCCTCGTCGTCGCGGGCATGATGACCCACATGTGCGTCGACACCACGGTGCGCGCCGCCTTCGATCTCGGCTTCAAGAGCACGCTGGCCCACGACGCCTGTGCTACGCGCGCGCTGAGCTTCGGCGCGGCGACAGTGCCGGCGGAGCAGGTGCACACTTCCTTCATCGCGGCGCTGCACGGACTGTTCGCCGATGCCCGCGCCACCGACACTATCGTCGCCGACCTGTAGTTCCGCCGCAACGACGGCCACCGGGCCCTGCGACACGACCACGCCCGCAGGCAGCGGCAGCCTATTTCCCGTGCCCGTGCTTGCCGTGAGGCTTGGCGGCCGGTTTCTCGGTCTGCGCCGGGGGATGGCGGATGACGACGACGGCTTCATCGGGCTCGAACCAGAACTCGCCGTGCGGGGTATCGAGGCTACCGGTGATCACTTCGATCAGGCCGTCGACCACCTCGACATGGGTCACGGTCTCCCAGGCGAAGGTCGGATGATTGCTGCCGCTGGGCCCGTTGTAGACGTGGTCCCCGACCTGGACGGCGCTGGCGGCGATGGTGATCCTGTTGGTCATGATCCGTCTCCTTCGGCTTGACGCCCTCTCCGCCCCGCAGGCAACCGCGGGCCGGCGCTGTAGAATGGCTGCCACTCCGGCCACTTTACTTTAGAAAGGTTCGACGGTGCCCTATACGCCCGATCTGGTGGATGAACTGAACGCCCTGATACGCTTCGACCTCGCCATCAGCCAGCAAGGCGTCAAGGTGCACAAGACGGCCAACGCCGCGGTGATCGCCGCGGTGCAACGCCTGCACGGCAAGGGCCTGCTGACCCAGGTGGATGGCGGCTACCTTACGAGTCTGGGGCGGAATGCGGCGGAACACGCCCAGGCGGCATTGACCCTGCTCACCGCCGGTGCGGCCTTGTCGACTCATCGGCGCCATCCCGAACAGCCTCTCGTCTAGACGCGCCCAGCAGCGGCCTTGAGCCGTTGCCACGACGGTTGCCGGCGCCGGCGTATACTTTCGCCATGCGCTCCCGTTCCCGCCCTCAGTGGTCGTGGCTGCCGCTCGTTCGCCGGTTTCTGGCGGCGATCTTGCTGGCGAGCCTGCTACCCGGTGCGGCCCTGGCGGATGACAAGAACGCCGCGCCCGAGATAGAGATTTTCGTCAGAGCGGGCTGCCCGCATTGCGCCGCCGCCAAGGACTTCCTGGCCGATCTACAGCGCGAGCGCCCCGGTCTGCGCGTCACGGAAAGCGACGTCCGCCGCGATCCCGACGCGCTGTCCCGCCTCGGCGAACTCTCGCGCCGCGCCGGCATCGCCCAGCCCGGCGTGCCGACGCTGCGCATAGGCTCCGACATCATCGTCGGGTTCGACACACCCGCGACCACGGGCGCGCAGATACGCGCGGCGCTCGATCACGGCAAGCCGTCTGCGACGATCGGCAGCGCCGCGACCTGCGGTATCGCCGACGCAACCGCCTGCAAGGCGCCGCCGCCGGACGAGGCCATCGAACTGCCCTTCGGCGGCGGCAGCCTCACCGTCGCGGATGTCGGCCTGCCGCTGTTCACCGTCGCCATCGGCCTGCTCGATGGCTTCAATCCCTGCTCGATGTGGGTACTGATCCTGATGATTTCGGTGCTCGCCACCCTCGGCGACCGGCGGCGGATGGCGATCGTCGCCGGCACCTTCGTCGCCATCCAGGGCATCGCCTATTACGCCTTCATGGCTGCCTGGCTCAACCTGTTTCTGCTGATCGGGTTGTCGCGCGCCTCCGAGATCGCCATCGCGCTGCTCGCCATCGCCGCCGGCGCCATCAACCTCAAGGACTTCTTCGCCTTTGGCCGCGGGCTCACGTTGTCGATCCCCGCGGCAGCCAAGCCGGGCATCTACGCGCGGCTGCGGACAGTGCTGCGCGCCGAGCGCCTGGGGCCGGCGTTGGCCGGCGTCGCCATCCTCGCCGTCATGGTGCAACTCGTCGAACTGCTATGCACTTCGGGTTTTCCGGCCCTCTACACGCGCATCCTCACGCTGCGGCAGCTCGACGACACCGCGTATTACGGCTATCTGCTGCTCTACAACCTGATGTACATGCTCGACGACGTCGCCATCCTCGGCATCGGCGTCGTCACGCTGAGCCAGCGCCGCTTGCAGGAGCAGGAGGGACGGGTGCTGAAGCTGGTGGCCGGCGGCGTCATGCTGGGGCTGGGCATCTACCTGTTGTGGTGACTACGCCGCCATCGTCGGCAGAATGAAGCCGTCCGCGACGACGATCGCGTTGGCCTTGAGCAGATCGTCGCGCAGCCAGCGCGCCAGCGCATCGGTTTCCATGCCGAGCACGCGGGTGCCGACCGCGGCGAAGAAAGGCACGCTGGCGACATAGCGCTCCAGCTCGGCCAACGGCAGGCGCTGCACGTCGAGCAGGTTGAAAGTGAAGCAGGCCTTGATGGCATTCTTCGCCATGCGCGCAGGATCGGCCTCGAAGGCGGCGAGGCGCCGGTAGGCGCGCGCCAGCGCGGCGTCTACGTCGGCGAAGGCCGGACCGTGGCCGGGAATGACGGTATCGATGGCGAGGCGACCAATCGTGTCGAGCGTCGCGCGCGTCGCCTTGAGGCCTGCGCCGGTGCCGAAAACCTCGGCGAAGACGACGCCGAAGCCGTCCTGCCACAGCGCGTCTCCCGAAATCAGGAGGCGCGCCTGTTCGCAGTGGAAAACCAGCGCTTCCATGTCGTGGCCCGGCGCATGGTAGGCCTGCCAATCAAGCCCGCCGAGGGCGAAGCGCTCGCCCGGATGGATCACCCCGTCATGGCGGAAGCGGTCGCCGCGCTGGCCGGCGGGGGTCAGCAGCAGCGCCTCCTCGTCCCAGGCCGCGATGTGCGCCTCGATGCCCGCGGGAATCAGAATCTCGCAGCCGAAGGCGCGCTGCAGCGCCGCGTTGCCGCCGATGTGGTCGGAGTGGGAGTGGGTGTTGATCAGGCGCGTCAGCGTGCGCGCGCCGAGCGCTCCGCGCACGAGTTCGACGGTCTGCGCGGCGTGGCCGACGTAACCGCTATCGACCAGCGTCGCCGTATCGCCTTCGATTCCCAGCACGCTGTTCGACGACAGCCAGCCGCGCTCGATGATGGTCAGCGCGCCGGGCAAGCGCGGCGACGCGCCCGTGAGGCGGCTCGGCGCGCAGTGCTCAGGCACAAGCCTGCTTCGCCAGCAGCGCGCGCGCAACCTTCGAATTCGGCTCGCGCCCGAGCTGGGCCGAAATCCAGGCGCCGGTTTCGACCAGACGGAGAAGGTCGATCTCGCAGGCGATGCCCAGCCCCTGCATCAGCCAGACCACGTCCTCGGTGGCAACGTTGCCGCTGGCGCCGGCGGCATAGGGGCAGC
>JACRPB010000136.1:0-4830 GCA_016214175.1 Rhodocyclales bacterium
GCGCATCGCCTCCCAGCCCGCGACCGGCGTCAGGGCATCGAACAGGGTTTGGCGCGCCGCGGCGACGCTGAAGGCATTCTGGTTGGACATGGGATCACCCGCGAGGAGTCAGGCGCCCATTATGCGACGACTCGCCGGCCGCGAAAATAGCGTCGCGCACGGTTTTCCGCCAAGGCGATTTACGCTAGTCTCGCCCCATGCTCGACACGCTGCGTGAAGCCCTGTCGCTCCTGGGCCACCTGGATAACCAGGTGGTGGCCATCGTCTGGCTGTCCTTCAAGGTCGGCATTGCCACCGTCACCCTGGCGACGCTGATCGGCCTGCCGCTCGGCGCCCTGATCGCGGTGGCCTCCTTTCCTGGCCGCGGCGCGGCCACGGTGTTCCTCAACGGCATGATGGGCCTGCCCTCGGTCGTGGTCGGCGTCGTCGTCTATCTCTTCCTCTCGCGTTCGGGGCCGTTCGGCGACCTGGGTCTGCTCTATTCGCCGCCGGCCATGATCCTGGCGCAGACCGTCCTCGTCGTGCCGCTGATGGCGGCGTTGACGCGGCAGATCGTCGAGGATGCCTGGCGCGAGTACGCGACCGAATTCCGCTCGATGCGTTTCTCGCTGCGCGACAGCGTCGCCGCGCTGCTCTACGACTGCCGCTACTCGCTGGTGGTGGCGGTGCTGGCCGGCATGGGGCGCTCGCTGTCCGAAGTCGGCGCGGTGATGATCGTCGGCGGCAACGTCGAAGGCTACACGCGCGTGATGACCACGGCGATCGCGCTGGAAACCGCCAAGGGCGACCTGCCGCTGTCGCTGGCGCTGGGCATGGTGCTGCTGACGGTAGTGCTGCTGCTCAACACCGCGGCCTATCGTTTGCGGCAGTGGGCGATGCGAAAATACGGCTGAGAGACCGGCGCCCATGTTCCCGATCCGTCTTGCCAATATCCACTTCACGCCCGGCGGCCGCAGCGTGCTGGCCGGCCTCGATCTCGACATCGAAGCCGACGGCATCACCGTGGTGCTCGGCCCCAACGGCGCCGGCAAGACCGTGCTGCTGCGCATGCTGGCCGGCCTGCAAGCGCCCGACGGCGGGGAGATACGCTGGAACGGAGACAGTCGGCCGGCGGCCGGCATCGCCATGGTGTTCCAGCATCCGCTGCTGCTGCGCAGTTCCGTGTTCCACAATGCCGCGCTGGGCTTGAAGCCGCTGCGCCTCAACCGCGCCGAAGCGCAGCAGCGCACCCGGCAGGCGCTGGAGCGCGTCGGCCTCGCCCATCGCGGCGAAGACAGCGCGCGCCTGCTCTCGGGCGGCGAACGCCAGCGTCTGGCGCTGGCGCGGGCCTGGGCGATGCGGCCGCAATTGCTGCTGCTCGACGAGCCGACCGCCGCCCTCGATCCCTCGGCGACCGAAGCCGTCGAGTGCATCGTGCGCGAGATTCGCACCGACGGCACGCGCATCCTGATGACCACCCACAACCTCGGTCAGGCGCTGCGCATTTCCGACGAGATCGTCTTCCTGTCGAGCGGCCGCGTCATCGAGCGCGCGCCGGCGGAGCGCTTCTTCGCGCGCCCGCAGACGGCCGACGCGAAACTGTTCATTCAGGGCGAACTGCCCTGGCGCATCGCCTTCGGCGACTAGCCAGAACCGGCTACAACCGAAACCTCGCCGCGGCGTTCGGCGCGTCGGAATTCGAGGATGCGCGCATCAAGGCGGGGGAGGCAGGCCGTAACGCGCGCGGACCCCGGCGCGTCGGCAACATCGCGATTCGTTGGCATGACATCCTGCCAGTGATGATTGAGGCGGCGAAAGTGCTTCCACATCAGTTCATAGATGCGCAGCGTCGCCCCCAGCGCGGACTGCGACAAGCGACGTTCGCCGTCGACGCGGAACTGAATTCCGCGCAGGCGACGCTTGACTCGCGCCGGGGCGCTGTCGATGAAGCTGTCTATCACCTGTCGGCGCAGCGTTTCGTAGGCTTGAGGATCGTCGCGCGCGAGCTGCGCGAGAACCTCGTGGCTGGGAAGTTCCATGGGTCGCCGTCCGCTCATTCAGAAGCGCTCGAAATCCAGATTCCCGGCGGCTGCGGCGACCAGCGGTACCGGCCGCACGGCGTTGCGCAACGCGGCGGGCGCCGCTGCGCTCTTCGCCGCACGGGACGGTGGCAGTCCGCCGCCCTGGTCGATCTTGAAGAAGGACATGAGCTCCCGCAACTGGCCGGCTTGTCCGCCCATTTCCTCCGCGGTGGCGGCCAGTTCTTCCGAGGCCGATGCATTTTGCTGCGTCGCCTTGTTGAGTTGGCTCATGGCGCTGTTGATTTGTCCCACGCCGACCGACTGTTCCTGCGACGCCGCGGCGATCTCCTGCACGAGGTCGGAGGTCTTCCTGATCGACGGTACCATTTCGTTCAGCAGCTTGCCCGCTTGTTCGGCCAGGCGGACGCTGCCGCCGGCCAGTTCGCCGATCTCCTGCGCCGCCACCTGGCTGCGTTCCGCCAGCTTTCTGACCTCGGCGGCGACGACGGCAAAACCCTTGCCGTGCTCGCCGGCGCGTGCGGCTTCGATTGCGGCGTTCAGGGCCAGCAGATTGGTCTGGTAGGCGATGTCGTCGATGATGCCGATCTTGCCGGCGATCTGGTTCATGGCGTCGACCGTCTGCGTCACTGCCTGGCCGCCCTCGTCGGCTTCGCGCGCCGCCTTGGTGGCCATGCCGTCGGTGACTTTGGCGTTGTCGGTGTTCTGGTTGATCGAGGCCGTCATTTGCTCGATCGAAGCCGAGGTTTCCTCGACCGATGCCGCTTGTTCCGAGGACGCCTGCGACAGCGATTGGGCCGTGGCGGAAACCTGGCCGGCTGCGTTGTTGAGAGCCTCGGAGGCGGTGTTGACCTCGTTGATGATATGACCGAGCCGGCCGACCATTTTGCCCATCGCGGCCAGCAGCATGCCGGTCTCGTCCTTCGCGGCGGACTCGATCTTGACCGTCAGATCGCCACCGGCCAACCCAGGCCGACCGAGAAGACCAGGGCGGCAAGGCCCGTGATTGCCATGGTCGCGCTCGCATTTCGGTATTCCGTCGCCGCCGTCCGGCCGGCCTCGTTCATCAGTTCACCCTGAAAGTCGACCAGATCGTTGACGCGCTTTCGATACTCCAAGGCTACCGGCTGCAGTTCGTTGTTGAGAACGAGCTTGGCCTCCGCAAGCTTGCCTTGTTCGGCCAGCGCAATGATTTGATCTTGAGCCGCGATGTACTTCTGCCGTGTCTCCAGGATCAGTCGGAAGAACTCCTTGCCCTTCGCGTGCGTCAAGCCGGGGCCGAGTGTCTCCCAGGCTTTGCCGATGCTGGCGCGACCGTCGAGTATCCGCGCCCTGGAGCGCTGCACCGCATCGCGGGTGTCCGCCAGCACGATGTCGCGCGCGCCGATAGCGATTTCATTGACGCCGGCGAGGCCCTGCTGTAGCAACAGCACTTTCGGCCACTTATTGGCGACGATGTCTTCGCTCGCGTAGTTGATCCTGCCCATGCCGAGGTTGCCGACGACGGCGATCGCCGCCATCAGGGCGGCGAGCAGCCCCAGAACGAGACCGAGCCTGACGGCTATTTTCAGGTTTTTGAACATGGCGCCTCCCCGCTTCCGATAGATAGACCGGTCATAGCCGCCCGCATGGGGCGGCGGAAACGGCGGAGGCTAGCAAAGCCGCAGCGCAACAAAAATTGATGCGCGTCAATTAATTTCGATCGACGTTACGACAATGCCGTAAGCGGCCGACAACGCCGAGGCGCTGCGCGCAAATTGGCCGCCGATGGGGAGGTTCAGCGATGCTCGGGGAAGATCTTCTGCAGCAAATGCATCAGCGTTTCGCGCTCGGCTGCGTTGAGATGGCGTACCAGGCGCTTCTCGTGTGCGGCGACGCGCTTCTTCAACTGCTTCAGCAGTTCGCTGCCGGCGTCGGTCAACCAAAGGGCGTGCGAGCGGCGGTCGTTGGGCAGAACGCGGCGGTCGACCAACTGGCGCCGTTCGAGCTTGTCCACCACGGCGACCACGGTCGAGCGGTCGAGATTGATGGCGCGCGACAGCGCGTTCTGCTTGAGGCCGGGATTGGCATCGATGATGACCAGGGCACCGAAAAGGCCCGGCGTCACCTCGAACTCGGCGAAGGCTTCGCTGAAGTCGCGGAACAGCGCCAACTGGGCCAGGCGCAACTGGTAGCCGACGAGGCCGTGCAGGAGGCCGAAGGACAGTTCCTTGGGAGTGGCAGCAGGACGTTTCGTCATGATCGATGGAGGGCTGGACAGAATGGTTGAAAAGTCTATCATGCGAGACCAAACTATCAGAACATAAACGAACCAATCAACGGCGGGAGGAGACTTGCCAGAAGATTCGTCGCAGCCCCAGGCCGGGGTAGGGGAGGGGTTCGGTCCGTACGGCAGGGCGTTGCTGGCGCTGACGCGCGTCTGCGCCATGGCCGGCGGCGCGGTGTTCGTGGCGCTGGTCGCGATGTCCATCGTTTCCATCGTCGGCCGCAAGCTGTTTTCGGCGCCGGTGCCCGGCGACGTCGAGTTGCTGCAGATGTGCGCGGCCTTCGCGTCGGCCTCCTTCTTCGCCTTCTGCCACTTGAATCACGGCGACGTGCGCGTCGATTTCTTCACCACCTGGTTGCCGCGCGGCGGCCGCACCGCGCTCGACGCTTGCGGCTCGCTGCTGGTCGGCCTGTTCGGTGCGCTGCTGGCCTGGCGCACCGCCGCCGGCGCGCTGGCGCTGAAGGAAGTCGGCGAGACGACGGCGATACTCGGCTGGCCGGTATGGGTGGCGCAGGCGCTGATGGTGCCCGGCTTCGTCCTGCTGGC
>JACRPB010000136.1:4848-9022 GCA_016214175.1 Rhodocyclales bacterium
GACCGCAGTCATGAGCGGCATCGAGTCCGGCTTTGCCATTTTCGGTTTTCTGCTGACGCTGCTGGTGCTGCGCGTGCTGATCGGCATCGCCATGTTCATGGCCGGCGCCGGCGGCTACGTCTATCTGCTCGGCGGCGAGACCATGCCGCTGCTCAACTCGCTGAAGAACCTGGCCTATGCTCGGCTTTCGAACTACGACCTGGTGGTGATCCCGCTGTTCCTGCTGATGGGCCAGTTCGCCACCCACGGCGGCCTGAGCAAGCTGCTGTTCCGCTTCGTCGGCGCCTTTCTCGGCCACCGCAAGGGCGGCATCGCGATGGCCGCCATCGGCGCCTGCGCCGGTTTCGGCGCCATCTGCGGCTCCTCGCTGGCGACGGCGGCGACCATGGGCCACGTCGCGCTGCCGGAACTGCGCCGCCACGGCTATTCGGGCGCGCTCGCCACCGGCGCGCTCGCCGCCGGCGGTACGCTCGGCATCATGATTCCGCCCTCGGTGCCGCTGGTGATCTACGCCATCCTGACCCAGGAGTCGATCGGCAAGCTGTTCATGGCGGCGGTGCTGCCCGGCATCATCGCCATGCTCGGCTACATGCTCGTGGTGCAGATCGTCGTCGCGCTCAATCCCGCCGCCGGTCCGGCCGGACCGCGCGCCGACTGGCGCGAACGCCTGCGCTGCACGCTGCAAGTGACGCCGGTGATCCTGGTCTTCGTCGTCGTCATCGTCGGCATCTACGGCGGCTGGGCGAATCCGACCGAAGCGGCGTCGATCGGCGCCGCCGCCTGCGGCGTACTGGCGTTGATCTCCGGCAATCTGCGCTGGCGCGAATTGCGCCAAAGCCTGCTCGGCACGGCGCAGGCGACGGCAATGATCTACCTGGTGCTGCTCGGCGCCGACATGATGAACACGGCGTTGGCGGTGTCGCAGATGCCGGGCGAACTGGCCGAGTGGGTGAAGCACAGCGGCCTCTCGCCGCTGCTGGTGCTGGGCATGATCCTGCTCATCTACATCCTGCTCGGCTGCGTCATGGATGCGCTGGCGATGATCCTGCTGACGATCCCGATTTTCTATCCCATGATCATGAGCCTCGACTACTTCGGGCTCTCCGCCGGCGACAAGTCGATCTGGTTCGGCATCCCCGCCCTGATGGTGGTCGAGATCGGCCTCGTCCATCCGCCCGTCGGCATGAACGGCTACATCATCAACCGCCTCGCCGGCAACGTGCCGCTGGTGGAAACCTTCAAGGGCGTCATCCCGTTCCTGCTGTCCGATGCCATTCGCATCGTGCTGCTGGTGTTTTTCCCCGCCGTTTCACTGGTCCTGGTCCGGACCTTCGGCGGCTGATCGTTGCAACTCACAAATCAAGAGGAGACAGACAATGCATACGTTCAAGCGATCCCTAACCGCGCTGGCCCTGCTGGCCGGCGTTTCCGGCGGCGCACTGGCCCAGGAAGTCACGCTCAAGGTGCACCACTTCCTGTCGCCGGCCTCGACCGCGCAAAGGCTGCTGCTCGGACCCTGGTGCGAGAAGGTGGCCAAGGAATCGGCCAACCGCATCAAGTGCCAGCTCTATCCGGCGATGCAGCTCGGCGGCACGCCGCCGCAGCTCTTCGACCAGGCGCGCGACGGCATCGCCGACATCGTGTGGACCGTGCCGACCTACCAAGCCGGCCGCTTCATCAAGTCCGAGGTGTTCGAGCTGCCCTACATGACCAAGACTTCGCAAGGCAGCAGCCGCGCCTTCTGGGAATACCTGCAACAGAATTCGCTCGACGAGTTCAAGGGCACCAAGATCCTCATCGCCCATGTCCATGACGGTTCCGAACTGCACTTCGCGTCGAAGAAGGTGCAGAACCTGGAGGATCTCAAGGGCCTGAAAGTGCGAGCGCCGACGCGCATCGCCACCAAGACGCTGACGGCCATGGGCATGACGCCGGTGCAGATGCCGGCGCCGCAGGTCACCGAGTCGATCGCCAAGGGCGTCGTCGACGGCGCTTCGCTGCCGTGGGAAGTGGTGCCGGCGCTCAAGGTGCAGGAGGTCGCCAAGTTCCATACCGAAACCGGCGCCGGCCGCCGCAAGATGTCGAACACCATTTTCGTCGTCGCCATGAACGAGGCCAAGTACAACGCGCTGCCGGCGGACCTGAAGAAAGTCATCGACGCCAACAGCGGCGCCGAAGCCTCGGCCTGGGCGGGCCAGGTCTGGGACGGCACGATCGAGCCCGGCCGCAAGACGGCCAAGGACCGCGGCAATACCTTCAGCGAAATCACGGCGGCCGAGTATGCGCGCTGGGAAAAGGCGACCGAGGGCGTGGCCGAGGAATGGATCAAGGACGCGGCCGCCAAGGGCGCCGACGGCAAGAAGCTGTACGAGGCCGCCCGGACGCTGCTCAACAAGTACGACAAGTAATGGAGATCGGCCGTGCCTAGTCCCGCCGCCGGCAGTTCGTGTAACGCCGCCGTCACGCTGCTCGCCGTCGGCGCGCCGGCGGCGGAAGCGCTCGTCTGCGGCGCCGAGTCCATCAGCTACGGCGACCTGCGCGAGCGCGTCGCCGTAGCGGCCGGCGCCTGGCGCGCGCTGGGGCTGGAAACCGGCGACCGGGCGATGATCTATGCGCCCGACAGCATCGAGTGGGTGGTCGCCTACCTGGGCGCGATCTGGGCCGGCGGCGTCGCCGTCGGCATCAATCCGCGCCTGGCGCCGGGCGAGCTGCTGGCGATCATGCGCGAAAGCGAAGCGCGCTTCGTCTGGTGCGAGGAAGACCTCGCCGGCAGCGTCGCGGCGCAGGCGAACGAGCAACTGCCGGGCCTTACCGTGGTCTGTCCGACCCGGCTCCACGGCACGGTGAACTGGACCACGGCGCTCGCCAACGCCCAGGCCATGGCACCGGTGATGCGCGACGCCGAAGACCCGGCGCTCTGGATCGGCACCTCGGGCACCACCGGCATCCCCAAGGGCGTCGTCCACGCCCAGCGCGTCGTCGACACGTCCGACGCCTTTGCCGCCGGCCTGCTCGCGGTCACCGCGGCCGACCGCCTCTACGCAAGCTCGAAACTCTTCTTCGCCTACGCGCTCGGCAACAGCCTGTTCGCCGGCCTGCGCCGCGGCGCGACGGTGATCCTCGACCGCGAATGGCCGACGCCGGAACGCGTCGAACAGATGGTCGCCGCGCACCGGCCGACGATCCTGTTCAGCGTGCCGACGCTCTATCACAAGATGCTCTCCACCGGCACCGCCGCGCGGCTCGCCGCCGCCGGCATCCGCCGCTACGTCTCGGCCGGCGAAGCCCTGCCGGCCGCCTTGCGCATCGGCTGGCGCGCGGCCACCGGCCAGGCGCCGATCAGCGGCTACGGCACTTCGGAAACGCTGTGCCTGATGCTCTACAGCGACGAGGATTCCGGCCGCATGCGGCCGACGCCGCTGACCGAAGTGCGCTGGGACGACAAGCTGCCGCACGATTGCCCGCAGCGCATCTGGATCAAGGCCGGCACCGTCGCCAAAGGCTATTGGCATCGTCCCGAGGCCGAAGCCGACGGCTTCCGCGATGGCTGGTATTCGCCCGGCGACGCCTTCCTCTGCGGCGCCGGCGCGAGCTTCGAATACGCCGGCCGCAACGACGACATGCTGAAAATCGCCGGCCAGTGGGTGAGCACGCTCTGGGTCGAACAAGCCCTCTCTGCGCGTTGCGGCGACGCCTTGCAGCAGATCGCCGCGGTCGGGGTCACTACCGCCGATGGTTTGGGCGCGCTGGCTGTTTTGGCTGTGGCGACGGCGGGGGCGGAAGCGACGGCGCGCGAACGCATCGTCGCCGGCATCGAGGACCTGCCCGGCCATCGGCGGCCGCGCTGGGTGCATTGGGTCGAAGGCCTGCCGCTGACGGCGACAGGCAAGACGCAGCGCAGTTCGTTGAAGGCGTTGCATGAGGCGGCGGTGAAGCGGGCGAGTTGATTCTTGCGTTGGCGCCGCAGGTCGAGGGTTGGTGCGGCGCCTCATGCGCTCCCGCCCTGCGGGTTCCCGCAGCGCCGCAGCGCCGGCCGGCCGGTCGCTCAAACTCGCAGCTTCGCTGCTCAAACAATCGCGCCCGGACTTCCCCGTCCCGCACTCCGTCGCCGCGGCGGTCGCAAAATCGGCGCCACCCCAACCCTCGACCTGCTCGCCCGAGCGCGGCGCGGCAT
>JACRPB010000128.1 GCA_016214175.1 Rhodocyclales bacterium
CCCGGCTGGTGCTGCATCCGCATGTCCAGAACGTACAGGCATCCTGGGTCAAGCTCGGACGAGACGGCGTGCAGGCCGCTCTCCGAGTCGGCGCCAATGATATCGGCGGTACGCTGATGAACGAGTCGATCACGACCAGCGCCGGCGCCACCAACGGCCAGGAAATGACCGCGGCCGATCTGGCGGCGCTGATCGAATCGTGCGAGCGGGTGCCGCGGCAACGGACCACCTTGTACGGCGAACCGCCAGCGGAGCGCCTGGCCGAAAGCAGCATGCCCGGCAATGCTTTCAGGAGCGGAGACTAACGGCGGCGAACGCCGTTGCCTCCGGACCGCGACCGTTCAGAAGCCGCGATAGACGGGCGGTCGCTTCTCCAGAAAGGCATTGATGCCTTCCTTGGCGTCCAGCGTGGCGGCGATCGCGGCGCCGGCCTGGCCCTCGTACTCCATCATCTGCTCGAGCGACATGTCTTGCGACATGTAGATCATGCGCCGCGCCATGTCGACGGCGGCGCTAGCGCGCTTGGCAATCGTCCTGGCATACCCGAGCGCCGTCTCCAACGCCTTGCCCTCGGGCACCAGTTCATCGACGAGGCCGAGCTGCTTGCACTCTTCGGCCTTGAATATCCTGGCGGTCTCGACCATCATCAGCGCGTTGGCGTGACCGACGACGCGGGGCAGGAACCAGGAGATGCCACAATCGGGCGCGACGCCGATGTTGGTGAAGATCGCCGACATCTTGACCGTCGTGTCGCCGAAGCGACGGTCGCAGGCGAGCGCGTAGGCCAGTCCGCCGCCGACGGCGTGACCGTGGATCGCGGCGATGACCGGCTTGCCGACGTTGACCAACTGGCGCACCGCGTCGAAGAAGGGACCGCCCGGATAAAGACGCTGCCAGCGTGGGATGGGACGCGAGGCATCGGACGTGCCGGGTAGCGGCCGATCGCCGTCACCCGAGAGGAAGCCGGCGTCGGCGCCCGCGCAGAACGACTTGCCGGCGCCGTGCAGCACGATGGCGCGCACATCGTCGTCATAGCGCAGCTCCCTGAGCAGATCCGCCAATTCCTGCGCGAGATCCCAGCTGATCGCGTTGTACTTCTCCGGACGGTTCAGCGTAATGATGCCGACGTTGTCCTCGACGCGGAACTGGATGGTCTTGAATTCTTTGCTCATCGGTAGGCCTCGGCTTAGCGGAATTGGGGAATGATTTCCTTGTCGTACCAGTCGATCCATTCGAGCGACTGCTCGATGGTGGCGACCTTGGGCGGCCGCACATGGACCGCCGTGGCGCCGGCCTTCTTCAAGCCCTCGATCTCGCGCAGCACGCTGTCGCGGTCGGCCGAGACGACCGTGTCGCCCTTGGCCAGGTGATTGTCTTCGACGTTGTAGGCGGTCGTGGTGACCAGCACCTCGAAACGATCGGCCTTGGCCTCCCAATCCGGCTGCTTGCGCATGAACTCGAGGCAGTTGGGCAGCGTCTCGGCGGTGACCAGCCAGGGAATCCAGCCGTCGCCGTGCTTGACGGCGCGGCGCATCGCCGCCTCGGAGTTGCCACCGATGTAGATCGGCGGGCAAGGCTTCTGCATCGGCTTCGGTTCGATCACCACGTCCTTGAAGCTGACGAACTGGCCAAAGAACTCGGGGCGATCCGACGTCCAGGCCTCGCGCAGTGCCGCGATGTATTCGTCGGTGATCTTGCCGCGCTTCTCGAAGGGCACGCCGAGCACCTTGAATTCGTCCTCCAGGTGGCCGATCGCCGTGCCGAGCGTGAAGCGTCCGCCGGCGATGAACTCGACGGTGGCGATCTGCTTGGCCAGCAGCAGCGGATTGCGGTAGGGCAGCGCCAGGATGTAGGTGAGCATGTGGATGCGCTCGGTGGCGCCCATCAGCACGGCGCAGGCCGACAGGCCTTCGAGGAAGCGCGTCCCCATGTGCTCGGCCATGCCCGCCGGCATCACCAGGTGTTCGGGAATCGCCAGCCAGTCCCAACTCATCTTGTCCGCCGCGCGTGCGAAGCGCAGGATGTCGACGCCGGTGGCCTTGCCCTCCCACGGCGCCATTGCCGGCGGATAGTTGTCCGTCCCCCCTGCTGCCAGTGCGAATCTCATGCTGCGTCTCCTCTTGTTCTAATAGATAACCTTGCGCTTGACCAGGTCGGCGTACTCGTCGTCCTTCATGCCGAGTATGCCCTTGAATACACGTTCGTTGTCCTGGCCGATGAGCGGACCCGGCCGCACGTCGGGCGCGCTGCGGCTCAGCTTGACGTAAGCACCGTAGATAGTCTCGCGAAAGCCCAGCGGATGCTCGACTTCGATGTAGGTACCGCGCGCCTTGTAGTGCGGATCGTGCAGCAGGTCGGCCACGTTGAGCACTGGCGCCGCGGCAACGCCGCGCTGTTGCAGGAGCGCGGCCAGTTCGCGGTCGTCCGATTGCGCGGTCCATTCGCCGATGCCGAAATGCAGCGCATCGATATTGGCCAGCCTGGCGGAAGCGGTGGAAAAATCGGTCGTCCAGGCGGGCTTGCCCATCGCGTCGACCAACGCCTGCCATTCGGCGTCGCTGCCGACGGCGATGCTGATCCAGCGGTCGTCGCCCTTGCACCGAAACACGCCGTGCGGCGCCATCGCGGCAAGCGGATGCTCGTTGCTCTTGGGCCCGCCGACGCGGCCGTTGAACGCATAGTCCATGTAGGCCGGGCCCACCATCTGCATCACCACTTCCTGTTGCGAGAAGTCGACGTGCTGGCCTTGCCCCGTGTTGCGGCGATGGTGCAGCGCCGTGACGATGGCGAAGGCGCCCATGATGCCGGCGTAAGGGTCGGAGAAGGCGTTCTCGACGGGAATCGGGTCGCCGCCCTTGTAGCCGACCAGGCTGTCGAGGCCGGTCAGCGAGGTTAGGCTCAAGCCGTAGGTGCGCACGTGTTCGAGCGGCCCATGGAGCCCTGCCGCCGGCATCGAAAACAGGATGATGTCTTCCTTGAGGCCGCGCAATTCCGCGTAGCCCAAGCCCAGGCGCTCCATGACGCCGGGGCCGAAGTTCTCGACGACGACGTCCGCTTCGGCGATCACCCGCCTCACCAGTTCCAGCGCTTCGGCTTCCTTGAGGTTTAGCGCAATCGAGCCGTTGCCGGCCCAGCAGGCATGGTTCGACAAGCTACGATTGGGCCCCGGCTTGCCTTCGCCGAAGGGCGGCAGGTTGCGCGTCATATCCACGCGCGCCTGTGATTCGACCTTGAACACCTCTGCGCCCAGCATGGCAAGCGTCTGCCCGACCACCGGACCGGCCCAGACCCAGCCGAAATTGACGACCCGGATACCCTGCAATGGTTGAGCGTTGGCCATGCCGTCTCCTAAATCGCGCCCTGCGAACGCAGGCGGGCGAGTTCGCCGCCGCCGACACCGAGCAGTCCGCCCCAGATTTCGTCGTTGTGCTGACCGAGCAGCGGCGCCGCGCTGACCGGACCTCCCGGCGATGCCGGCAGCTTGAAGGGCGCGCCGAGATTCTTGACGCGGCCGAGCTGCGGATGATCGATCTCGACGAAATAGTCGCGCGCCGTCAGATGCGGCTGCTGCGCGGCTTCGGCGATGGTGAACACCGCCGTGATCGGACAGCCCGCCTCCTGGCACTTCTCCATGATTTCCATCTTGCCGTGCTGCATGGTCCACTCGAGGATGAAAGCGTAGATGACATCGGCGTTCTGGGCGCGCGTCAGCATGTTCTGGAACATATCGAGATCGGCCCACTCCGGATTGCCCATGACCTTGCGCAGGCCGTTCCATTGTCCCGGCTCCAACGCCAGCATCCAGACGTGGCCGTCCTTGCACGGCAGGATCGTCGCCGGCGCGCCGAGCGGCATGCCCACGCCGGTGCGCTTGTCGAACTTGCCGTCCTGCGCGTAGCCGCCGATGTTCTGGCCGCCGACAAAGGCGGCGGCGATGGCCGCCGCGCGGCCATAGACCGCGCCCAGGCCCCAGGCCGCGGCGGCAGCCGCGCCGAAGTAGTCGGCGGCAAAAGTGCCATGCTCGAGCGGCATCTCGCCGGGACGGCCGCAGTAGCGCGAACTCGCACCCGACAAGTGATATGCGTTGAGATCGTAGCCGTTCCAGCCCGCGTAGGGACCGGTCTGACCGAAGGGCGTAATCGAGATGACGACGAGGTTCGGATTGACGTCTTTGATCTGCCCGTAGTCGAGGCCCCAGGCCCGCATCTGCTGCGGCAGGTTGTTCTCGATCAGCACGTCGGCCCAGCGCAACAGGCGCAGGAACAGCTCGCGCCCGCCAGATTTTTCAACATCGCAGGTGGCGCCGCGCTTATTTGTGTTGTTGACAAAATAGAGGCCGCTCTTCTCCGGATGCGGCTCGTCCTTCGGGAACGGCCCCATGCGGCGCGCGGCGTCGCCCGTGGGCGATTCCACCTTGATCACGTCGGCGCCGTAGTCGCTGAACAGCTTGGCGCAATAGGGCGCGGACACCATCTGGCCGAAGTCGACGACCTTGATGCCGGCAAGCGCGCCCGGGCGTACATCAGACATGTTGCTCTCCCGTTGCTCGCTTCATCGGCTGGAACTTCAGCAGCAGGTGTTCCGCGTGCGTGAAGTCGCGTATCGAACCTGGATTGCGCAGGGCGCGCTCCATGACGCCGTTGCTGTAGGAATAGCAGCTGCCTTCCATCACGAGCTCGACGTTGGCCGGATAATCCTCGTAGGGCTCGACCAAATAGCGCCGGCTCTGCGCGACGAAAAAGCCGCGCTGCAAAGCCACGGCCGCTTCGACTTCCATGCCGCCGAAGGCGGCCGCAGCCCAGCCGTAGAAGCCGCGCATCATCGGCTTCCCGGCGAAAGCCGCCGGCGCCGTGATGACGTAGTCCGCGATCTGCCAGTCGTGCACCAGGCGGCCAGCGCATTCGACACGCGCACGGGTGATGCCATCCTTCTCGTCGTCGACGGCGATGTCGTACTGGCGCTGCAGGCCCGCCTCGATGGCGTGCTTGGCGGCGAGCAACGCCAGGTCGGTCAGGTGCGTGCAGTTCCGCCGCGGCACCAGCAGCTTGCGCAGAAGCGCGACATCGACAAGTGGCTGACCGACGAGCTCGCGCAACTGCGCCATCGTCTCGGGACAAGTGGCATAGGGATAGCGGATGGCCTCGGCCGCGATATCGACGACACGCTGGCCGTCGTGCAAAAGCCGCAGGCGAAAGGCATGGTTGCCGTCTTCCATGTCCACGGCAACGACGCCCACGCCGACACTAAAGCGCAACCGCCGACGGAACACGCCCGTGCCGTAGTTCGGATTGAGTTTGCGCTTCGGTGTCATGCCATCAGACCGTGAAGGGATCGGGAATCGTGCGTTGCCCCTCGCGATCCAGGATATCGGCCGCAACCAGTTCTTCCAGGTAGGGCGTATCCCACCAGTTGAGCTGCAACTGCTTGGCACGGCGGTAATACAGCTGGATGTCGTATTCGAGCGTAAAGCCGATGCCGCCGTGCACTTGTTCCGCCATCGCGGTGACGTCGCGGAAGGCCTTGCAGGCGAACAGCTTGGCCATCGGCGCCAGGCGCTTGATGTCCTTGCCGTTGGCGTGTGCCCAGGCAGCTTCGTAGACGAGCATCTTGGCGCCGTCGACCACCGCGCTGGCGTCAGCCATGTAGTGGGCCAGCGCCTGGAAGGCGCCAATGGGCTTGCCGAACTGCTGGCGGTCCTTTGAATACTGGACGGTGATTTCCAGAGCGCGCTCGGCAGCGCCGGCGGCGAAAGCCGCCAGCAGGATGATGCCGTCGTACATCGCGGCCTCCCAGGTCCCCCAGCCGCTGTGCGCCGCGCCGACGCGGTTGACTACCGGCACCTTGACCTTGTCGAAGGTGACGCGGTATTGGGTATCCGAAGCCATGGTCTTCTGCTGTTCGAGCTTGACGCCAGGCGCGTCGGCGTCGACCAGCAGCAGGTCGATCGCGTCGGCGGCGTCACCGCTACGCGCGAGCACCAGCAACTTCTGCGCCGCCTTGGCGTAGAAGACGTGGCGCTTGACACCGCTCAGGACATAGCCGTCGCGACCAAGCGTGGCGCGCATTTGCACGCCTTCGGGACCATAGCCGTTGTCTGGTTCCATCCAGGCCGGCACGATGATGGTCTCGCCACTGCCGATCTGGGGCAGCAGCGCCTTCTGTTGTTCGGCGCTGCCGGCGCGCTTGAGCACCAGGGCACACATGGCGGCGCTGGAAAAATAGGGGCCGGGCGCCAGCGTGCGGCCAAGTTCCTCGTAGATCACGGCGCAGTCGATCATGCTGAGGCCCATGCCGCCGAATTCTTCCGGCAGCAGCGCGCCGAGCAGGCCGGTCTGCTGCATCTGCGCCCACAGTTTGTCGGGCACCCCGAGCGGATCGTTTTCCATCTTCCTGACCACGTCCGGACCGCTGCAATCGCCGCACAAATTGCGGGTCATGTCGCGCAGCATGTTCTGTTCGTCGGTAAATTTCAGGTCCATCGTGGCCTCTCGAATAAGGTTTGCTGTTCAGTACGCAGGAATCGCGGCTCAGGGCTTCCAGCGATCGCCCTTGCGGGTCCAGGGATTATCGGCGGCGCCCGCCGGCACGGCGACGCGCGCGCTGCATTCCGTGCAGGTCTCGCCGTTCACGCTCACGGCAAGTTCCAGGTCGGCCCAGCAGCAGCCGGCCGCGTCTGTGCTCAACTTGGCGACGCGGCCCGACAGGCGCATTTCGTCGCCGGGAAACACCGACTTCTTCATCTTGAACTTGATGCGCCCGATGCGTCCCTTGGGCCCGGTCCAGTCGGTGATGAAACGCTCGAACCACGCGGCGTTGTTCGGCGTATTGATGAAGATGTCCTTGACGCCGTTGCGATTGACCGCGAAATCCTTGTCGTGATGCATCGGACGCCAGTCGCGGCTGGCCAAGGCGCCCAGCACCACCGTGGTCGCGGTGACCTTGTGGGTCAGCGCCGGCAGTT
Organism: Rhodocyclales bacterium; assembly: GCA_016214175.1. GTDB lineage: Bacteria > Pseudomonadota > Gammaproteobacteria > Burkholderiales > Rhodocyclaceae > Nitricoxidireducens. The sequence goes on from JACRPB010000128.1 coordinate 6,962, forward strand.
CG
>JACRPB010000129.1 GCA_016214175.1 Rhodocyclales bacterium
ATATTGCCCACTCCGGGTGAGAAAGTAGGTCAGCGCCAGACTTCCCCTGCAAGAAACAAAGCCCGTCGATATCACTATCGACGGGCTTTGTCGTTTCCGGAGCCGCGAGGGGTCACAGAAGAATCAGATTGTCGCGATGAATCAGTTCCTCTTCGTCGATATAGCCAAGCAGGGCTTCAATTTCCTGAGTGCCATGCCGGGCGATGCGGCGTGCCTCTGAACTTGAGTAATTGACCAGGCCGCGCGCGACCTCACTGCCATCGGCGCTACGGCAGGCAACTGCTGCGCCGCGCTCGAACTCGCCCTCGATGTGGACGACGCCGATCGGCAACAAGCTACGACCATCGTGGAGAGCGTTGACGGCGCCGGCATCGAGAACAAGGCTGCCGGCTAGCTGCAAATGGTCCGCCAACCATTGTTTGCGCGCAGCTAACGGCGACTCGCTGGCATAGAGCAGAGTGCCAATGACTTCGCCATGCAAGGCGCGGAGCAAGGAATCAGGCTCGCGACCACTGACGATCAGCGTGTGAGCGCCGCTGCGCGCTGCGCGCTGCGCGGCGCGAACCTTGGTGATCATGCCACCTTTGCTGATGCCGCTGCCAGCCCCGCCCGCCATCGTCTCGTATTGCTTGTCGTCGGCGCGACCTTCGCTAATGAGCTTTGCACCGGCATCCTGGCGCGGATCGGCGGTATAGAGGCCGCGCTGATCGGTCAAAATAACAAGGGCATCGGCCTCGACGAGGTTGGCGACCAGTGCGCCAAGCGTATCGTTGTCGCCGAACTTGATTTCATCGGTGACGACGGTGTCGTTCTCGTTGATGATCGGCACCACGCTATAACCGAGAAGTGCTTGGAGCGTGTTGCGGGCGTTCAGGTAGCGTCGGCGATCGGAAAGATCTTCATGGGTTAGCAGTATTTGCGCGGCCTTGAGCCCGTGCTCGATGAACGTTGTTTCATAAGCCTGGGCCAATCCCATCTGGCCGACCGCGGCGGCGGCCTGAAGATCATGCATCGCCTGCGGGCGTGTCGACCAGCCCAGGCGCTGCATGCCGGCGGCAATGGCGCCGGACGAGACCAGCAACACCTGCAATCCGTTTTCATGCAGCGTCGCGATCTGGCGCGCGCAGTCGGCAATGAAGTCATGGGCAAGGCCGGCACCATTGTTGGTGACGAGGGCGCTGCCGACCTTGACGACGATACGCCTACTCTGCGCTATTCGCCTTCGCATGACCTTTTCGCACCTGTTCCAGATAATCCATGAGGGCAAATGTTACTTCGCGACAACCCGCGCCGCTGATGGCGGAAATGACGAAGTGGCGATCGACCTTGCCATACCCTTTGAGCAGTGCTGCGATCCTCTTCTCGCGCTCATCTTCCGGCACGAGGTCGATCTTGTTGATCAGCAGCCAGCGCGGTTTGCGGAAAAGCGTTTCGTCGTATTTCTTGAGTTCCTTGACGATAGCCTTCGCCTCGTGAGCGGGATTGACCTCCGGATCAAACGGCGCGATATCGACCAGATGCAACAGCACACTGGTGCGCTGCAAGTGGCGCAGGAATTGGTGCCCGAGTCCGGCGCCTTCCGATGCACCTTCGATCAGTCCGGGAATGTCCGCGATGACGAAGCTGCGGTTTTCATCCACGCGCACGACGCCGAGATTCGGATGCAAGGTGGTAAACGGGTAATCCGCCACCTTGGGCCGGGCCGCGGACACGGCACGAATGAACGTAGACTTGCCGGCATTGGGCATGCCGAGCAAGCCGACGTCGGCAAGAATTTTCAGTTCAAGGCGAAGCTCCCGGCGTTCGCCCTCCTCGCCAGGCGTGCACTTACGAGGAGCACGTTGAGGTCGGCGATGACCTCCCCGGTGTTCAGGTCCGTGAAAACGGTGCCGACGGGCACCCGCATCGTCATGTCCTCGCCTCCTTTGCCGTAGCAATCGGCGCCGCGCCCGTTCTCGCCGCGCTGGGCGCGGAAAACGCGCGTGTAGCGGTAATCGATCAACGTGTTCAGATTGCAGTCGGCGATTGCCCAGACGCTGCCGCCGCGACCGCCGTCACCGCCGTCGGGGCCGCCGAAGGGAATGAACTTCTCACGCCGAAACGAAGCCGCACCATTGCCTCCGTTGCCGGCAATCACCTCGATTTTCGCTTCGTCAAAGAATTTCATGGCGCAGAAATGAAAAAGCCCTATCGCACAGGATAGGGCTTTTGGTAAACGACCAAGCAGCCCGTTAAGCCGCTGCCGGAACGATGCTGACGGTCTTGCGCTTCTCGGCACCCTTGACGGCGAACGTCACGGTTCCCGTCACCTTTGCGAACAAGGTGTGGTCCTTGCCGATGCCGACGTTCTCGCCAGGATGGAATTGTGTGCCGCGCTGACGCACGATGATGCTGCCGGCGTTGATGAGCTGGCCGCCGTAGCGCTTGACGCCGAGTCGCTTTGACTCCGAATCGCGGCCGTTACGGGAACTGCCGCCTGCTTTTTTGTGTGCCATGGTTCAGACTCCTATCAGGCCGAGATACCGCTGATCTCGATCTCGGTGTAATTTTGGCGATGGCCCTGGTGTTTCTGGTAGTGCTTGCGACGGCGCATCTTGAAAATATTCACCTTCGGGTGCCGGCCTTGCGCGATAACCTTGGCTGTCACCTTGGCCCCGACGACGATGGGCGCGCCGACTTTCACCGACTCGCCCTCGCCGACCATGAGCACTTGGTCCAGCGTGATTTCCGCGCCCACTTCTGCCGGTATCTGTTCTACCTTAATCTTTTCGCCGGCGACGACGCGATACTGCTTGCCGCCGGTTTTTATGACCGCATACATGATGTGGACTCCGTGGAATTAAATGGGTGTTGCAACGAACCGCGCATTCTAGCCAGAATGCCGAATCCGGTCAATGAATTGTTGCGAAACATTGACGAGTCAGCGAGCGGCGCCTACTATCGCGCCTTTGCCGCCGCCCCTGATTCCCGTGACGCTCGAACCTCTTTATGCTCTGATCGCAGACGACATGCGGGCCGTCGATGCCGTCATTCGGCAGCGCCTGCATTCCGATGTCGCTCTTGTGCGCCAAGTCGCAGAATACATTATCGCCGGCGGCGGCAAGCGCCTGCGTCCCGCGCTGGTACTACTGGCAGCGGGGGCCATGGATTATCGTGATCGCCACCACCATGACTTGGCGGCAATCATTGAGTTCATACACACGGCGACTTTGCTTCACGACGACGTAGTGGACGACTCGGATTTGCGTCGTGGCCGCGAGACGGCGAATGCCCTGTTCGGCAATGCGGCGAGCGTCTTGGTTGGCGACTTCCTCTATTCGCGCGCCTTCCAGATGATGGTCGGCATCGGCAGCATGCGCGTCATGGAAGTGCTGGCCGACGCCACGAACGTGATCGCCGAAGGCGAGGTCCTGCAACTCATGAACTGCCATAACGCCGATATCGAGATCGAGGATTACTTGCAGGTGATCCGCTTCAAGACCGCCAAACTGTTCGAGGCCGCCGCTCGCGTCGGCGCCATTGTCGGCGGCGCTTCGGCTGAGGTTGAAACCGGGTTGGCGAACTACGGCATGCACATGGGAACGGCGTTTCAACTTATCGACGACGTCCTCGATTATTCGGGGGCCGAAGTCGAAACCGGCAAGCACTTGGGCGATGATCTCGCCGAGGGCAAGCCGACGCTTCCGCTCATTCATGCGATGAAGAACGGCACCGCCGCGCAGGCTTCCTGCGTACGCGACGCCATAGTCGCGGGCGGCCGCGATCAGTTCGCCGCCGTACTGGCCGCCGTGCGATCGACCGGCGCCCTTGATGCCGCGCGGTCGCATGCAGAGAAGGAAGCCGCGGCTGCAATTTCATCCTTGGCGAAGCTTCCGGCTTCAATTTACAAGGATGCTCTGGTACAATTGGCGTCCTTTGCCGTTGATCGTCGCTACTGAGCGGCCGACGCAGCGGGGTGTAGCTCAGCCTGGTAGAGTACTGCGTTCGGGACGCAGGAGTCGGAGGTTCGAATCCTCTCACCCCGACCAATTATGCCGAGGACTTGCCCGATTCCTTGGCGCCACTTGTCCGATAGACGTACCTGAATCGTCACCGCGATTCGGGTACGTCGTGCGTGCTGCGTAAGATCCGGAGCTAAATGCGCGTACTGTTCCGACGTTCGAATCCGCCGCGGCAAAGCGCGGCGGCATGGAAGACCGTCGGGTACGGGAAAGCCTGCTTGCGGCCTATGCTAGACTGACCCGTCGGAAAAAACCGGCCGGGAGCGGTTGAAACCTCTACCGCTCCCCACGGCGACAGTCACCGAAGGGCAGCAGTGTCGCCGCAAACCGAAAGGAGAACAGCGGCGTCAATCTTGCGGCGGCCGCTTACCAGCAACTTACGTCAATAGTGCAGTTTCATAGCTATGAGAATACTGCTTGCCGAAGACGACCGCATGATCGCCGACGGTTTGGTTCGTGCGTTGAAGAAGTCGGGCTATGCCGTCGATCACGTAATCAATGGCACCGATGCCGATACGGCGCTCGTGACCCAGCTTTACGATCTGCTGATCCTCGACCTCGGCCTGCCCCGGCTCTCCGGCATCGACGTGCTGAAGCGGTTGCGCGGCCGCAAGTCTGCGGTGCCGGTGCTGATATTGACGGCCCAAGACGGGATCGAAGACCGCGTACGCGGCCTGGATGCCGGCGCCGACGACTACCTGACCAAACCCTTTGCCTTGCCCGAGCTGGAAGCACGCGTGCGTGCGCTGACGCGTCGCGGCACGGGCATGCCGACGCAGATCGATTTCGGCCCCCTGACCTACGACCAGTCGGAACATGTCGCGCGCATCAATGGCCAGGTCGTCGACTTCTCGGCGCGCGAACTGGGCTTGTTGGAAATTCTCCTGTTGCGTGCCGGTCGGCTCGTCAGCAAGGATCAACTGGTCGACCATCTCTGCGGCTGGGGCGAAGAAGTCAGCACCAACGCCATCGAGGTCTACGTCCATCGTTTGCGCAAGAAACTTGAGACCGGCGGCGTCAGAATCGCCACCGTGCGTGGGTTGGGCTATTGCCTCGAAAAACCCAACGAAGCAGTTCCCGGAGATGGCGACGGAAACTGAGCGCGCCACCGGCGAGGCGAGGGCGGCTACCAAGACAGGCGTTTTCGGCCCACCTGCGGAACTCAATTCCCTGTTCGGCGAAATTCTCGACTGGATGTTGGCGCCGCTGCTGTTTCTTTGGCCGATCTCGATTGCCGTTACCAATCACGTCGCCAATCAGATTGCCAATCAGCCGTACGATCAGGCTTTGTCGGAAAGCGTGGCCGCCATCGTGCGGCTGGTCAAAATCGACGGCAACAACGTCGGCGTGAATTTCCCGGCCCCGGCAAGGGCGATGCTGCGCGCCGACGAATTCGATACCCAGTACTACCAGGTGACAGGGCTACGCGGCGAACTCGTCGCCGGCGACCGAGAACTCCCCTGGGTCGAGATCCCGGAAAGAATCGGCGCCGACGAAATCCTGTTCCGCGACGATACGATCAACGGCGAAGAAATCCGCGTTGCCTTTTCCTTCCTGCCGGTTCCCGAAGGACGCGTGCCGGTGCTGGTGCAAGTTGCCGAGACGCGCAACAAGCGCGGCAATCTGGCCTCGCGCATCATTTCCGGCGTGCTGCTGCCGCAGTTCGCCATCATTCTGCAGCGCCTCGAAGAGAACCTGCAAGCGCAGCAGCGCTTCATTGCCGACGCCGCCCACCAACTGAAAACACCGCTGACCGGATTGAAGATGCAGTCGGAACTGGCGCTGGCGGAATCCGATCCGGCGCAGTTGCACGAATTCGTCGCGCGCATCGCCGTCGCCACCGAGCGCGCCGCCCATCTCACCAGCCAGCTCTTGCTCCTGGCGCGGGCCGAGGCCAGCCACGAAAAGGTGCATTCCGTCGAGCCCCTCGATCTTGAGGTCTTGGCCAAGCGCGTCGCCGAGGAATGGGTGCCGCGAGCCTTGGCCTGCGGCATCGATCTCGGTTTCGAGGGTACCGGCTGGCCCCTGACGATAGACGGCATACCTCTGCTGCTGCGCGAACTGCTCAACAATCTCGTCGACAACGCCATCAAGTACACGCCGCGCGGCGGCCGCGTCACGGTGCGCACGCGTGCCGGAACGCAGGCTATTCTGGAGGTCGAGGACACCGGCAGCGGCATTCCGGAATCCGAGCGCCAGAGGGTCTTCGAGCGCTTCTATCGCGTCCTGGGTAGCGAGGCCGACGGCAGCGGCCTCGGCTTGGCCATCGTGCGCGAGATTGCCGACCTGCATCGCGCCCAGGTCAAGCTGCTGGACGCCGACGGTGGCCAAGGGACGCTGGCGCAAGCGGTATTCCCGCGCCGCGAAGGCGAAATCGACGCCGCCGGAAGTTCGGCATGAAGCCGGCCGCGACGACCTGCCGCCGCGGGGTTGCGTCATGCGACTGACCGAAAGACAGCAGGAATATTGGAGAAGGAACCTCAAGGTCACGGCCTTCCTCCTGCTGATATGGTTCGGCGTCACCTTCGTCGGCAGCTTCTTCGCCCGCGAGTTGAATGCCTTCGTCATCCTCGGCTTTCCGCTGGGTTTCTATCTTGGCGCGCAAGGCGCCCTGATCGTCTATGTGGCGGTCATATTCTTCTACGTCCGCTACATGAATCACCTGGACCGCGAATACGGCGTCAATGAAGGCGAAGACGAGTAGGGCGGCAGCCCTCCGCAACTCGGCTGTAAGCATTTCGTCAGAACAGCGTAAGAGCTTCGTCAGTCTCCATTGCTAAAGTCCGCGCCTCGCTGGAATTATCCGGCGCCCAATTCAACACAGGAGGGGCAATGTCTACCAATTCAATCAACTGGGTGGCGATCGATAACGACCCGCGCTTTCAGAGGCTCCACAAAAAAAAGGTGGCGTTCCTGACATTGCTGATGGTCGTTTCGACCGTCTACTATTTTCTTTTGCCGATCGGCGCTGCGTACTTCCAGGATCTGTTCAAGATGAAGGTGTTCGGCGTGGTGAACTTCGGCATTTTGTTCGCGCTGTCGCAGTTCGTCGTTGCCTGGGGCATTGCCGGCTATTACACGGCCAAGGCCAAGGAATACGACGCCATGGCACAGGAACTCATCGACGACGCCCACAAGATCGGAGCCAAGTAACATGATGAACTCCCTGAAAAACAAGATGGTGCTCGGCGCCATGGCGGTCATCCTGCCGCTGATCTCCCTGCCGGTACTGGCGCAAGGCGCCGTGAAGGAAGAGTTTCGCTGGCTGACGTTTGCGGTCTTCGGTTCGATCATCGCCCTGACCATGTACGTCACCTACGTTGCCGCCAAGCGCGTCAAGACCGCCAAGGACTTCTACACCGCCGGCGGCGGCATCACCGGCATCCAGAACGGCTGGGCGATCGCCGGCGACTACCTGTCGGCCGCCTCCTTCCTCGGCATTGCCGGCCTCATCTCGATTTGGGGCTACGACGGCTTCATGTACTCGGTGGGCTGGCTGGTCGCCTACATCACCGTGTTGCTGGTGATGGCCGAGCCCTGCCGCAACATCGGCAAGTACACCCTGCCCGACATGCTGGCCTACCGCAACGATCCGCGTAAGGTCCGCATCGTCGGCGCGCTGTCGGTCGTCACCGTGTCCACCTTCTATCTGACTGCGCAAATGGTCGGCGGCGGCGTGCTGGTGAAGACCCTGATCGGTATCGACTACGAAGTCTCCGTAATCGCCGTGGGCGTGCTGATGCTCGGCTACGTGCTGTTCGGCGGCATGGTGGCGACGACGTGGGTGCAGATCATCAAGGCTGCGCTGCTGGTTACCGCCTCCATCGTCATGGTTATCCTGGTCTGGAGCCAGTACGGCTTCTTCGGCGACTTCCTGACGGCCGTCGTTGGCGATCCCAAGGTCCAGGCGCGCGTCGCCCAGATCCTCGGCGATGCGGCCAAGAACATGACGCCGGAAGAACTCGGCCAGCGCTTCCTGGAGCCCGGCCTGCTGTTCAAGGCGCCGATCGACCAGATCTCCCTCGGCATGGCGCTCGTGTTCGGCACTGCCGGCATGCCGCACATCCTGATGCGCTTCTTCACTGTGCCGACCGCCCAGGAAGCCCGCAAGTCCGTGGTCTGGGCCATGGCCATCATCGGCGGCTTCTACGTGCTGACGCTGTTCCTCGGCATGGGCGCTGCGATGAAGGTCGGTCCCGACGCGATCCGTAGCATCGATCCGGGCGGCAACATGGCCAACCCGCTGCTGGCGCAAGCCCTCGGCGGCGGCCCCGACAGCCTGCTCGGCAACTTCATGCTGGCCTTCGTGTCTGCCGTTGCCTTCGCCACCATCGTCGCCGTGGTTGCCGGTCTGGTGCTGGCTGCCGCCTCCGCCATCGCCCACGACCTCTACGTCGGCGTCATCAAGAAGTGCGCGCGGCGAAGATTGCCACCGTCGTCTTCGGCGGCCTCGCCATCACCATCGGCATCGCCGCCAAGGGCCAGAACGTCGCCCATCTGGTGGCCCTGGCCTTTGCCGTGGCGTCTTCGGCGAACTTCCCCTGCGTCTTCATGACCATGTTCTGGCGCAAGTGCAACACCGGCGGCATCGTTGCCGGCATGATCGTTGGTACCTTCACCGCCATCGGCCTGGTGCTGGTGTCTCCGAACATGACCTACCCGCTCGCCGTCAAGGCTGCCAACGAGAAGGCCATCAAGGGCGCCGACGACAAGCTGGTCAAGCTGAATGCCGACGTCGCCGCGCTCGAAGCGCCCCTTACCAAGCTGAACGCTGACCTCGCCGCCGCCGGCGACGAGACCGCCAAGGCCGGGTTCCGCGCCGAGATCGAGAAGGCGAGCATCGCCAAGACCGAAGTCGAAGCCAAGCTCAAGGCCGAAATCGCCAAGACCGAGAAGGCCAAGGCCGGTGCCCAGAAGAAGATCGAGGACCTGAAAGGCGCGACGACCTCCCTGGTCGGTTTGGAAAAGCCCCTGTTCGACCTGAAGAACCCGGGCCTGATCTCGATCCCCCTCGGCTTCCTCGCCGTGATCCTCGGTTCGCTGATGTATCGCGACAAGCGCGCCGACGACATGTGGGACGAACTTTACGTGCGTCAGAATACGGGCATCCTCGCGGCCAAGGCTGCCGCCCACTAGGTTTGGAGGAGGGATGAGAAGGGGCCCCTGTGCAAGCGGGGGCCTTTTTTCTTTGGCGCGAGAGGCTTCACCCGTGAGGCTTTTCGGCTATAATCGCGCGCTCGTTTGCGCCGCATCGGGTGCATGGCCAGGTAGCTCAGTTGGTAGAGCAGCGGACTGAAAATCCGCGTGTCGACGGTTCGATTCCGCCCCTGGCCACCAAGATTTCGACCTGCGCGAAGCGCGGGGCAAAATCCGGGCGGAAGTGGATTCCACCTCCGGCCACCACAAACTATTAAGATACAGGGGTTCTGCGGAGCCCCTGTATCTTTTTATAATCGGACCCCTGCGCTTACCGGCGTTCCCCGATGCAGCTATTTGCCCTCGGCATCAATCACCACACTGCCCCGCTCGCCGTGCGCGAACAAGTGGCGTTCGATCCTTTGCGCCTGCCGCTGGCGCTGGTCGATTTGCTGCGCACCAAGCCGGTCCGGGAGGCGGCGATCCTCTCCACTTGCAACCGTACCGAACTCTATTGCGCCACCGAAAAGCCCGAGACGGCCGCCGCCTGGCTGGCCGAGTATCACTCGCTGCCGGCGCGCGAGATCGAGCCCTTCATCTACACTCACCCGCGGCGCGATGCCGTGCGCCACATGTTCCGCGTCGCCAGCGGCCTCGACTCGATGGTGCTCGGCGAACCGCAGATCCTCGGCCAGATGAAGCAGGCGGCGCGCACCGCCGAAGAGGCCGGCACCCTCGGCACCCTGCTCAACAAGCTGTTCCAGAACACCTTCGCCGTCGCCAAGGAAGTGCGCTCGACCACGGCCATCGGCGCCAACATCGTTTCCATGGCTGCCGCTTCGGTGCACCTGGCGGCGCGCATTTTCGAGAATCTCGCCGACCAGAAGGTGCTGTTCATCGGCGCCGGCGAAATGATCGAGCTGTGTGCCGCCCACTTCGCCGGTGAAAAGCCGCAACGCCTGACCATCGCCAACCGCACCCTGCAGCGCGCCGAGTCGCTCGCCGTGCGTTTCGGCGGCGACGCCATGCGTCTCGACGAAGTCGCTGCGCGCCTGGCCGAATACGACGTCGTCGTCGCCTGTACCGCGAGTCCCTTGCCCATCATCGGCCTCGGCATGGTCGAGCGCGCGTTGAAGGCGCGCCGCCACCGGCCCATGGTCATGGTCGACCTCGCCGTGCCGCGCGACATCGAGGCCGAGGTGGACAAGCTCGACGACGTCTTCCTCTACACCCTCGACGACCTCGGCCAGATCGTCGAGCAGGGGCTGGAAACGCGTCAGGCCGCCGTGGTCGAGGCCGAGGCCATTATCGACGAACGTGTCGCCCACTTCCTGCAATGGATCGACGCGCGCGAGACCGTGCCGACCATCCGCGCCCTGCGCGACAGCGCCGAGCGCGCGCGGCGCCACGAAGTCGACCATGCGCTGAAACTGCTCCATCGCGGCGACGACCCGGCCAAGGTGCTGGAAGCGCTATCGCGCGGCCTCACCAACAAGCTGATGCACGGTCCGACCCAGGCCCTGAACCAGGCCGAGGGCGACGAGCGCACGACGCTCTCCGATCTCATCTCCCGCATCTATCGACTGCATTAGCGGCGGTCGAAACATCGCCACGGCGGAAGCCTCCTGCCGCCGTCATCCCGTGTCCGTAGCGCCTATCCCATGAAGCCTTCCATTCACGACAAACTCGAACGCCTGACCGAGCGCCGCGCCGAAATCGATGCTCTGCTGGGCAGTGAAGACGCCGCGCGCGACATGGACAACTATCGCAAGCTCAGTCGCGAGCATGCCGAAATCGGCCCCGTCGTCGAGCTCTTCGCCGCCTACGGCAAGGCCGAGGCCGATCTCGCATCGGCGCGCGACATGCTCGCCGACCCCGAGATGAAAGACCTCGCCGCCGAAGAAGTCGACGCCGCCCAAGCCGCAATGCAGCGGCTGGAAGACGAACTCCAGCGCGCCCTGCTGCCGAAGGACCCCAACGACGAGAAGAACCTGTTCCTCGAAATCCGCGCCGGCACCGGCGGCGAGGAGTCCGCCCTGTTCGCCGCCGACCTCTTCCGCATGTACACGCGCTACGCCGAGCGGAGCCGCTGGAAGGTCGAAGTCGTCTCGCGCAACGAGTCCGACCTCGGCGGCTACCGCGAAGTCATCTGTCGCATCGAAGGCCACGGCGCCTATTCCAAGCTCAAGTTCGAATCGGGCGGCCACCGCGTCCAGCGCGTGCCGGCCACCGAGGCGCAGGGCCGCATCCACACCTCGGCCTGCACCGTCGCCGTGATGCCCGAAGCCGACGAACTCGCCGACGTCGAGATCAACCCGGCCGATCTACGCATCGACACCTACCGCGCCTCCGGCGCCGGCGGCCAGCACATCAACAAGACCGACTCCGCGGTGCGCATCACCCACATTCCGACCGGCATCGTCGTCGAATGCCAGGACGACCGCTCGCAACACCGCAACAAGGCCCAGGCGATGAGCGTGCTCGCCGCGCGCATCAACGACGCGCAACAGCGCGCCCAGCAGCAGCAGATCGCCAGCACCAGGAAGAGCCTCGTCGGCAGCGGCGACCGCTCCGAGCGCATCCGCACCTACAACTTCCCGCAGGGGCGCGTCACCGACCACCGCATCAACCTCACGCTCTACAAGATCGACGCCATCATGGACGGCGAGCTCGACGAAATCGTCGCCGCGCTCACCGCCGAGCACCAGGCCGAACTGCTGGCGGCCCTGGGCGAGGAGTCGTGAGCAGTATCGCTGCGGCTCTGCGTGCCGCGCGACTGTCGATCCCGCCAAACGAGGCCCGCCTGCTGCTGGGTTACCTGCTCGGCCGCGATACGGCCTGGCTCGAAGCCCACCGCGACGAAGTCCTCGAAGACGCCGACGCCGAGAGCTTCGCCGCCCTCATCGAACGCCGCGCCGCCGGCGCACCCGTCGCCTATCTGCTCGGCGTGCGCGAGTTCTACGGCCGCGACTTCGCCGTCTCGCCCGCCGTGCTGATCCCGCGCCCCGAAACCGAACTGCTCGTCGATCTCGGCAAGGCCGCGCTCAAAGGGCTGGCCGCCCCGCGCATCCTCGATCTCGGGACGGGCAGCGGCTGCGTCGCCGTGACCCTGGCCCTCGAAGTTCCGCAAGCCGAAGTTACCGCCGTCGACATCGCCGCCGCCGCCCTCGACGTCGCGCGCGGCAACGCCGATTTTCTCGGCGCCCGCGTGCGCTTCCTGCACAGCGACTGGTTCGCCGTCCTCGGCCGCGAGCGCTTCGACCTCATCGTCGCCAACCCGCCCTACATCGCGGCCGGCGACCCGCATCTCGCCCAGGGCGACCTGCGCTTCGAACCGGAAACGGCACTGCATTGCGGCGCCGACGGTCTCGACGCCATCCGCGGCATCATTGCCGCAGCAGCGCAACACCTGCGCCGCGGCGGCCGGCTCTACTTCGAGCACGGCTACGACCAGGCCGCCGCCGTCGCTGGGCTGCTGCAAGCGGCGGAGTACGAAAACATCGAACAGCACCGCGACCTCGCCGGCATCGTGCGTGTCTCGGGCGGATGCGTACCTGCGCCGCGCGGTGTCGGCGCATTCGCTGACGCGCCCTGATCGCCCGCGCGCTGCTGCCGGCGCATATCAGGCCGGTAGTTCCTGCACGAAGCGGACGACGGCGTGCGACTCCTCAAACTGGCAATGCGGCTTCAGGAACACGGCGGCCTGGTAGCAGCCCGGCCTTCCCGGGACGTCCGTGACGACAACATTGGCGGCCCGTAGCGGATAGGCGGCCTTGACGACTTCTGCGGCCTTATCATCCAGCAGCACGTACTGGGAGATCCAACCATTGAGGTAGCTCTCGACATTGGCGCGAGTGAGGAAGCTGCCGATCTTGTTCCCCATGATCGCCGTGATGTAATGGGCGAAGCGCGATTCCGCCAGGACGTAGGGTAAGGAGGCGGAAATCCGGGCATCGCTGTCGGCTTGGTCATCACGGTGGCGCTGCGGCCGATGAACGGTCGGCGCGCCGAAGAACGCCGCTGTGGTGCCCTCCCTGGCGCGGTAGATGGTTGCAAAGCCCTGTTCGTTCAATTCGCGCGCACGCCGGTCGGCGATCGACACCTCGGTGGGGCCGCTCATCGATCCGTCGCCTTCATGCGCGCCGCAAGCCGGCAAGCCTTCCACCAGGCCGCCTCCCGCAACGCCTCGAATCGCCGCGATCCAGCCGTGGCGGGAAAAGGCGTCGACGATGCGCTCGGCGAGGACGAAGGCCGGATTGCCCCACAAGAAGGGGCCGGCGGCGGGAGCGCCTGCCGCAACGTCGTGGGGCAAGCGCAGCAACACCCGGGGCAGCGTCAACGTCACGTAACGGGAATCCTCCGAATCGCGGAAGGCGTGCCATTCGATGAGGTCCCGGCTTTCGAAAACTTTCCCCAGATCGCGGGGTTTGGGCAGGTCGGCGAAGCTGGGCAGGTCGAAGAGCTTGGCGTCGGCCGCGGCGATAAATGGCGCGCGGCATGCCGCCGCGACTTCGGCAAGCTTGCTCAGGCAGCGCAGGTCATCCGCGCTGCGGCCGAACGCATAGTCGCCCACCAGCAAGCCGTAGGGCGTGCCGCCGTCGGTGCCGAATTCAGCGTTGGAAAGAATCTTGAACAGGCCGCTCTGATCGAAGTCCGAGGCCTTGGCCAGATCGTCGTCGAGATCCTTTCTCGACGTATTGAGCACCCGTAGCTTCAGCAGCGTGCCGGTTGCGGTGCGCGACACCAGGTAATGCATCCCGCGCCAGCTTGCTTCGAGGCGTTGGAAATTCTCGGCGCTCATTACTGCACCTGTTTGCCGGGCGAAGCGCGCGTCGATGGCGGCGAGCTTGTCGGCCACTCTGGCGGGAGAAAATTCGTCGAGCGACGAAAAGGCGAGGGCGCCGCTCAACTGACTGCCGATCCTGTCGAGAGCGACGCGGGGGCCTACACGCGCCATCAGGTCGTCAAAGTTGTCCCGGTCGACATCCTGCATCGTGCGCAACTCGAACGGAAGCGGCGGCGTTTTCTCAAGGTCGGGATCCCCTGAGAGGTCGGCGAGGATGCCGACGACGAAAGGCAGTTCCCTTTTTTCGATGGCGCCGCCAGTTTCGACGTCGTAGGTGATGCGTAGCTTTGGGGTGTTTCCCGACATGGTGTCTGCTCCGAAATTACGCCGACAAAAGCACTCCGCCCTGGCAGGCCGGCCGCGAAGTATGCCCCACTAGACGGTGGCGCCAGGCTCTTCGGCGCAAAATCCTATGCCGGACGTCTGGTGCCGAACACCATTGTCGAACGCCCGTTGTCGAACGTCTTGACCCGCATGCATTGCCACCCGTACAATTGCCCGACAAAATTGTTCAACTATTAGGAGTCCTCCCATGGACCTGCAGCAGAGAGTCAAGGAAACCATCGCCAGCAACCCCGTCGTGCTCTACATGAAGGGCACGCCCCAGTTCCCGCAATGCGGCTATTCGGCCAAGGCCGCGCAAATCCTCAAGGCCTGCGGCGTCAAGAACTTCCACGCCATCAACGTCCTGATGGAAACGCCGGAGATGAACCAGGCGGTCTGCGACTATTCCAACTGGCCGACCTGGCCCAAGCTTTACATTCGCGGCGAATTTGTCGGCGGTTGCGACATCATGGCCGACCTCTACCAGGCCGGCGAGTTGCAGCAGATGCTGGCAGGGCTGACCGAGAGCGCCTAGCCCCGCAGTTCCGCCGCCAGGCGCTCGATCATGCGCCGCACCTGCCCGAGGTAGGGGGGGCCGAACAGGTTGTAGTGGTTGAGCATGTGGTAGAGGTTGTAGAGCGTCTTGCGCGTCTCGAAGCCTGCCGCGAGCGGCCAGGCTTCGCGGTAGGCGGCGTAGAAGGATTCGGGAAAGCCGCCGAACAGTTCGGCCATCGCCACGTCGGCCTCGCGGTCGCCGTAATGGACGGCCGGGTCGTAGACGGTCGGCGTGCCGTCGGGCAGTTGCCCTGCATTGCCCGACCAGAGGTCGCCATGCAGTAAGGACGGCTGCGGGTGGCCGGCGATGAAGAAGGCGGCGACGTTGGCGGCGATGCGCTCGCCCTGTTCGAACAGCAGCCGGTCCATGCCGTTGGCGCGCGCCCGCTTGAGCTGCGGCAGCAGGCGCCGCTGGGCGTAGAAGACGGTCCAGCTATCCGTCGGCGCGTTCTCCTGCGGCGTCGCGCCGATGAAATTGTCCTGAGCCCAGCCGAACTGCGGCGCCGTGTGCCGATGCAGTTGC
Source organism: Rhodocyclales bacterium (assembly GCA_016214175.1). Taxonomy (GTDB): domain Bacteria; phylum Pseudomonadota; class Gammaproteobacteria; order Burkholderiales; family Rhodocyclaceae; genus Nitricoxidireducens. Next base: position 15,386 of record JACRPB010000129.1, read on the forward strand.
GCCAGCGCGTGTCCGAGGGCGGCGCCGGAGCCGCGGTCGAGCGGACTCAGCTTCAGATGTTCGAGCACGAGCCAGGCGTGCTCGTCGTCGCTGCCGCAGTCCGTCACTTCGGGCACCCGTATCGTGCCCGTCGCGCGCAATGCCGCCAGTCCCGTCGCCTCGGCGACGAAGCGGGCGCGGTCGGCCGCGGGGCCGGCTTTTACGAAATGGCGGCCGTCGGCAGAATAGGGAATCACGACGACGAGAGGCTGATGTTGGCGCGCCGCAGGCGCTGCGCCAGCACGTCGAGGAAGGCCTCGTAGAAATGCATGCGGCAGCCTTCGGATGCGCTGCGCAGCGCCGCGCCGGGTATGGTCACCACTTTCGAGGCGGCGGCGGCGATGACGTCGGCGCCGCGGACGTGGCCGTCGCGGCTGATCACGGCCATCTCGCCGAAGCACTCGCCGGGCGCCAGCAGGTTGAGCGTGCGCCCGCCCTTGGCGACGCGCAGTTCGCCTTCGCAGAGGAAGCCGAAGCTGTCGCCGGCTTCGCCGTCCGTCATGATCACGCTGTCGGGCGCCACGGTTTCCCAGCGCGAGAAGCGCGTCGCCTCCCAGATTTCGACGTCGGTGAATTCGCGGAAGAAGGGCAGGGCGCGCAGGGTCTCGAACTTCTCGCTGTCGGCGAAGCCGCTTTGGCGCGCCGTCAGTTCGCGCTTGCGGAAGGCCTGGGCCAGGTCGTGGGAGAACTCGTCCCATTCGGCATAGCGGGTGCCGAGTTCTTTTTGCAGCGCGCGCGCGACGATGGTGTCGAGCGCCGGCGGCGTGCCGGCGCGAAAGGTCGACGGCGGCGGTACCTCGGCGTTGCAGATCTGGTACACCATGGCGTAGTTGTTGGCCGCCTGGAAGGGCAGGCGCCCGGTCAGCAACTGGTACATGACGACGCCCAGCGACCAGATGTCGGTCTGGTGGGTCAGCGTCATTTCCTGCGCCTGCTGCGGCGACATGTAGGCCGGCGAGCCGACGCCGACGACCTGGGTGCGCGTGGTGTCGGCGACCTGGATCGCGGCGCCGAAGTCGGAGATCTTGACCTCGCCGCCGGCGCTGGTGAGCATGATGTTGGCCGGCTTGATGTCGCGGTGGGTGACGCCCATGCGGTTGGCGTAGCCGAGCGCGCGCGTGCATTTGAACACCAGCTCGACGATGCGCTCGAAGGGCAGCAGGCCGTCGGCGTCGCAATAGGGCTCGAGCGTGCCGCCCTCCACGTACTCCATGACGATGTAGCTCTGCTGCGGATCGACCACGGCGTCGTAGATCTGCACGATGTGCGGATGCACGAGCTTGCCGGCGAGCGAGGCCTCGTTGAGCAGCAGGTTGCGGTGAATGCGGCCTTCCTTGGCGTCGTTGAGCACCTCGGGCTTGATCAGCTTGATCGCGACGTCGCGGTTGGCGAAGGAATCGCGGCCCAGATACACCGTGGCCGTGGCGCCGGCACCGAGCTTGCGGCCGATTTCGTATTTGCCGATGCGCTCCATGGTTGCGCCGCGGGGCCGCTTCAGAGCGCGGCGCGCGCCCTGGCGATGGCCGCGCGCACCTGGGCCGGCGCGGTGCCGCCGATGTGGTCGCGGGCCGCGAGCGAGCCAGCCACCGTCAGCACGGCGAAGACGTCTTCGCCGACCAATGGCGAGTAGGCCTGCAACTCCGCCAGCGTCAGGTCGGCGAGGTCGCAGCCGCGGGTTTCGGCCGCGCGCACCGCGCGTGCCACGGCCTCGTGGGCGTCGCGGAAGGGCAGGCCCTTCTTCACCAGGTAATCGGCGAGATCGGTGGCCGTGGCAAAGCCCTGCTTCAGCGCCGCCGCCATGGCCTCGGGCTTGACGCGGATACCGGGCACCAGGTCGGCGAAAATGCGCAGCGTGTCGATCAGCGTATCGGCCGTATCGAACAGCGGCTCCTTGTCTTCCTGGTTGTCCTTGTTGTAGGCGAGCGGCTGGCCCTTCATCAGCGTCAAGAGACCCATGAGATGACCGAAGACGCGCCCGGTCTTGCCGCGCGCCAGTTCGGGCACGTCCGGATTCTTCTTCTGCGGCATGATCGACGAACCGGTGCAGAAGCGGTCGGCCAGATCGATGAAGCCAACGCGCGGACTCATCCAGAGGATCAGTTCCTCGGAAAAGCGCGAGACGTGGGTCATCACCAGCGAAGCGCAGGCGAGAAATTCGATGGCGAAGTCGCGATCCGACACGGCGTCGAGCGAGTTTTCGCAGACGCCGTCGAAGCCGAGTTCGCGCGCCACGAATTCGCGGTCGATCGGATAGGTGGTGCCGGCCAGCGCCGCCGCGCCCAGCGGCAGGCGGTTGATACGGCGGCGGCAGTCCTGCATGCGCGCGCGGTCGCGGCTCGCCATCTCGAAATAGGCGAGCAGGTGATGGCCGAAAGTGACCGGCTGCGCCACCTGCAAATGCGTGAAGCCGGGCAGCGGCGTATCGCAGTGGGTTTCGGCGAGGTCGAGCAGCGCCGCCTGATAATTGCGCAGCAGGCCGTCGATGGCGTCCACCGTATCGCGCAGCCAGAGGCGGATGTCGGTGGCGACCTGGTCGTTGCGCGAGCGGCCGGTGTGCAGGCGTTTGCCGGCGTCGCCGACGAGGGCGGTGAGGCGCTTCTCGATGTTGAGATGCACGTCCTCGTCGTCGAGGTTCCAGACGAACTCGCCGCGCTCTATCTCGCCGCGGATTTTCTCCATGCCGCCCTCGATGGCGGCGAGGTCGGCGGCGGCAATGATGCCCTGGCGCGCCAGCATCCTGGCGTGGGCGAGCGAACCGCGGATGTCCTGCAAGGCCATGCGCCGGTCGAAAAAGACCGAGGCCGTGTAACGTTTCACAAGATCGGAAACGGGCTCGGAAAAGCGGCCCGACCAAGCTTTGGCATCTGTTTGATCTGACATAATGAAACCCGACTAACTCGGGCCCGTGGCATGACTATGGGAAAGATGGGAAGTATACGGGAAAGCGCCACCCCCCTGCCCGACCTTTGCAACCTGGGGGTCTGGCTGCGCATTCTGCTCGCCGTCAACTTCGGCGCGCTGGCTGCCGCGCTGGCGCGCAGCGGCAGCATCGAAGCCACGCCGCGCAGCTTCGTCGAACTGGCCGCCTTCGTCGAACCGGTGGTACTGGCCTGCCTGCTGCTGCTGTGCGGCCTGCATCGCATGCTGGCATCGTTGCCGCGCGGCGGCGCCTACGCCGCGGTCGTCGCGGTGTGCATGCTCGTCGCCCAGGGCTGCGGCTTGCTGCTCGCCTCCGTCTTCGGCAGCGGCGCCAGTTGGCAGCCGGCGCTGTGGGCAGCCCTCGCCGCGATGCTGCTGCTGGCCTGGTTCGACCTCCTGCGCCGCGCCCATTCGCCCGCCGTCACCGAGGCGCGGCTGATGGCGCTGACCGCGCGCATCCGCCCGCACTTTCTCTTCAACAGCCTCAACGCCGTGCTCGGCGTCATCCGCAGCGACCCGCGCCGCGCCGAGGCCGCGCTCGAAGAACTCGCCGACCTGTTTCGCGCCCTCATGCGCGACAACCGCGAACTGGTGCCGCTGTCGGAGGAAATTGCGCTGGCGCGCCAATACCTCGAACTCGAAAAGCTGCGCCTGGGCGAACGCCTCAGCGTGCGCTGGGACATCGAGAGCTGCCCGCCCGACGCCCTGGTGCCGCCGCTGATGCTGCAACCACTGCTGGAGAACGCCGTCTACCACGGCATCGAGCCGCTGGCCGTGCCGGCCGAGATTGCCATCCGTGTCAGGCGCGAACGCGACCGCGTCGACTTCGAGCTCAGCAATCCCTTCACGCCCGACGCAGTGCGCCACAGCGGCAACCAGATGGCGCTCGCCAACATCCGCGAGCGCCTGCTGCTGTTCTTCGACCTCGAAGCGCAACTCGAAACCGCGCAGCGCGACGGCCTCTACGTCGTGCGCATTTCCTTTCCCTACCGCCGCGGAGGATGACGTGAGCAAGCTCCTGCGCATCCTGGTGGTGGACGACGAAGCGCCGGCGCGTACACGCCTGACCAACCTGCTCGCCGACCTCGCGCGCGACCTGCCCAATCAGGTCGTCGCCAGCGCCGGCGACGGCGTCGAAGCCCTCGAACGTCTCGCCGACGTCGACGTCGACGTCGCCCTCGTCGACATCCGCATGCCGCGCATGGACGGCATCGAACTCGCGCGCCACCTCGCCGCGCTGCCGCAACCGCCGGCCGTCGTCTTCGTCACCGCTTACGACCAGTACGCGGTGCAAGCCTTCGAGCTTTCCGCCATCGACTACCTGCTCAAGCCCGTCAAGGCCGCGCGCCTGGCCGCCGCCTTGCGGAAGGCGCGCCGCATCCCCGCCGGCGCCCCGGCGCTGCGCGAGCTTGCGCCCGCGGGCCGCCGCCATCTGCGCTGCCTCGAACGCGGCAAGGTGCTGCTGGTGCCGGTCGCCGACATCCTCTACTTCAAGGCCGAACTCAAGTACGTCACCGCCCGCAGCCGGGAGCGCGAATACCTGATCGAGGAATCCCTGGCCCAGCTCGAAGAGGAATTCGCCGCGCGCTTCGTGCGCATCCACCGCAACTGCATCGTCGCACGCGACGCCGTCGCCGGCGTCGCGCGCGAAAAGGACGTTGCCGAAGGCGAGAGCGAAGTGCGTTGGACCCTGCTGCTGCACGGCGTGCCCGAGCACCTGGCGGTGAGCCGGCGGCAATGGGCGCACGTGAAGGAAGTCATCGGTGTGTGAGTCGGGCGCGGCGGCGCTGGCGCACATGCAAGTCATGTGGTGCGGCCTGTGAAGTGCCTGGTCGTCATCGCGCATCCCTTGCGCGACAGCCTCTGCCATGCGCTGGCGGCGAAGGCGATTGCCGCGCTGACGGCAGCCGGGCACGAGGTGCTGATCGAGGACCTTTACCGCAACGACTTTGCCGCCGCGCTGACCGTTGCGGAGCGGGCGAGCTATTACGGCCCGCGCTACGACGGCGCCGCGGTGCAGCCCGAGATCGATCGCCTGCATGCCGCGGAAGGTCTCGTGCTCTGCTTTCCGACCTGGTGGTTCGGCTTTCCTGCCGTGCTCAAGGGCTGGTTCGATCGGACGTGGGGGCCGGGCATCGCCTACGACCATGCCGACGATCGCGGCCCGATCCGGCCGCGCTTGCACGGTCTGCGCAAGGTGCTTGCCGTTACCTCGCTGGGTTCGCCGTGGTGGGTGGACCGGATCGTCATGCGCCAGCCCGTGAAGCGCGTGCTGAAGACGGCCCTACTCGGCACCTGTGCGCCGGCCTGCCGGTTTGAAATGCTGTCGTTGTACAAGAGCGAGCGCCTGGCAGGCGCCCAGGTCGAGCGATTCGCCGCGCGCGTTGAACGGGCGCTTGGGCACTGGGTCTAGCCGATACGCGCCGCGACGATCGCGGCCGGCGCCCGCCTACATCTGCCGGAACAAGTGAGCGTAGCTGCGGCTGACCGGCAGCGGCTTGCCGCCGCTCTTGAGCTCGACCCAAAGCCGGCCCATGAGGTCGCGGCGCACTTCGCGGATGGCGGCGACGCGTACCAGGGTGCCGCGGTGGATGCGCCAGAAGGCGTCGGCGGCGAGCTGCTGTTCGAGTTCCCGGAGCGAGCTGCGGATCAGCCACTCCTGGGCGCCGACGTGGATCGTGGTGTATTTGTCGGCGGCCTCGAAGCGGTCGACTTCATCGACGTCGATGAGGCGCAGGCTGTCGCCGCTGCCGGCGCGCAGCCAGCGCAGCGGCGGCGCCGCGGGCGCGGCCGCCGCGCCGAGACGGGCGATGAGTTCGCGCAGCAGCGCGTCACTAGGCGGTGACGAAAATGACGCGGCAGGGTGCGGTGATGCGCGCCGCGACTTCGAGGCCGGAGAGGCCCGGCATGCGGATGTCGAGCAGCGCCGCATCGGGTTTGAGTTCCTCGATGCGCGCCAGGGCGGCGTCGCCGTCGGCGACGGCGGCGACGATTTCGGCCTGCGGCGCCACTTCGGCCAGCAGGCGCGCGAGCCAGGCGCGCAGCGGCGCTTCGTCGTCGGCGATCAGCAGGCGCACGGCAACTCCAGGCGGGCGGTGACGCCGCCGGCGGCATTGGCTTCGAGCACGAACGCGGCCTTGTCGCCGTAGCAGGCGGCGAGGCGCTCGCGCACGTTGGCGAGGCCGACGCCGGCGCCGCCGCCGGCGGTATCGATGCCGCGGCCGCTGTCTTCGACTTCGATGCGCATCGTGTCGCCGGCGCGCCGGCAGCGTATGGTCAGCCGTCCGCCCTCGGGCTTGGGTTCGAGGCCGTGGCGGATGGCGTTTTCCACCAGCGGCTGCACCAGCAGCGGCGGCAGGCGCGCCGCCAGCACGTCGGCGGCGGCGTCGATCTGCCAGGACAGCCGCTCGCCCATGCGGATGGCCATGATGCCGAGATAGGCGCGCAGCAGTTCGAGCTCCTCGGCCAGGGCGACGTCGCTGCGGCGGCTGCGCGCGAGCGAGGTGCGCAGCAGCGCCGTCAGGTCGAGCAGCATGCGACGCGCGGCGGCGGGATCGGTGTCGATGAGGCCGACGACGTTGGAGAGCGTGTTGAACAGGAAGTGGGGCTCGATCTGGGCTTGCAGGCGCGCCAGCTCGGCGTGGGTGGCCGCCGCCTCCTGCTCGCTGCGGGCGAGGCGTGCCGCGCGCGTCTCGGCTTCGGCGGCTTCGAGGCGCGCGCGGCTGCCGAAGTAGGCGATGGCGATGATGCCGAAGAAGAGGGCGGTGGCGGCGGAAACCAGCAGGCTGTTCGGATACATGACCAGCAGTTCCGTCAGGCTCAGGCCGTTGCTCCAGGTGCCGATGGTAAAGCCGAGCGCGGCGCCGAAGGGGATGCCGACGAGGCCATCCTGCCATTCCGGCTTGCGGGCTCCGCGCAACAGGCAGGAAGTGCGAACAAAGCCGTACATCGACAGGCCGATGGCGTGGGAATAGATCAGGTTGGTGGCGAGATCGTGCTCGGTGATCGCCGTCAGGAACAGGGCGATGGCGGTGTTATAGATGCCGACGAGCAGGGTTTCGCGGGCGAGGGCGGGCAGCAGCGGTGTCATGGCCGGAGGATGATAACCGTCAGAACAGCGCGATGCGCCATTCGATCCAGGCCACGCGCTTCAGCGGCGCGCGGGCATAGGCCGAGTCGGCGGCGCCGCCGAGCTGGCGCAGGCCGCCGGCAACGCGTTGGCGGTTGCCCTCGTAGGCGGCGCCCAGGGTCAGCACGCGGCCGCCGTCGCGCGGCGTGGTCAAGAGCTCGGCATAGGGCTTGAAGCCGTCGCGGTCGTCGTAGGCGAGGCGCAGCATCAGGTTTTCGCGCAGCAGGGTGGTGGCGAGATAGGCGGTGCTCGACCAGCCGACGTTGCCGGCGATGGCCGCCGCCGGCGCGAAGCCGGCGAGCGCGCGCTGGCGCGCGGTGAGGGCGTCGAGGCGCTGCCATTCGGCGCGGCTGTAGGCGTCGGCGTCGTACCAGGCTTCGGCGATGGCGCTCCAGCCCGACTCTCCGGTCCATTGCAGGCCGGCGACGGCCTTGATGCCGTGATGCTTTTGGGATTCCGTCATCGGGTCGGCGGCGGCCAGCGTGCCGCCGTTCTCGGCGAGGCGGTTCAGCGTCTTGCGGTAGCGGCCTTCGTACAGCGCGGCGCCGTGAAAGGACCACTCGTCGCCGACGACGCGGGTGAAGCCGGCGCCGGCCTCGATGCCGCGGCGATGCGAGACGCGCGCCACCGCGTGCAAGTCGTCGCCGTCGGCCAGGCGGTACCAGTGGAAGGCGAGCGAGCCGTCCTCCGCGTCGGTCGCGCCGCCTCCGGCGCCGGGGCGCACCCAGGCCAGGGTCCAGGCGTCCGTGGCGTCGAAACGCTCGACCGCCAGCAGCGACTGACCGACCGGCGCCGGCAGGTTCACGCCGCGGCGGTTCTCGCGCTGTACGACGTCGAGCGGCCGAAAGCCGTAGCCGACGCCCCAGGACAAGACCTTCTTGCCGGCGGTGTAGGCGAGGCCGCCGCCGAGTTCGCCGTCGTAGTAGAACTGGTTCATGACGCCATGCCGTTCGGGTTTGGCGCCCTGCGCCGCCTGCCAGCGCAGCGTGCCCTGGGCGTTGAAGCCGCCTTCGCGCAAGCGCAGGTCGAGGTCCTGGCGCGTGCTGCGGTTATGCGCCGGCAAGGTCGGCGGGCCGACGTAGTAGGGGCTGGCCGTGCGGTCGCTCGCCACCTGCGGCGCCACGCTCAGGCTGGCGTTGAATTCCGCCGCGCGCGCCGGCAGCGCCAGGGCGAGCGCCGCAGCCGTATAAGCGAGACGCCGCATGCCTACCACCCCGACAGCGAATTGCGCACCAGGGCGGCCGGGTTGAAGAACTCGTCGGGCGCGGCCTTGGGCGTGATGGCGCGGTAGCGGATCACCGTGCGCCGGTTCACCTGGATGTCGTCGAGCAGCAGCATGGTCATGATCTGCGGCTGGCCGTTCACCAGCGTCGCCACATACCAGGCCTCCTTGGCGCGCTTGCCGGAACCGACGTAGAGGTCGGCCTTGACCGGCTGCTTGTTCGCCTTGTCGAGGTAGAGCTCGACGCGGGCATAGGTGACGCCGTTGCGCGCCTGGGCGAGGTCGAGATGCAGGCAGCGCCGCGGCTTGGCCGGCGCCGCGAGTTCCGGCAGGGCGGCCGGCGGCGGCGGGCAGTCGGTCTCGCCCTTGACGCTGCCGGCGTAGTCCTCGCTCCAGGTCATGCTGGCGATGTCGCCGGTCGACGCTTCGCCGAGCAGCTTCTGGCTCGCCGTGATGCGCAGCGGGCGCTGGCTCTCGGGCATCAGGAGCCAGAACTGGTCGGCCAGCATCAGCACCTTCTGGCCGATTTCGGAGGGCGACTTCATCAGCACCAGCGAGCGCCGGCCGGGCTTGACATAGACCGTGTACAGCCGCTCCTTGTCGAGGGCGTCGTTGCGGTAGAGCTCGACCTGGGTTTCGACGCGCACCGACTCCGCCGGCAGGCGGAAGGCGTCGGCCTGTTTGAGGAGTTGAGCGACTTCGTCGGCGGCGAAAGCGGGCAGGGCGGCGACGGCGAGGAACAGTGCGGGGAAAAATCTAGACATGACCGAGGGCCTCGACGATGGGTTTTTGCGCCGCCTTGCGGCTGACGAACCAGGCCGCCGCGGCGCACAGGGCAACGATGGCGGCGTCGGTGATCAGGTACAGCGGCAGGGAGAAATTCACGAGCAGCGGATAGCCGACCGAGCGTCCCGGCGGCGGCGGCATTTCGAGGCCGGCGAAGGGCAGCAACAGCACCACGAGGCCGGCCAGCAACGTGCCGGCGGCGGCGCCGACGGCGCCGATCAGCGCGCCTTCGCGCACGAACTGGGCGACGATCTCCTGCGGCAGCGCGCCGAGCGCGCGCAGGGTGCCGATTTCGCGCGTGCGCTCGACGACCGCCATGGCCCGGGTATTGGCGACCGAGAAGAACACCAGCGCGGCGATGATGAGGCCGAGCAGGCCGAAGATGCGGTTGTAGATGTCGCGCACCGAGTGGTAGTAGAAGGCCTGTTCCCACCACGGCTTGTAGGCGTGGGCGGGGTCGGCGCGCGACAGTTCTTCGAACACGCCGGGCGCGGCGTCGGTGCTGTCGAGGAACACCGAGAGCGTGCTGATGCGGTCGCTCATCAGCAGGTGCTGGGCGGTGGCGACGTCGGTGTGCACCAGGCGCTTGTCGATTTCGCGCCAGCCGGTGGAGACGATGCCGGTGACCATGACGTCGACGGCATTGATGCCGCCGGAGGTGGTGGTGGCGAGCAGGGTGAGGCCGGTGCCGGGCTTGGCATTGAGGCTCTTGGCGAGATCGACGCCGAGCAGCACCGGCGGCAGGCCGCTCTTGTCGTCGCCGCCGAAGCCGCCTTCCTTGAGTTCGAGGAAGGGGCCGCGCACGATGGCCTCGGCCTCGACGTCGGCGCCGGTGCCGAGGAAGACCATGGACTTGTCGCCATTGGAAATCAGGCCCGAGAGCGTGACGCGCGGCAGCACGCGATTGACGCGCGGGTCCTTTTCCAGCTTCGCCGTCAGGGCGCGATAGTCGGTCAGCCCGTACTGCATCGGCGTTTCCTCGTCGCGGTCGAAGTAATTCTTGTCGGCGATGGTGAGATGGCCGAATTCGCGCGCCGCGCCTTCGCGCAGCGACTCGTAGGTGTAGAGCGCGAAGCCGCTGGCGACGAGCACGGCGGTGCAGCCGACCGTGGCGATGAGAATGGTCACCAGCGAGCGGCGGCGATTGCGCAGCACGTTTTTCCAGGCGAGGGCGAGGACGTTCATTGCAGCACTCCGTCGATGATGCCGCGCACCTGGTCGCAATGCGCCGTCATGCGGTCGTCGTGGGTGGCGATGAGGAAGGTGGCGCCGTGCTGGGCGCCGAGCGCCTTCATCAGGTCGACGACTTGCTGGGCGGTGGCGGTGTCGAGGTTGGCGGTCGGTTCGTCGGCGATGACCAGGGTCGGCGACTTGACGAGGGCGCGCGCGATGGCGACGCGCTGGCGCTGGCCGCCGGAAAGCTGGTCGGGGCGGCGGTCGGCCAATCCGGTGAGGCCGACCTGTTCCAGGATCTCGTCGACGCGCCGGCGCCGCTCGGCCGCCGGCACTTCGGCCAGCAGCAGCGGATAGTCGATGTTGTCGCGCACGTTCATCACCGGCACCAGGTTGTAGCTCTGGAAGACGAAGCCGATGCGGCGGCGCCGGATCAGGGTGCGCGCGGTGTCGTCGAGGCCGCCGACGTCTTCGCCGGCCAGCAGGTATTGCCCGGCGTCGAAGGAATCGATCAGGCCGCAGATGTTGAGCAGCGTGCTCTTGCCGCTGCCCGAGGGGCCGCGCACGGCGACGAAGGCGCCGGCCGGGACTTCGAGGGCGATGCCCTTGAGGGCGGGAATGTCCTCCTCGCCCATGCGGTAGTGCTTGACGATGCCGGTGAGGGCGATGGCGGTGGCGGTCATGAACCCAGCTCCTGCAAACGTTGGCGGGCGGCAGCGGCGGTCGCGCCGGTCGGCTCGGCGGCGGCCGCCTTCTTGAGTTGCTCGATTTCCTCTTCGCGCTTGTTGTCGCGGGCGGCGGCTTCGGCGGCGCGCCGGTGCAGTTCGGCGCGCAGCGCGGGCGGCGCGGCGGCGTAGGCGGGGCTGGCGAAGGCCGCGCGCAGGGCGGCCTTGGCGGCGTCGAAGCGGTTGAACAGGCCCGGCACCGCCAGATAGGTGGTCGCCGCCCCCAGCCTGACTTCGGCCGCCACCGGCGCCTGCCGCAGCAGCGTCGTGTCGTGGCGCGCTTCGAGGCGGCGCAGCGCCTTGTCGAGCGTCGCCAGGCCGCGTTCGGTGGCGCGCATCTTGGTCCAGGGCATCCAGGCGTCGCGTCCCTGCAAGGTCTGCGCGGCGCCCTGGTAGGCGAGGTAGAGCGGCGCATAAGGCGTGTCGGCGGCGGCCAGGCGCTCGAAGCGCGCCACGGCTTCGGCGGTGGCTTCGCCGTCGCCGCCGCGGGCTTTCTGGAACAAGGCGTCGGCGGCGGCGAAGTCTTCCTCCGGGCCGGCGCTGGCGGCGGCGGAGAAAAGCATCAGGGCGACGAGGCCGATGGCGGGGATCAGGGCTTTCATGGGCATCTCCGTTCGTGAGGATGCACGCATGCTAGGCAAACGGCAAGCCGCCGCAGGAGTTTGCGACGAAGCGCAATTGTCCGGCGCCAGACGTCGGCCACCGGCGCGAGTCGCAAATAGCGCACGGCTATAAGGTAAGCGCCCATAAGTCTGAATATGCTTATACGGAATCGGTAGCATGCGCGCATCCCAGACCTCAGCCTCTCGATATGGAATTCGCGCAAATCGTCTCCGGCTTCTTCGTCGGCGCCATCGTCGGCCTCACCGGCGTCGGCGGCGGCTCGCTGATGACGCCGCTGCTGGTGCTGCTGTTCGGCGTCGCACCGGCGACGGCGGTCGGCACCGATCTCCTCTACGCCGCCATCACCAAGTCCGGCGGCACCTGGGTGCATGCGCGCCGCGGTTCCGTGGATTGGCGCATCGTCGGCCTGCTCGCCGCCGGCAGCCTGCCGGCGGCGGCGCTGACCCTGGCCCTGGTGACGCGCTATGTGCCGGGCGGGCTCGGCGGTTCGGCGAAGTTCATCACCGCTGCGCTCGGCGTGGCGCTGCTGCTGACGGCGGCGGCGCTGCTGTTGCGGCGCCGTCTGCTGCTCTGGTCGCAAAGCCATAGCGTCGATGCGCTGCCGCCGCGTCGCCGCGCGCAATTGACGGTGCTGACCGGCGCTGTGCTCGGCGCCCTGGTCGCGCTGTCCTCGGTCGGGGCCGGCGCGCTGGGCGTGACCGCGCTGTTCTTCATGTACCCGAAGCTCTCGGCGGTACGCGTGGTCGGCTCCGATCTCGCCCACGCCGTGCCGCTGACCCTGGTCGCCGGGCTCGGCCACTGGTGGTTCGGCGCGGTCGACTGGAGCCTGCTGGGGACGCTGCTGATCGGGTCCTTGCCCGGCATCTACCTCGGTGCGCGGCTTGCCCAGCGCGTGCCGGAACGTTTGCTGCGGCCGGCCTTGGCCGGCATGCTGGTGCTGGTCGGCGGCAAGCTGATCGCGGCCTGAAAGCCGCGCGCTACGGGTCGGTGCGCAGCTTGGCGAGGCTCTCGTCGATGGCGCGCTCGATGATGGCGCCGTAGAAGTCGGCGCCGACGCCGACGATGGGGTCGGCCAGGCGCCGGCCCTTGGCGTCGAGGAATTCCAGCGTCGGCACCATGCGCACGGCGCGCGCCTGGGCGAAGTCGGCATGCGTAGTGCTGCGGCCGTCGAAGTCGGCGAGCGGCCGCGCGTCGCGCAAGACGACTTCGCGGATCAAGACGCGGGACGCCGCGGCCGGGTCCTGGGCGAGCGGCTGCAAATAGTCGCGGCGCGCGATCTTGCACCAGGGGCAGTCGGCACGGCTGAAGAAAACCAGGATGGGAATATTGGCGTTGCGGGCCGCGGCGGCATCGGCGGCGAAACTGGCTGCCAGAGCCAGGTCGGCGGCTGCGGCGACGGCCGGCAAAGCCAGCAGCCATGCTAAAATCCAGCGGGTCAGGCGGCCGAAATTCAAGGGTTTCAACGCTACTCCTTGCGGCCGAAATATCACCCGGCCCGGATTGGAAATCGAATTGAGCACTGCGCCTGCAAGAATCGTCATCGCCACGCGCGAATCGCGCCTCGCCCTTTGGCAGGCGGAACACGTGAGCGACCTGCTGCGCAAATTATATCCGGCGTGCAGCGTCGAACTCCTGGGCATGACCACGCGCGGCGACCAGATCCTCGACCGCCCGCTGGCCAAGGTCGGCGGCAAGGGCCTCTTCGTCAAGGAACTCGAAACCGCGCTGCTCGACCGCAGCGCCGACATCGCCGTGCATTCGATGAAAGACGTGCCGATGACCATGGAGCCGGAATTCGCGCTGGTGGCGATCGGCCCGCGCGAAGTGCCGCAGGACGCCTTCGTCTCCAACAAGTACGCGACGCTCGACGATCTGCCGCCCGGCGCCGTGGTCGGCACCTCCAGCCTGCGCCGCGAAGCCCAGTTGCATGCGCGCTATCCCTACCTCGCCGTGACCCCGCTGCGCGGCAACCTCGACACCCGCCTGCGCAAGCTCGACGAAGGCCAGTTCGACGCCATCAT
>JACRPB010000115.1 GCA_016214175.1 Rhodocyclales bacterium
GCAAGGCCGCCAAGGGCGTCGCCATCCCGCGGCTGGCCATCCCGGTGCCCTCGGCGATAACGGCCGAGCTTGACCGCTATGTGATTGGCCAGGAGCACCCCAAGAAGGTGCTGGCGGTAGCCGTCCACAACCACTACAAGCGCCTGCGCCATCAACAGAAGGGCAGCGACGGCATCGAACTGGCCAAGAGCAACATCCTGCTGATCGGCCCCACCGGTTCCGGCAAGACGCTGCTGGCGCAAACCCTGGCGCGTCTTCTGAACGTGCCCTTCGTCATGGCCGACGCGACGACGTTGACCGAGGCCGGCTACGTCGGCGAGGACGTCGAGAACATCATCCAGAAGCTGCTGCAAAAGTGCGACTACGAAGTCGAGAAGGCGCAGCAGGGCATCGTCTATATCGACGAAATCGACAAGATTTCGCGCAAGTCCGACAACCCCTCGATCACGCGCGACGTCTCCGGCGAAGGCGTGCAGCAGGCGCTGCTGAAGCTGATCGAAGGCACGGTCGCCAGCGTGCCGCCGCAGGGCGGACGCAAGCATCCGAACCAGGACTTCGTCCAGATCGACACCACCAACATCCTGTTCATCTGCGGCAGCGCCTTCGACGGTCCCGAGAAGGCGATCCGCGACCGCCCCGAGAACTCCGGCAGGCATCGGTTTCGGCGCCCAGGTGCGCAGCAAGGACGGCAAGGACATCACCGAAACGCTGAAGCGCGTCGAGCCCGAGGATCTGATCAAGTTCGGCTTGATTCCCGAATTCGTCGGCCGCCTGCCGGTCCTGGCGACTTTGCAGGAACTCGACGAAGCCGCGCTGGTACAGATCCTGGTCGAGCCGAAGAACGCGCTCATCAAGCAGTATCAGAAACTTTTCAGCATGGAGGGCGTCGAACTGGAAGTGCGTCCGGGGGCTCTTCAGGCAATTGCCAAGAAGGCGCTCAAGCGGAAGACCGGTGCGCGCGGCTTGCGCTCGATCCTGGAAGCGGCCTTGCTCGACACGATGTACGAGTTGCCCGCGATGGAGAACGTGGAAAAGGCGGTGATCGACGAGAACATGATCGAGAGCGGCGCCCAGCCCTTGTTGCTGTATGCCGATCAGCCCAAGGTGGCGGGTTCCAACTGAACCGGACTATATTTGCGATGGCGCTTGAAGCTGTCGCGAACCGCCCCAACATGGGCAACGTGGTACCAAAATAAAGGACTATTCCATGTCAGGCGAGCTTGACTTCCCCAGAGATAGCGTTGAGATGCCGCTGTTGCCCCTGCGCGACGTGGTGGTATTCCCCCATATGGTGATTCCGCTCTTCGTCGGGCGGCCCAAGTCGATCAAGGCGCTGGAGACGGCGATGGAGGCCGGCAAGAGCATCCTGCTGGTGGCGCAGAAGTCCGCCGCCAAGGACGAGCCGGAAGCGGCCGACCTCTACACCATCGGCTGCGTATCCAACATTCTGCAAATGCTCAAGCTGCCCGACGGCACCGTCAAGGTGCTGGTCGAGGGCACGCAGCGCGCGCGCATCCTGCACGTCGTCGACCGCGGCACCCAGTTCGTCGCCGACGTGGTGCCGCTGTCGCTCGACGAGCGCGGCGGCCACGAGGTCGAGGCCATGCGGCGCACGATACTGGCGCAGTTCGACCAGTTCGTGAAGCTGAACAAAAAGATACCGCCTGAGATTCTGACGTCGCTGGCGGGCATCGAGGAGGCGGGGCGCCTGGCCGACACCATTGCCGCCCACCTGCCGATGAAACTGGAGTTGAAGCAGGAAATCCTCGAACTCTTCGACGTCGGTGCGCGCCTGGAAAAACTGCTGGCCCAGTTGGAAACCGAACTCGACATCCTGCAAGTCGAAAAGCGCATCCGCGGCCGCGTCAAGCGCCAGATGGAGAAGAGTCAGCGCGAGTATTACCTGAACGAGCAGGTCAAGGCCATCCAGAAGGAACTCGGCGAGGGCGAAGAAGGCGCCGACCTCGACGAGATGGACAAGAAGATCAAGACCTCCGGCATGAGCAAGGAAGCCATGCAGAAGGCCCAGGGCGAGCTCAAGAAGCTCAAGCTGATGTCGCCGATGTCGGCCGAGGCGACGGTGGTGCGCAACTACGTCGAGACCCTGTTGGCCTTGCCGTGGAAGAAGAAGTCGCGCGTTTCGCGCGATCTCGCCGCCGCCGAGAAGGTCCTCGACAAGGACCATTACGGTCTCGAAAAGGTCAATGGCGCTGGGCGGCGTGCGCGACGAGGCCGAGATCCGCGGCCACCGCCGCACCTACATCGGCTCCATGCCGGGCAAGATCCTGCAGAACATGACCAAGGGCGGCGTCAAGAATCCGCTGTTCCTGCTCGACGAAGTCGACAAGCTGGGCATGGACTTCCGCGGCGATCCGTCTTCGGCCCTGCTCGAAGTGCTCGACCCGGAACAGAACCACACCTTCCAGGACCACTACATCGAGGTCGATTTCGATTTGTCGGACGTGATGTTCGTGGCGACCGCCAACACGCTCAACATCCCGGCAGCGCTGCTCGACCGTATGGAAGTGATCCGTCTCTCCGGCTACACCGAGGACGAGAAGGTCAATATCGCCATGCGCTACCTGCTGCCGAAGCAGTTGAAGAACAACGGCGTCAAGCGCGAGGAACTCACGGTCACCGAAGACGCGATCCGCGACATCGTGCGCTACTACACGCGCGAGGCCGGCGTGCGCGCGCTCGAGCGCGACCTGTCGAAGATCTGCCGCAAGGTGGTGAAGGCGCTGGTGATGAAGAAGCGCAAGAACAAGATCATCGTCAACGCCAAGAACCTCGACAAGTACATCGGCGTGCGCCGCTACTCCTTCGGCATGGCCGAGAAGGAAAACCAGGTCGGCCAGGTCACCGGTCTGGCGTGGACCGAAGTCGGCGGCGAACTGCTGACCATCGAATCCGTCGCCGTGCCCGGCAAGGGCAAGACCATGACCACCGGCAAGCTCGGCGAAGTCATGCAGGAGTCGATCCAAGCCGCGCTGACGGTGGTGCGCCGCCGCAGCAAGCAGCTCGGCATCGCCGAGGACTTCTATCAGAAGAACGACATCCACATCCACCTGCCCGAAGGCGCGACGCCCAAGGACGGTCCCTCGGCCGGCATCGGCATGACGACGGCCCTGGTGTCGACCTTGACCGGCATTCCGGTGCGCGCCGACGTCGCCATGACCGGCGAGATCACGCTGCGCGGCGAAGTGCTGCCGATCGGCGGCCTCAAGGAAAAGTTGCTGGCCGCGGTCCGCGGCGGCATCCGCATGGCGCTGATTCCCGAGGAAAACGTCAAGGACCTGGCCGAGATTCCCGACACGATCAAGAATCGCATCGAGATCCAGCCGGTGAAGTGGATCGACAAGGTGCTGGAATTCGCGCTCGAACGCATGCCCGAGCCCTTGCCCGAGGTCGCGGTGGCGCCTGCTGCCGCCTTGCCCGCAGTCGAGACGCCGGCGGCGCCTGCCGTCACGCACTGATCATTCTTTCCATGTTCGGCGCCGCAGCCGCCCGCTAGGGCCGCTGCGGCCGCCTATTCATCGCATACAGGGAGCCCTTCATGAACAAGTCCGAAATGATCGACCAGATCGCCGTTGCGGCGGACATCTCCAAGGCGTCCGCCGGCCGCGCGCTCGACGCGGCGATCGACGCCATCACGGCGGCGTTGAAGAAGGGCGATCCGGTGGTTCTGGCCGGTTTCGGCAGTTTCTACGTCGGCGCGCGTGCGGCGCGTAGCGGCCGCAATCCGCGTACCGGCGCCGCCATCGAAATCGCGGCCGCCAAACTGCCGAAGTTCCGCGCCGGCAAGGCGCTGAAAGACGCCATAAACTGATAAACTTCGCCGCCTTCCGGCGCGGTTTGCAGGAACATCGAGCGGGTGCTTAGCTCAGTTGGTAGAGCGTCGCCTTTACACGGCGAATGTCGGCGGTTCGAGCCCGTCAGCACCCACCAGTCGCTTCGCGGGGCGCAGCCGGGGTTCCGATTCCGGCGAAACGGCAAGGCCGACAGGCCGGGATTCCGCAGGGATATTGCGCCTGCCGGCGAATTGGCGTAGAAATAAAAACTCTCCCTCACGCCTGTCATTGGAAATGGCCGTTTCGGGTCCCAGCTCATTGAGCCAGTCCATTACGCAGCAACTGCAACTGATGCAGGCGCAGCGCAATGCGGAGTCGGCGCGGCAAAGGGCGCGATCCTTGCAAGCCCAGGCCAGCGATGCGCAGAGAACGGCAGATCGCGCCCAGGAGAACGCCCGTACGCTCAAGAGCGACGCCGCCCTGGCGCAGGACGCTTCGGCCAGGGCGGATCAAAGCCTGCAAGCGACGAAATCCTGGATGCAGACGAAGAGCCAGTTGGGCAGTATCTACACCCGCATCGCCGCGGCGCAGAAAGAAGCCTCGGCGCAAGGCGTCACGAATGCCCAGGGCCAGGTCTTGGGCACGGTGGTCGACGTCACGGCCTGAGCGGCCTCATCCCCAGCGCTTTTTCTTGGCGTCGATGGACTCGCGCAGATTCTTGTTTTCCTTGGCCGTTCGGCGCCGGTAGAGAAAGGACGAGACCACCATCAAAGCGCCGTAGAACAGGACGTAGGGCATGAACGCGGTGCCTGCGTACATGTAGATGACGACCGGGGAACCGATGACGGCGGCGCCTTGGACCAAGCCGAGAATTCTTTCGGCGCCGAATATCGGCAATATGCCGATGCCAATGCCGGCGAGCAGCCAAATCGACCAATGCAGTTGAGCTTCCATACCGGTTCTCTCTCGCAATCGTTGGGACGTCCGATTCTAAGGTAGAACCGCGGGTCATGTGCCGATTCCCCCGGCGCGCTTGCTGCGACGAGGAAGAAAGTCGCACTGCGCGTCACCGACCGTGCCGCGGGTAGTACAATTCCGGGCTGCCGGGAGCGGACTGCGGTTCGCTTTTTTTATGTCGAGAATACGGGTTCTCCAGCATGTTCGAATACGTCCGCAATAATCAACGCCTGGTTCAGGTCTTCCTGGTGCTCATCACCTTGCCGTTCGCGTTCTGGGGCGTCGAGTCGTATGTGCGCAATGCCGGCAGCGGCAATGACGTCGCCGACGTCGGCGGCAGCAAGGTTACGGCACAGGAATTTCAGCAAACCTTGCGCGAAGAGCAGGAGCGCTTGCGTCCGGCGCTCGGAGGACGCGATCCGGCCCTGCTCGAAAGTCCGGAGATCAGGCTCAATGTACTCAACGGCCTCGTCAGTCAGCGCCTGATCCGGCTCCACGCCGGCACGTCGAAGCTGGTGGTGGTCGATGACCAACTGGCCCAGTTCATCGCCTCGGCGCCGGCCTTGCAGGAGAACGGCAAGTTTTCGCCGCAGCGCTACGAAATGCTGGTCGCATCGCAGGGCGTGAGCAAGGAAGGCTTCGAAGCGCGGCTGCGCCAGGACATGGTGGTGCAGCAGGCGCTGGTGCCGATCAACGCGGCCACCATCCCCGGGCGCACGGCGTCGGAGCGCTGGGTCGCCGCGCTGTTGGAAGAGAGGGAAGTCGCGGAACTCGCCTTGCGCCCGGAGGCCTATCTGGCGCAGGTCAAACTCGCTCCGGAGGCGGTCAAGAATTACTATGACATGAACCGGAAGCCCTTCGAGACACCCGAGCTGGTGCGGGCCGAATACGTGACCTTGAGCCAGAATGCGCTGCTCGCGCAGATCGCCGTCGGCGACGAGGACGTCAAGGGCTATTACGAGGCGCACGCCGATCAGTACAAGGTGGGCGACGAACGCCACGCCAGCCACATCCTGATCGCCGCGAGCAAGGATGCGGCGGCGGCCGAAGACAAGGCGGCGCGGGACAAGGCAGAGGACGTCCTCGCCCAGGTGAAGAAGAATCCGGCGGATTTTGCGCGGCTGGCCAAGCAATACTCGCAGGATCCGGGTTCGGCCGCGAAGGGCGGCGATCTCGGCTGGTTCGGTCGCGGCATGATGGTGCCGCCGTTTGAAAACGCCGTGTTCGCGCTCAAGGGCGACGAAGTCAGCCCGGTCGTGCGCTCCGATTTCGGCTACCACATCATCAAGCTGACCGGCGTCAAGCCGGTACGCCAGAAGCCGCTCGACGAAGTGAAGAACGAGATCGTGAGCGAGCTCAAGCGTCAGGGTGCGGCGAAGAAGTATGCGGAAATCGCCGAAGGTTTCACCAACACCGTCTATGAGCAGGCCGACAGCCTCAAGCCGGCGGCAGAGAAGTACAAGCTCGCCGTTCAGACCAGCGATTGGATCGCCAAGAACGGCCAGGCTGCGCCGCCGTTTGCCAACCCCAAACTCATGACGGCGCTGTTCGCCGACGACGCGATCAAGAATCGGCGCAACACCGAAGCCGTCGAGATCGCCCCCAACACTCTCGTCGCGGCGCGGGTGCTCGAGCACAAGCCTGCCGCGCTGCAGCCCCTCGAAGCGGTGGCCGCAAACATCGAAAAGCTGTTGGTGCGCCAGGAGGCCGCCAAGCTCGCAGCCAAGGACGGCGAAGAGAAACTCGCCAGGCTCGTCAAGGGCGAGAAGCTGGACCTCGCCTGGTCTGCGCCGCGGACCGTGGCGCGTGCCGCGGCGGCGAACCAGGCGCCGGAAGCAGTGCGCGCCGTGTTCAAGGCCGATGCCGCGCAATTGCCGGCCTATGCCGGTACGGCGCACCCCGGCGGCTACGTGCTCTACCGCATCTCCCAGGTCAAGCCCTATCTGGCCGGCAGCGAGGACTCGCCGCGCGCCAAGTCCTTGCGCGCGCAGTACCGCAACATCGTCGCCGAAGAGGAGTTCGGCGGCTGGCTCGGCACGCTCAAGCAGCGTTTTCCGGTCGACATCAACAAGTCGATGCTGGACAACAAGGAGAAGTAGTCGCCAGCCCTGGGCGCGACCCGCGCTTGGTCGGGGGCCGCGCCGGCGCTGCCGAATCAGCGCTTAAGAGCCTATTTCAGTAGGAATCATGCCCCGCGTTGAGATCAGGATCGGATGGATGCAAGGCGCAGCGCGCAGCCAATGGTTGTTCCATTGGCAAGCGGTGCAACGCCGCAGACGCCGCTCCTGGTCTCACCCCGCAGGGCCGGCGGGCGGCGGGCGCATTGCCGCGTTGCGCCTCGCTGGTGGAGATTTACTACACGGCGCGAGGCGCGCCGCGCACTGCATCCCGCCGACCGCCGGCGCGGGGCATGATTCCTACTGAAATAGGCTCTAAGCCGGCAGCGGATCGGCGTTGCCCAGCGCCGTGGTGTTGAGGCCGCCGTCCACATACATGATTTCACCGGTGACGCCGCTGGCGAGGTCGGAGAGCAGGAAGGCGGCGGCATTGCCGACTTCCTCGATGGTGACGTTGCGGCGCAGGGGCGCATGGTGGGCGTTGTAGGCCAGCAGCTTGCCGAAATTGCCGATGCCGGAGGCGGCCAGCGTCTTGATCGGGCCGGCAGAAATCGCGTTGGCGCGGATGCCTTGCGGGCCGAGGCAGAACGCCAGGTAGCGCGTTGCGGCTTCGAGGCTGGCCTTGGCCAATCCCATGGTGTTGTAGTTGGGCAGCGTGCGCTCGGCGCCGAGATAGGTCAGCGCCAGCAGCGCCGCATTGTTGCCCTTCAGCAGCAGCGGCCGCGCCGCCTTGGCCAGTGCCGGATAGCTGTAGGACGAGACGTCGTGCGCGATGCGGAAGGACTCGCGCGAAATGCCGTCGAGGAAATCGCCCTCGATCGCTTCGCTCGGGGCGAAGGCGATGGAATGGACGAGCCCGTCGAGGCCCGTCCATTGGGCGCCGAGCCCGGCGAAGAGAGCGGTGATCTCGGCGTCGTTGGCGACGTCGCATTGGAAGATGAGTTCGCTGGCGAACTCGGCCGCGAACTTCTTGATGCGGTCCTCGAAGCGTTCGTTCTGGTAGGTGAATGCCAACTGGGCGCCTTCGCGGTGGCAGGCCTTGGCGATGCCGTATGCGATGGAGCGGTTGGACAGCAGGCCGGTGATCAGAATGCGCTTGCCGGCAAGAAATCCCATGGGTGTTTACCTCCCGAAATGACCGGCGGATTATAGCGGAAGCCGGGCTTCGGCTACACTTCTGCCCATGCGTTACTTTCTCGTCGCTTACCTGACAATCGTCCTCGCCGGCTGCGGTTCGGCCTGGAACGATCCCTACCCGGCGGCGGATCGCGGCAAGAACATTCTCTACAGCGTATTCATCGATCGCCCCAAGCATCTCGATCCGGTACAGTCCTACAGCGAGAACGAGATCGCCTTCACCGCCCAGATCTACGAACCGCCGCTGCAATATCACTACCTGAGGCGTCCCTATACGCCGGTGCCGGCCACGGCCGTCGAAGTGCCGCGACCGCGCTATCTCGACGCGCACGGCCGGCCGCTGCCGCAGAACGCCGATCCGGCGCGCATCGCGTATACCGACTATGTGATACGCATCCAGCCGGGCATCCGCTACCAGCCGCATCCGGCGTTTGCCGCCCCGCCCGCCGATCTCGCGCGCATCGACACGCTCGCCGATTTCCCGCTGCGCGACACGCGCGAGCTGGTGGCCGACGACTACGTCTACGAGATCAAGCGCCTCGCCCATCCGCGCCTGCATACGCCCATCCTCGGCCTGATGTCCGACTATATCGTCGGCTTGTCGGAACTGGCCGCCGCGCTGCAAAAGCACCAGAAGGCGCTGCCGCCGGAACGCCACGACGAATGGCTGGATCTGCGCGGGTTTCCGCTGACCGGCGTCGCCGTCGTCGATAGGCATACCTACCGCATCCGCATCAAGGGCAAGTACCCGCAGTTCATCTACTGGCTGACCATGCCGTTCTTCGCGCCCGTGCCCTGGGAGGCCGACCGCGTCCACAGCCAGCCCGGCATGGCGGCGAAGAACCTCACGCTGGACTGGTATCCGATCGGCACCGGCCCCTACATGCTGACCGAGAACAACCCGAACGCCCGCATGGTGCTGGAGCGCAATCCCAATTTCCGCGCCGAGACCTATCCGTGCGAAGGCGCGCCGGGCGACGCAGAGGCCGGCCTGTTGGAGGATTGCGGCAAGCCGCTGCCCTTCATCGACAAGGTGGTGTTTACGCGCGAGAAAGAGCAGATACCCTACTGGAACAAGTTCCTGCAAGGCTATTACGACGCTTCGGGCATCTCCTCGGATTCCTTCGATCAGGCGGTCCAGGTCGGCGGCGCGGGCGAAGTCAGCCTGACCGACGGCATGCGCAAACGCGGCATCCGCCTGGCCACGTCGGTCGCCACCTCCAGCTTCTACATGGGCTTCAACATGCTCGATCCCGTCGTCGGCGGCGACAGCGAACGCGCGCGCAAGCTCCGCCAGGCGATCTCGATCGCCATCGACCAGGAGGAATACATTTCGATTTTCCAGAACGGCCGCGGCATTCCGGCGCAGGGGCCGATCCCGCCGGGCATCTTCGGCTACCGCGAAGGCGAGGCGGGCCTCGACAAGGTCATGTACCGCTGGGTGGACGGCCGGCCGCAACGACGCAGCGCCGAGGAGGCGAAACAGTTGCTCGCCGCCGCCGGCTACCCGAACGGGCGCGACGCGAAAAGCGGCGAGCCTCTCGTCATCTACCTCGACACCACCGCCGGCGGCGTCGGCGACAAGTCCCGCGTCGACTGGCTCAACAAGCAGTTTCAGAAAATCGACTTGCAGCTCGTGGTGCGCAGCACCGACTACAACCGCTTCCAGGAAAAGATCATCAAGGGCGCGGCACAACTGTTCTACTTCGGCTGGAATGCCGACTATCCCGACCCCGAGAACTTCATGTTCCTGCTCTACGGCGGGCAAGGCAAGGTCAGGCATCAGGGAGAAAACGCCGCCAATTACGCCAATGCCGAGTACGACCGCCTGTTCGAGAAAATGCGCACCATGGACAACGGTCCCGAACGCCAGGCCATCATCGACCGCATGCAGGCGCTACTGAGCCACGACGCCCCCTGGGTCTGGGGTTTTCACCCGAAGGATTACACGCTGCGGCATGCCTGGGTCAAGAACCGCAAGCCGACCAAGGTCGGCAACAACACGCTCAAATACCAGCGCATCGACGTCGCCCTGCGCGAACGCTTGCGCGCCGAATGGAATCGGCCGGTGCTGTGGCAGGCGGCGCTGCTGCTCGCAGCGCTGCTGGCGGCCGCACTGCCGGCCTGGCTCGGTCATCGCCGCCGCGAGCGCGAGAGTGCCAGAAGGGGAGGCTGAGGTGCAGAAGTTCGACTTCTTCATGACCGGGCAATTCGACGCCGCCGCGATCCGGCAAATGCGCGAACAGGCCGACAAGCCGCAGGCCTTGTTCGCGATCGGCCAGCGACTGCGCGAAACGAGAAAGAACCGCTGCCTGGCGCGCTCCACGGTCGCGGCGCGTTGCGGCGTCAGCGCCGACCAGCTCGGCCGCTTCGAACACGGGATGAGCGACATCGGTTTCGTCGCCCTGGAAAAGTACTGCGGCGCCGTCGATGCCGACATCGCCGCCTTGCTGGCGCCGCACATGGAGAAGAATGCCGATGCGGTGCGGACGGTGATCGAGCTCGCCCGTTCCTGGACCGGCGCCGGCAAATCGCTGTCGATCGAAGACGTGATCGGCATTGCCGCCGCGGCGCCGTAGCCGCGGCGGCGCCGTAGCCGCGGCGGCGCCGTAGCCGCGGCGGCGCCGTCGATTGACCGGCGGTCGCGGATTGTGGTTAAATGCGCGCCTTCTGCAGGCGGGCGGTTAGCTCAGCGGTAGAGCACTGCCTTCACACGGCAGGGGTCACTGGTTCGAACCCAGTACCGCCCACCAGAAATCCCGTTCCGTCGCGCTGCGCTGTCCTTGGCAGCAAGGGCTTGCCGCCTCGGCAAGCTTATTTCGACGGCCAGCCAAAGGCGGCTCGGCGCCGCCCCCCGAAATCAATGGATCTCCCGCGTCTCCAGGAAGCGGATATTCGGATGGCGTTCCTGCGTCATCGTGAGATTGACGCGATTGGGCGCGAGATAGACGTAGTCGCCGGCGCCGTCCAGGGCCAGATTGACGCCGGCCTTGTCGGCGAGCGCCTTGATGTCGGCGTCGCTTCCGCGCAGCCAGCGTGCGGTGGCGACCGGATAGGATTCGAAGATCGCGTCCACGCCGTATTCGAATTCCAAGCGGTGGGCGACGACGTCGAACTGCAGGGTGCCGACGGCGCCGAGGATGAGGTCGTTGGAAGCGAGCGGCTTGAACAATTGCGTCGCGCCTTCCTCGGCCAGTTGCTGCAAGCCTTTTTGCAGCGCCTTCATTTTCATCGGATTGCGGATCTGGGCGCGGCGGAAGTGCTCCGGCGCAAAGCAGGGAATGCCCGTGAACTTAAGGTCTTCGCCTTCGGAAAATGCATCGCCGAGGACGACGCTGCCGTGGTTGGGGATGCCGATGATGTCGCCGGGATAGGCTTCATCGGTCGTGTTGCGATCCTGCGCCATGAAGGTGATGGCGTTGTTCACCGCCAGCGTCTTGCCGGTCGATAGCTGCTTCAACTTGATGCCGCGCTCGAAGCGGCCCGAGCAGACGCGCACGAAGGCGATGCGGTCGCGGTGCTTCGGGTCCATGTTGGCCTGGATCTTGAAAACGAAGCCGGAGAACCTGGGTTCGTTCGGCTCGACTTGGCGATCCACTCCGCCGACGAGGGCGGCGCGGTGCAGCGGCGCCGGCGAGAGCTCGACCACGGCGTCGAGCAGCGACTGGACGCCGAAGTTGTTGATGGCGGAGCCGAAGAATACCGGCGTCTGCTTGCCGGAGAGATAGCGCGCGCGGTCGAAGCTGTGCGAGGCGCCGCGCACCAGTTCGATGTCGGCGCGCAGCTCGGCGGCCTGACTGCCGATGAGTTCGTCGAGGCGCGGATTGTCGAGGCCCTGGATGATCTCCGCGGTGCCTTTCTCGGCATGCGGATCGAAGTAGGCGACGGCGTCGTCGTAGAGGTGATAGACGCCGCGGAAAGACTTGCCCATGCCGATCGGCCAGGTGATCGGCGCGCACTGGATTTCCAGCACCGATTCGATTTCGTCGAGCAGCTCGATCGGCGCGCGGCCCTCGCGGTCGAGCTTGTTGATGAACGTGATGATGGGCGTATCGCGCAGGCGGCAGACGTTGAGCAGCTTGATGGTCTGCGCCTCGACGCCGTTCACCGAGTCGATCACCATCACCGCCGAATCGACGGCGGTCAGCGTGCGGTAGGTGTCTTCGGAAAAGTCCTCGTGGCCGGGCGTGTCGAGCAGGTTGACGATGCTGTCTCGATAGGGGAACTGCATCACCGACGAGGTGACCGAGATGCCGCGCTGCTTTTCCAGCTCCATCCAGTCCGACGTCGCGTGACGCGCGGCCTTCCTCGCACGGACCTCGCCGGCGACCTGGATGGCGCCGCCGAACCAGAGCAGTTTTTCGGTGAGCGTGGTCTTGCCGGCGTCGGGGTGGGAAATGATGGCGAAGGTGCGGCGGCGGGCGATTTCGGTTTCGAGGGCGGACACGGGCAAATCCAGTTCGGCGAGGGTGCGCGATTATAAGGGGCGGCGGACCGATTGCCGCGTGCGGCCGGCAGCGTCCCCGTCTTGGTGCGTCGACGGGCGGTAGGGCACTGGAACGAGGCATGGCACGGCGCTTTCGGCCCAGATTGGGGCGCGCGTCGACAGGTATGCGGTTTGCTTTGGCGTGAGAGCCATTTCATTGCCCGTACCGTCATTGTGCCTTTCAAGCTGCATTCGGTCGCCCTTGCGCGATCTCCCAGCCTCAACACCCGCCTCGCCGTCGATCGCGCGCGCGTGCTCGACACCCTGGTGAACAACCTCGACGGCATGGCCTACCGCTGCCGCAACGACGCGTTGCGGAGCATGCTCTTCGTCAGCCAGGGCTGCCTCGAACTGACCGGTTACGCGCCGGAGGAACTGATCGACAGCGCCCGCAGTTCCTGGGAAGCGCTGACGCATGCGGAAGATCGCCTGCGCGTGCGCGAAGAGATTGCCGCGGCCGCCGCCGCGGGGCGGCGTTTCGCCATCCAGTACCGCATCGTGCCCTTCAGCGGCGGCACGAAATGGGTGCTCGAACGCGGCATCGGCGTCAGCGACGAGAACGGCGAACCCGCGATCGAAGGTTTCGTCGAGGACGTCACCGCGCGCCACCGCATGCTGGTCGCGCTGGAAAACGCCGAACTGCGCTACCGCCACATTTTCGAGCACGCCTCGGAAGGGATCTTCCAGACCACGCGCGAGGGCTACTACCTTGCCGCCAATCCTGCGCTGGCACGGCTCTACGGCTATGGCAGCGCCGACGAACTGATCGCCGACCTCTCCGACATCGAGCACCGCCTTTACGTCGATCCGCAGCGGCGCGAGGACTTCCGCCGCATCATGGAAGAGCGCGGCGAAGTGACGCATTTCGAATCCGAGGTCTATCGCCGCGACGGCAGCCGCATCTGGATCACCGAAAACGCCCACATCGTGCGCGACGCCCACGGCCAGTTCATCTGCTACGAGGGCACGGTCGAAGACATCACCGAGCTCAGGAGCTACAGCGAACGCCTGGAGCAGCAGGCCAACCACGACCTCTTGACCGGCCTGCCCAACCGCAGCCTGCTGCACGACCGGCTCGACCAGGCCATCGCCCGCGCCACGCGGCTGTCCTACTACGTGGTCGTGGTGTTCATCGACCTCGACAACTTCAAGTTCATCAACGACAGCCTCGGCCATGCCGCCGGCGACGAACTGCTGGTCGAAATCGCCAATCGCCTCAAGGGCTGTCTGCGCACTTCCGACACCGTGGCGCGGCTCGGCGGCGACGAGTTCGTGCTCATCCTCAACGACCACTATCTGGTCGAGTCGGTGATCTCGCTGCTGGAGCGCGTGCTGGCCGAGATCGCGCGACCGCTGCAACTGGCCGGGCGCGATTTCCAGATCGGCGGCAGCCTCGGCGTTTCGCTGTTCCCGCAGGACGGCGACGACGTGCAAAGCCTGCTCAAGCATGCCGACGTCGCCATGTACGCGGCCAAGGACCGCGGCCGCAACAACTTCCAGTTCTTCACGCCCGAATTGAATCGCGTCACCGAAGAGCGTCTGCATCTCGAAGCCGCGATGCGCGTCGCCCTGGAGCGCAACGAATTTTCCGTCGCCTACCAGCCCAAGGTCGACCACCAGCGCCGCATCGTCGGCGTCGAGGCGCTGGCGCGCTGGCACAGCCCGGAATTCGGCAATGTGACGCCGGACCGCTTCATCCCCATCGCCGAAGAGACCGGCCTCATCGTGCCGCTCACCGACGCCATCCTGCGCCAGGCCTTCGCCGCGGCGCGTTCATGGGGCGAGATCGATGGCCTCGCGCTGCGCGTGGCGGTGAACCTGTCGCCGCGGCTGTTCCTCGGCAATGCCCTCGTCGCGCGCGTCGCCGACCTGCTGCGCGAGGCCGATCTGCCGCCGGCGCGCGTCGAACTCGAAATCACCGTAACCGTCTTCCTCGGCGACGGCGAGCGCACCCTCGCCATTCTGCGCGCCTT
>JACRPB010000130.1 GCA_016214175.1 Rhodocyclales bacterium
AATTGATGGACCTGATCGGCCACGACGTCAATTTCGCCGTCACGCGCTCGGTGTTCGACGCGACCTTCGGCGACCGGAGATACCTGCCTTCGCTGATTCAGCAGGAACTGGTGCAGGCCGGCCGCCTCGGCCGCAAGAGCGGGCGCGGCTTCTACGATTACCGCGCCAATGTGGTCAAGCTGGAGCCGGCAACATTGCCACCCCGTCCCGCGCCGGCGGGCGTCGCCTTGCAGGGCGCGCTCGGCTCCGCGGCGGCCCTGGTCGAGCGGCTGGCCGGCGCCGGCATCGCCGTCGAGCGCGCGTCCGGCGCCGGCGTGCTGCGCGTCGGCGCCGCCACGCTGGCGCTGACCGACGGCCGTACCGCCACTCAGCGCGCGGCAGACGCAGCGACGCCCGATCTGGTGCTGTACGACCTCGCCCTCGACTACGCCGCCACGCCGCGCCTGGCCGTCGCCAAGGCCGACCAGTGTTCCGCCGCCGCCTTCGATGCCGTCGTCGGCCTGTTGCAGACGGCGGGCATCGCGATATCGCCCATCGACGACGTCGCCGGCCTGCTGGCCATGCGCACCGTCTGCATGCTCGCCAACGAAGCCGCCGATGCCGTGACGCAAGGCGTCGCCAGCGCCGACGACATCGACGACGCCATGCGCCACGGCACCAACTACCCGCTCGGCCCGCTGGCCTGGGCGCAGCAACTCGGCTATGCGCGCGTCGTGCAGGTGCTCGACCACCTGTGCGCCCACTATGGCGAAGAGCGCTACCGCGTCTCGCCCTGGCTGCGCCGGCAGCTCGCGGCGTCCCGCTGAGCGCCGCCATGTACGAGACGCTCGACATCGTCCGCGCCGGCGCGACGGCGACGATCTGGATGAACCGTCCCGAAGTGCATAACGCCTTCGACGAACGGCTGATCGCCGAACTTGCCGCCGCATTCCAGGAACTGGATGCCGACGCCGCCGTGCGCGTCGTCGTCCTCGGCGGCCGCGGCAAGCATTTCTCCGCCGGCGCCGACCTCAACTGGATGCGGCGCGCGGCGCAGCAAGGCAGCGACGAAAACCGCCGCGATGCGCGCCAGTTCGCCGACATGCTGCGCGGCATCGCCGACATGACGAAGCCCACCATCGCCAGAGTGCAAGGCGCGGCGCTGGGCGGTGGCACCGGCCTCACCGCCGCCTGCGACATGGCCGTCGCCGCCGACGATGCCGTCTTCGCCACCAGCGAAGTGCGCTTCGGCATCATCCCGGCCGCGATCAGTCCCTACGTCCTGCGCGCCATCGGCCCACGTCATGCGCTGCGCTATTTCCAGAGCGCCGAGCGCATTCCCGCCGCGCAGGCGCTCGCCATCGGCCTGGTGGGTGAAGTCGTCGCCGCCGCCGCGCTCGACGCGCGCGTCGCCGAGCTCGCGCAAGCGCTGATCGCCGGCGGCCCGGAAGCCCTGCAAACGGCGAAAGCCCTGGTGCGCGACATCGCCGGCCGTCCCATCGACGCCGCGCTCAGCGCCGAAACCGCCGAGCGCATCGCGCGCCAGCGCGCCACCGCCGAGGCACGCGAAGGCATCGCCGCCTTCCTCGAAAAGCGGCCGGCGCGCTGGCTGAGCTAAAAGGGAACGTTCCGGAAGGCTACTTGGCCTTGCCGGCCTCGCACTTCTTGATCGACGCCGCCTTGGCGGCGCCCGCCAGCGGCTTGCCATCCTTGCTCACGGCCTTCGCCTCGCAGTTCAGGGCCGCATCCGCGCCGCCCTTCGCATCCGCCTCGCACTTCTTCATGAACGAAGCCTTGGCCGCACCGGCCAGCGGCTTGCCGTTCTTGCCCATGGCCTTCGCTTCGCAGTCGGAAGCCGCGGGCGCCTGCGCAAAGGCGAGGCCGGTAGCGAACAGGCAGGAAAGAACGGCAACGGTCAGTCTGGACATTTTCTGGGTCTCCTCGGAGGTTACGAACAAAGCAATATGCCGTTCGTAAGATAACACGGCTGCACCGGGCTCTGGCGGAACGCATCCGAGAGTCACCTCTATGCCGCAGTAATCAGGCGCTCAGAGGTCCAACTCCGCACCGCGCTTTCGATCCGGCATTCATAAGCCACGCCAACACCGCGCGGCGCGATTCATGATGTCTCCCACAGCCGGCGTAACGGTACGGCGTAAAACCCATCGCCGAAGCTGGCGCAGCTTTCGCCGTCGTAGAGTACGACGCCCGACGTGAAGCGCTTGCCGGCCGCTTCACGCAGCTTGCGCAGCCCGCGAAAGTCCGCCGCCGTGACGGTGGCCGCCGCCTTCACCTCGACGCCGGCGACTTCGTGGGCGCCGCGCTCCAGCACGATGTCGACCTCGGCGCCGTCCTTGTCGCGAAAGTGGTGGAAGCCGATCGCTGCCTCGTGCCAACCGGCCTGTCGGCGCAGTTCCTGCAACACGAAGGTTTCCAGCAGTTGGCCGAGCGTGGGGCGGTCGCGCCAGAGTGCCTGGGCATCGAGTCCGAGCAGGGCGCAGGCGACGCCGGTGTCGCCGATGTGAAGCTTGGGCGTCTTGATTAGCCGGCTCAGGCGATTGCTGTGCCAGGGCGGAAGCGGCTCCAGCAGGAAGACCCGTTCCAGCAGCGTGATGTAGTCGCGTATGGTCGGGCGACTGACCTGAAACGGGCCGGCGAGATCGCTGACGTTGAGCAGTCGCGCGGTCTGCCCGGCGGCCAGGGTGAGCAGGCGCGGCAGCGCGTCGAGGGCGCTGATGCGCGCGAGGTCGCGTACGTCGCGCTGGACCAGGGTCTCGATGTAATCGCGATACCAGGCGCTGCGACGGCGGGGCGTGGCCCGCGCCAGCGCCGCCGGATAGCCGCCGGCCGCGATGCGCTCGGCCAGTTCCGGCCCCAGGCGCTCGCTGCTTCCGGTTTTGAACGAGGCATCGAATAGGCGGTCGAGAAAGCGCGACGGGCGGGCGGCCAGTTCGCACTGGGCCAGGGGATGCAGACGCACGATCGCCATGCGCCCGGCGAGCGAATCGCCCAGCCGGGGCAGCAGCAGGACATTGGCGGACCCGGTCAGGATGAAGCGCCCCGGCGTGCGGCGCCTGTCCACTGAGGTCTTGATGGCGGTAAAGAGTTCAGGCACCCGCTGAATCTCATCGAGGATGGTCCGCTCCGGCAGATCGCCGACGAAGCCCGCCGGGTCGGCGCGCACCGCCGCCGACAAGACGTCGTCGTCGAAGCTGAAATAGGCGTAATTCCGTTGCTCGCCCAGATGGAGCGCCAGAGTGGTCTTGCCGCACTGGCGCGGCCCGTGGATCAGGACTACGGGCGTGTCCGCCAGCGCTTCGGCAAGGCGCGCTTCGGCAAAGCGGGGGTAAAGCGGGGTGGCGGTCATTCGGCCAATCGTAAGCCAGATGTTCGGCTAATTGCAAGCTTATCAGCCGTCCATTTGGAACCTTTGGCCACGACGTCCTCTGACGAACAGGGGACGTGGCCGCTCGCAACGCTCGCCCTTCAAACCCCCAGATGCTGATGCACGAACTCTTTGCGTTCGCGCAAGTCTTTCGCCGCGCCGTCGTACACGACTTCGCCCTTGACCAGGATGACGGCGCGATCGACCAGGGGCAGCAGCGCCGAGAAGTTCTTGTCGACGATGATGGTGGCGATGCCGGTGCTGCGGATTTCGCGCACGATCTGCCAGATCTCCTTGGCGATGGCCGGGGCCAGGCCCTCGGTGGCTTCGTCGAGGATCAGCAGGTCGGGGTTGGTCATCAGGGCGCGGCCGATGGAGAGCATCTGCTGCTCGCCGCCGGAGAGCTGCCAGCCGCCGTTGTCGATGCGCTCGGCCAGACGCGGGAAGGTGGCGAGCACGCGCTCCAGCGTCCAGTGGCAACCGCCGTCGGCGCCCGCGCGCGAGGCCATCACCAGGTTTTCCTGGACCGAGAGGTTGGGGAAGATGCCGCGGCCTTCGGGCACGTAGCCGATGCCCTGGCGCACGATGACGTGGGTCGGCGCCTTCGTGAAGTCCGCGCCGCGCACCTGCACGCTGCCGTGGCGCGCGCGGACGATGCCGAGCATGCTTTTCAGCAGCGTCGACTTGCCCATGCCGTTGCGCCCCATCAGGGCCACGGTCTCGCCGCGGTCGATGTGGAAATCGACGCCGCGCAGCACGTGGCTGGTGGCGTAGTAGGTATGCAGACCGCTCGCCGCCAGCAAAACGTTAGACATGGTCGGCCTCCTCGTCTTCGCCGAGGTAGGCTTCGCGCACGGCCGGACTCTGGCGAATGCTCTCGGGCGAGCCGCTTTCGAGCAGTTCGCCGTTCACCAACACGGTGATGACGTCGGCCAGCGCGAACACCGCGTCCATGTCGTGCTCGACCAGCAGAATCGCGTGATCGGCGCGCAGGCGGCCGAGCAGTTCGACCATGCGCGCCGACTCCTCGCCGCCCATGCCGGCCAGCGGCTCGTCGAGCAGCAGCACCTGCGGATCGGTGGCGAGCACCATGGCGATTTCGAGTTGGCGGCGCTCGCCGTGGCTGAGCGTGCCGGCGACCTGGGTCTCGCTGCCGGCGAGTTCGGCCTGGGCGATCACCTGTTCGGCGCGGGCGATGGCCTCGCGATCGGCCTGCGCCGGCGTGAGTATCCGCCAGGGCTTCTGGCGCCGCGACTGCGCGGCGAGGCGACAGTTCTCCAATACCGTAAATTCGAGAAAGACGTTGGTACGCTGGAAGCTGCGGCCGATGCCGATGCGCGAGCGCTGGTAGGCCGACAGCGCGCTGATGTCGCGGCCCTGGAACAGCACGCGGCCGGCGCTCGGCGGCAGGTCGCCGGAGAGCATGTTGATGAAGGTGGACTTGCCGGCCCCGTTGGGGCCGAGCAGGGCGTGGATCTTGCCGCGTTCCAGCGTCAGCGAAACGTTCTGGTTGGCGGCCAGGCCACCGAAATAGCGCGACAACTGTTCGGCAATCATCAAGGGCTCAGTCATCCTTCTGCCCCTTCACCAGTGCCCGCACCACCCGATCCGGAATGGCGGCGATGCCGCCAGGCAGGAAGAAAACGACGAGGACGATGAAGCCGCCCATGAAGAGCTGCCAGTAGCTGAACATGCCCTGGAAGAATTCCTGGATGGCGACGAAGGCGAAGGCGCCGAGCGCGGCGCCGGTGAGGCTGGCAACGCCGCCGAGGATCACCACCAGCAGCACGTTGCCCGACTGGTGCCAGGCCAGCAGTTCCGGCGTGACGAAACTGAACAGCATCGCGTGCAGAAAGCCGGCCAGCCCGCCCAGCGCGCCGGCGACGGTGAAGGCGCCGAGCTTGTAGCGGAAGGTGTTGTAGCCCATCGCCGTCATGCGGTGTTCGTTGCTGCGGATGCCGTCCAGCGCGCGGCCGAAGGCCGAAGCCATCAGGCGGCGCAGAAACAGGTAGCTCATCACCGCCAGCACCAGGATGAAGTAGT
>JACRPB010000171.1 GCA_016214175.1 Rhodocyclales bacterium
CCGCTCGGGCGGGTGGGGTGCCCTGCGTAGCGAAGTAAAGGAGGAGGCGGCCGCAGGCCGCCGGGGGACATGAGCGGAGCAGGGCACCCTGCCCGCACGAGCGCGCGCCGACGTCGATAACGGAGGGCATTTCGGTTTCATCCTAAGCCGTTCATCGCAGAGCGGGCAGGCCGGCGTGACGCCGCTGCCGCAAGTCGTGGGTCCAGAGGCGCAGGCGGTCGAGGTAGAGATAGACCACCGGCGTCGTGTAGAGCGTCAGCAACTGGGAGAGGATCAGCCCACCGACGATGGCGATGCCGAGCGGCCGGCGGAACTCGGCGCCGTCGGCAAAGCCGATGGCGAGCGGAATGGCGCCGAACAGCGCCGCCAGGGTCGTCATCATGATCGGGCGGAAGCGCAGCAGGCAGGCGCGGTGGATGGCCTCGCGCGGCGAGAGACCCTCGCGCCGTTCGGCGTCGATGGCGAAGTCGATCATCATGATGGCGTTCTTCTTGACGATGCCGATCAGCAGGATGACGCCGATCAGCGCGATGATCGAGAACTCGGAGCGGAACAGCAGCAGCGCGAGGATCGCGCCGACGCCGGCCGAGGGCAGCGTGGACAGGATGGTGAGCGGATGGATCAGGCTTTCGTAGAGGATGCCGAGCACCAGGTAGACGGCGATCAGCGCCGCCAGAATCAAGAGCGGCTGGTTGTCGAGCGAGGTCTGAAAGCCCTTGGCCGTGCCCTCGAAGCCGCCATGCACCGAGGTCGGCACGTTGAGCTTGAGCATGGTGTCCTCGATGGCGCGCGTCGCCTGCGAGAGCGTGACGCCGATGGGCAGATTGAAGGAAATCGTCGACGCCGCGAACTGGCCCTGGTGGCTGACGGAAAGCGCGGTCGTCGTCATTTCGTAGCGCGCGAAGGCGGCGAGCGGCACCTGCACGCCGCCGGGGGCGATGACGTAAGTGTCCTTGAGCGTCTCGGGGCTCTGCAAATACTGCGGCGCCGCCTCCATGACCACGCGGTACTGATTGAGCGGGTTGTAGATCGTCGACACCTGGCGCTGGCCGAACAGATCGTTGAGCGTGGCGTCGATCAGTCGCGTCGTCAGGCCCAGGCGCGCGGCGGCGTCGCGGTCTATGGTCAGCGTGGTTTGCAGACCGAAATCGTCCTGGTCGGTATCGATGTCGGCCAGTTGCGGCAGTTGCGACAAGGCGAGGCGAATGCGCGGCTCCCACAGGCGCAGTTCCTCGACGGTGTCGGCCTGAAGCGTGTATTGATATTGCGAGCGGCTGGAGCGGCCGCCGATGCGGATGTCCTGCTGCGCTTGCAGGAAAAGCCGGGCGCCGGGCTCGCGCTCAAGCTGGGGGCGCAGGCGCGCGATGACTTCGTCGGCGGAGACCTTGCGCTCGGCCAGGGGTTTGAGCGACACGAACATGAAGCCGCCGTTGCGCTGGCCGCCGCCGGTGAATGCGGCAACGTTCTCGACCGCCGGATCCTGACGCACGATCTCGACGAAGTTCGCTACCTTGCCGCGCATGGCCTGGAAGGAAATGCTCTCGTCAGCGCGAATGCCGCCCGACAAGCGGCCGACGTCCTGCTGCGGGAAGAAGCCCTTGGGCACGATGCGATAGAGATAGACGTTGCCGGCGACGGTGGCCGCCAGCAGCAGCAGCATGAGGCGGCCGTGGGCGAGCGCCCAGTCGAGGCTGACGCGGTAGCCCTCGCGCGCCGCGGTGAATAGGCGTTCGCTGGCGCGATAGAAGCGGCCGGGCTTTTCCTCGCGACGGGCTTTAAGCAAGCGTGCGCACATCATCGGCGTCATGGTCAGCGACATCGCCAGCGAGACGAGGATGGCGGCCGAAAGCGTGACGGCGAATTCGCGGAAGAGGCGGCCGACGATGCCGCCCATGAGCAGAATCGGAATGAACACCGCGATCAGAGACAAACTCATCGACAGCACCGTGAAGCCGACTTCGCGCGCGCCGCGCAGCGCCGCTTCATAGGGCGTGGCGCCATCCTCGATGTGGCGCGAGACGTTCTCCAGCACCACCACGGCGTCGTCCACGACGAAGCCGGTGGCGATGGTCAGCGCCATCAGCGACAAGGTATTGAGGCTGAAGCCGGCCAGGTACATGACGGCGAAAGTGCCGACCAGGGACACCGGCACGACGACGCTGGGGATCAGCGCCGCCCTGGCATTCCTTAGGAACAGGAACACCACCAGCACGACGAGGACGATGGACATCAAGAGCGTACGCTCGACCTCGCGCAGCGAAGCGCGGATGGTCGGCGTGCGGTCCATGGCGACGTCGAGGTCGATGGCGCCCGGCATCGAGGCGCGCAATTGCGGCAGCAGCGCGCGCACGCGGTCGACGGTGTCGATGATGTTGGCGCCGGGCTGGCGCCGCAGGATCACCATCACCGCCTGCTTGCCGTTCACGATGCCGGCGTTGCGCACGTCCTGCATGCCGTCTTCCACCTTGGCGACGTCGCCGAGGCGCACCGCCGCGCCGTTCCGATAGGCGACGATGGCCGGCACATAGTCGGCGGCGGTCTTGGCCTGGTCGTTGGCGAGGATCTGCCAGTGGCGGCTGTCGTCCTCGACCGCGCCCTTGGGCCGGTTGGCGTTGGTGGCGACGATGGCGGCGCGCACCTCCTCGACGCCGATGCCCATGCGCGTCAGCGTCGGCGGATCGAGTTCGACGCGCACCGCGGGCAGCGAGGCGCCACCGACGGTCACCTGGCCGATGCCTTCGAGCTGGGAAATCTTTTGTTCGAGGATGGTCGAGGCGACGTCGTACATCTGGGCGCGCGTCATCGTCGCCGAGGTCAGCGCCAAAATCATGATCGGCGCGTCGGCGGGGTTTACCTTGCGGTAGGTCGGATTGCTCGGCAGCCCCGTCGGCAGCGTGCTGCGCGCCGCGTTCAGGGCGGCCTGAACGTCGCGCGCGGCGCCGTCGATATTGCGCGAGAGGTCGAATTGCAGGGTGACGCGCGTCGAACCGAGCGAACTGCTGGAGGTGATTTCGGTGACGCCGGCAATGGTGCCGAGCGCGCGCTCCAGCGGCGTTGCCACGGTGGCGGCCATGGTTTCTGGGCTGGCGCCCGGCAGCGAGGCCGAGACCGAAATGGTCGGATAGTCGACCTGCGGCAGCGGCGCCACCGGCAGCAACGTGAAAGCCACCATGCCGGCCAACGCCACGCCCAGAGTCAGCAGCGTCGTCGCCACCGGGCGCTTGATGAAGGTGGCGGAAATATTCATTGCGGCTTGCCACGCCGCGCCACGCGGTCGAAGGCCAGGTAGATCACCGGCGTGGTGAACAACGTCAGCACCTGGCTCACCAACAGCCCGCCGACCATCGTAATGCCGAGCGGCTGGCGCAGTTCCGAGCCGACTCCGCCGCCCAGCATCAGCGGCAGCGCACCGAGCAGGGCCGACAGCGTCGTCATCAGGATCGGCCTAAAGCGCAGCAGACAGGCCTCGAAGATCGCCTCGCGCGGCGACTTGCCCTGATTTCGCTCGGCGTCGAGCGCGAAGTCGATCATCATGATGGCGTTCTTCTTGACGATGCCGATCAGGAGAATGATGCCGATGACGGCGATGATGCCCAGATCGTTGCCCGACAGCAGCAGCGCCAGCAGCGCGCCGACCGCGGCCGAGGGCAGCGTGGACAGGATGGTGACCGGATGGATGTAGCTCTCGTAGAGCACGCCGAGCACGATGTACATGGTCACCACCGCCGCCAGGATCAGCAGCAGCGTATTGGTCAGCGAGGCCTGGAAGGCCAGCGCCGCGCCCTGAAAGCTCGTCGCCACGCTGGCCGGCATGCCCAGTTCCGCGGTGGCGGCGCGGATGGCAGCGACGGCGTCGCCGAGCGCGACGCCGGGCGCGAGGTTGAAGGACACCGTCGCCGCCGGGAACTGGCCGATGTGGTTGATGGCGAGCTGGGTCGGCTTTTCGGTCACACGGGCGACCGACGCCAGCGGCACCTGGGCGCCGTTGGCGGCGACGACGTAG
Organism: Rhodocyclales bacterium; assembly: GCA_016214175.1. GTDB lineage: Bacteria > Pseudomonadota > Gammaproteobacteria > Burkholderiales > Rhodocyclaceae > Nitricoxidireducens. The sequence goes on from JACRPB010000171.1 coordinate 4,004, forward strand.
AGATGCTCCAGCGCGGCAATGCCCTGCCGGAACTCCGGCTTCACTTCGAGCACGACGCGATAGAGATTGGACTGCGTGAAAATGGTCGAGATCAGGCGCTGGCCATAGGCGTTGTAAAGGGCGTTGTCGATGGCGGCCGGCGTGATGCCGAGCCGTCCGGCACTGGCGCGATCGATCTCGACATAGGCTTGCAGGCCCTGGTCCTGGGTGTCGCTGGCGACATCCGTCAATTGCGGCAGGCCGCGCAGGCGCTCGACGATGCGCGGCACCCACAGCGCGAGTTCGTCGGACTTGGCGTCCTGCACGCTGAACTGGTACTGGGTGCGGCTGACGCGATCCTCGATGGCCAGGTCCTGCACCGGCTGCATGTAGGCCGTGATGCCGGCGATCCGGTCGAGCCGCGTTTGCAGGCGGCGGATAACGCCGCTGGCGTCCAGATCGCGCTCGGCCTTCGGCTTCAGATTGATCAGCATGCGCCCGCTGTTGAGCGTGACGTTGGCGCCGTCGACGCCGATGAAGGACGACAGGCTCGCCACCGCCGGATCGGCGAGCACGGCGTCGGCCACCGCCTGCTGGCGCTCGGCCATGGCAGTAAAGGAAATCGACTGCGGCGCCTCGGTGATGGCCTGGATCATGCCGGTGTCCTGCACCGGGAAGAAGCCCTTGGGCACGACGACGTAGAGCAGCACGGTGAGCGCCAGGGTGCCTACGGCGACCAAGAGCGTCGCCGTCTGGCGGTCGAGCACCCAGTTAAGCCAGACGCCGTAGCGCGCGATGATGCGCTCGAAGAAGGCTCCGCTGGCGCGGTAGAAGCGCCCCTGCTGCTCGGGCGGCGTGTGACGCAGCAAGCGCGCGCACATCATCGGCGTGAGCGTCAGCGAGACCACGGCGGAAATCAGGATGGCCACCGCGAGGGTGATGGCGAATTCGCGGAACAAACGGCCGACGACGTCGCCCATGAACAAGAGCGGAATCAGCACCGCGATCAGCGAAAAGGTCAGCGAGATGATGGTGAAACCGATCTGCTCGGCGCCCTTCAGCGCCGCCTGTAACGGCGGTTCGCCTTCCTCTACGTAGCGGGCGATATTCTCTATCATGACAATCGCGTCGTCGACAACAAAACCGGTAGCGATGGTCAGCGCCATCAGGGTCAGGTTGTTGATCGAGAAGCCGGCCAGATACATGACGCCGAAGGTGCCGACCAGCGACAAGGGCACGGCGACGGCGGGAATCAAGGTCGCCGGCACCTTGCGCAGGAAGACGAAAATCACCATCACCACCAGCGCCACCGCCAGCAGCAGCTCGATCTGCACGTCGCGCACCGAGGCGCGGATGGTCGTGGTGCGGTCGGTCAATAGATTCACGTCCACCGTGCCGGGCAGCGCCGCCTGCAACGTCGGCAGCAGCTTCTTGACCCGGTCGACGGTCTCGATGACGTTGGCGCCCGGCTGGCGCTGGATGTTGAGGATGATGGCCGGCGCGCGGCCGGCCCAGGCTGCCAGGCGCGCATTCTCGGCGCCGTCGACGACGTCGGCGACGTCGCGCAAGCGGATCGGCGCGCCGTTCCTCCAGGCGATGACGAGGTCGCGGTATTCGGCGGCGGATTTCAACTGGTCGTTGGCGTCGAGCGTCGACGCGCGCATCGGGCCGTCGAAACTGCCCTTGGCCATGTTGACGTTGGCGGCGCCGATGGCCAGCCGCAGGTCGTCGAGATTGAGGCCTTGCGCCGCCAGCGCCCTGGGATTGGCCTGGATGCGCACCGCCGGACGCTGGCCGCCGCCGATGCTGACCAGGCCGACGCCCGGCACCTGCGACAGCTTCTGCGCCAGGCGCGTATCGACGAGGTCTTCGATCTGCGGCAGCGGCAGGCTGGCCGAGGTGATGGCCAGCGTGATGACGGGCGCATCGGCCGGATTCACCTTGCTATAGATCGGCGGCATCGGCAGGTCGGTCGGCAGAAAGGAGCCGGAGGCGTTGATCGCCGCCTGCACCTGCTGCTCGGCGACGTCGAGCGTCAGCGCCAGGCTGAACTGCAAGGTGATCACCGAAGCCCCGCCCGAACTCGTCGACGACATCTGCTTGAGGCCCGGCATCTGGCCGAACTGGCGCTCCAGCGGCGCCGTGATCGACGAGGTCATGACGTCGGGACTGGCGCCAGGGTAGAGCGTGGTGACCTGGATCGTCGGGTAATCGACCTCGGGCAGCGCCGAAATCGGCAGCAGGCGGTAGGCCACCAGACCCGCCAGCAGGATGGCGACCATCAGCAGCGAGGTCGCCACCGGCCGCAGAATGAAGGGACGCGAGGGATTCACGGTGCTCGGCGGCGCCTATTGCGGGCCCGGACCGCCGCCCTGCTGACGGCGCATCTCGCGCATGCGCTGCTTGCGTTCCTCCTCGGAGAGCTTCTTGATCTCCTCGCCGAACTCGCCGCGGTCGATGCGCGCGTTGAGCTCGGCCCAGCGCTTCTGCCGCTCCTCGGCCGAGCCGCCGGGGCCGCCCTTGTCGCCGGCGGCGCGCGGCGCCTTGGCCGCCGCCACGCCGGCGCCCGGCGTCGTCACCTCGACCTTGGCGCCGTCGCGCAGCTTGTCGGCGCCGTCGGTCACCACCTGCTCGCCGGCGGCGAGCCCCGTGTCGACGGCGACGACGTCGCCGGACACCGGCCCCAGCGTCACCGGGCGGACGGCGACCGCCTGATCGGCGCCGACGACATAGACGAAGCTGCCCTGGGTGCCGCGCTGGATCGCCGCGCCCGGAATCAGGATCGCGCCGCGCCGCGTTTCCACGCGCAGGCGAACATTCACGAACTGGTTGGGGAACAGCCTGTCGTCGTCGTTGGCGAATTCGGCCTTGAGCTTGACCGTGCCGGTGGCGACGTCGATCTGGTTGTCCAGGGTCACCAGCCGCCCCGCCGCCAGGCGCGTCTTGCCGTCGCGGTCGTAGGCCTCGACCGCCAGCGTCGCGCCGGCGCGCAGGCGCGCCTGCACCGCGCCAATATGGTCGGCCGGGATCGCGAAGACGGCGTTGATGGGCTGCGTCTGAGTGATGACGACGAGGCCCGTCGCGTCGCTGCCGCGGATCATGTTGCCGCCGTCGACCTGGCGCAGGCCCAGCCGTCCCGCCACCGGCGCCGTGATGCGCGTGAAGCCGAGTTGCAGTTGCGCGTTCTCGACCTGGGCGCGGTCGGTCTGCACCACGCCTTCGTACTGGCGCACCAGCGCTTCCTGGGCATCGACCTGCTGCCTGGCGATCGAATCCTTGGCCAGCAGGCCGCGATAGCGTTCCAGGTCGAGCCGGGCGTTCGCCAGCAGCGCCTGATCGCGCGCCAGTTGGCCGTTGGCCTGGTCGAGTTGTACCTGGAAGGGCCGCGCATCGATTTCCGCCAGCAGATCGCCCTCCTTCACCGTCTGGCCCTCGCGGAAGGCGACGCGCAGCAACTGGCCGTCGACGCGCGCCTTGACCGTGGCCGTGTTGCGCGCGACGACCGTACCCAGCGCATTGATGAAAACGTCGATGTCGCCGCTCTTCGCCGTCGCCGCCTGCACCGGCAGCGGCCGCCCGTCGCCGCCGGGACCGGGACCGCGTCGGCCGCCCCCTTGTTGCGCCGCCGTGTCCGCCGGACGCTGGTAGACCCAATAAGCGGCAGCGCCGGCCAGCAGCAAAACGACGACCCAGAGGATTTTCTTTTTCATGCCGAAGGACTTCCCTGTTGTTCCGATCGCGCCGAAAACCGCCGCTCGGACGGGATTCTAGCCCCATGCCGGCTTCCGGCTCCGCCGCGCGGTACCCGGTCCGCAGACCCGGCGACGGCGAATGCTAGCGATTGCCCGCTTGCATAGTTGAAATCAATTGTTGCCGCGACGCCGGATGGAAATTCACTCCGCCGCGTCGGCCTCGGCCTCGGGCCACAGAGACGGAAAGTAGAAACGCAAGGCATGCAGGGGCAAGCCGAAGCGTACCTTGCCTTGCGGGGTATCGGACTTGAGCAGTCCGCGCCGGACCAGGGCGGACAGGGCGGAAACGGCGGTGCGGTCGCCCAGCCCCATCATCGCCTTGAATTCTCCCCGCTCCAGTTCGCCGCCGCCGAGAAAGAGATAGTGCAGCGGCCGCAACGCCTCGCGGCGCACGCCCGAGCGCAGGCTTTCTTCCTCGAACACCAGGCAGGCGGCGATGCGCCGCTCCATGGCGGAAATATCGAGGAGCCCGGCCATGAAGCCGACCTGGTCGAGACAAACGTCGAGCACATAGTCGATCCACGCCACCAGCGCTTGCTCGCTCAAGTTGCCACGGCCGTCGAGGTCGCCCTTGCGCGGCAAATCCGCATCGGCCAGGCGTGCGTAGTACCGGTCCACCGAGCGCGCAAAGCCACGCAGCGGCGACCACAGGCCGTTGGTATAGCCGAGCGCGCTCAAGAGCGCATGGGTGTGCAGGCGCATGACGCGGCCGTTGCCGTCGATGAAGGGGTGGATCCACCCCAGCCGCTGATGGGCGGCGGCCAGGGCCAGTAGCGCCGCTTCGCCGCGCCGGATTTCGCCGTAGTATTTCCCCCAGCGTTCGAGGAGGCGCGGCAGACTGCCATGGGCGGGAGCGACGTGCTGCCCCACCTGCACCTCACGCTGCCGCAGTTCGCCGGGGACGATGGGTTCGCCTTCGGAAGTCAGCCGGTCCGCCTCGGGCAGGCGGGCAAACAATTCGCGGTGAATATCCTGGACCGCCGCCGCGCTATAGAGTTGCCGAGCGCCCGCATCACCGGAATAGCGCCGCTCGACGGCCGCCTCGGCGTCGATGTGGGCGAGGGCCAGCCGCTGCCGCGCGGCGAGTTCCTTGTTGTCGGAAAACTTCCGGGCCAGCGCCTCCTCGATTTCCAGCGGCCGGGTGTGCTGTCCCTCGATGCGGTTGGTGTAGTAGGAATTCATCCCGCGCAGCAGTTCCCGCAACCCGGCGGCGATAGGCAGACCGGCAAGCTGCGTGGCGCTGCGCGCCAGATCGTGGGCCTTGGACAGCAGGGCTTCCTGCTGTTTCGGCGCCGGCAGCAGCGGTTCGAACTGATGGGGTGCGTCGTACATGCTGACTCCTTTTTGCCAACATTATGATACGACGATCTTATTGATTAAATTATTTTAGTTTAAATAATTGCGCAATTATTTGCGTACACGAATGCGAGCTTTGTCAGGAAGCCTCGCGCCCTCGCTTTGGCCCCAGCACAAGCGGGAGATTCGCCCCTGTTCGCGGCAAAACCGCCCCGCGGCGCAGCAAGGGCTTGACGGCCTTCCATTCCGCGTCGGTGTAGGGCATGGCGTCGGGGTCGGACATGGCGGCCGCCGTGATGGCGACGTCTTCTTCCTGCGTCGGCAAAACCAGCGTGCGCCCGGAGCGGCTCTTAATCGTTTGCGGCATAGCGTCTTACCTCGCGTTCATTGGCCTAGCTGTGATTGATATGACGTTGTGCGGCGCGATATGGTCGCGCTTGACTTGCCCGTATCCTTACCTTAACGTAAGGAGCAACAGAACAAGGAGCCGCCTATGTCAACTGCAACCATTACCAGTAAGGGCCAGATCACCATTCCCGCCATCGTGCGCTCCGCGCTCGGCGTTGAAGCGGGCGACCGGGTGGAATTTGTTCAAGTTGAGCCGGGACGTTTTGAGCTGGTTGCCGCCACGCTATCCGTAAGTTCCCTGAAGGGCTTGGTGCGAAAGCCTGCCACGCCGGTAACGATTGCGGCGATGAATGAGGCAATCGCTGCTCACGGAGCGAAGGCCCGATGATCGGGTTGGACACTAATGTTCTCGTCCGCTATCTCGCGCAGGACGATCCTAAGCAGTCGCCCAAGGCGACACGTTTGATCGAGTCTTTTACGGTGGATGCACCGGGCTATGTCAGCGTGGTTTCGGTCGTGGAATTGGTATGGGTGCTGACCGGCTGTTATGCATCGACAAGAGCGGAACTGTGCGAGGTGCTGGAAACTTTGTTGCGCTCCAAGGGAATCGTAGTGGCCCATGCCGACACGGTGTGGAAGGCGTTGCGGTTGTTCAGGGAAGGCAAGGCGGATTTTGCCGACTGCCTGATCAAACGATTCGCTGATGAGGCTGGATGCAGCCATACAGCGACATTCGATCGCGACGCGGCCAAGCATTGCGGCATGCGACTCTTTGAGTAGTTGCATTGCAGCATGAAGTAGGCTCGTCAATCACGGATTACCGATACTCAAAGTTTTCGCGAACTGGCGGCGATGCCTGCATCTGAACGCGTCAGCCCGCCCCCGCCTCCTGCCACAGCGCCCGCGCCAGCGCCTTCCAGGCGGCGCCGCCGTGGGTGTGCATGCCGTCGTCGGCGCTCTGGCGCATGACGGTCAGCATCAGTTGGGCGAGACCGAAGAGTTCGAGCTTGGCGCGCGCATGCAGATCTTCCGGCATGTCCGCGACGTGACGCGCGGCGAGGGCCTCGCGAGCGAGCGTGCGCACCTGCGCCGCGTCTTCCCAATCGATGCCCAGCACGAGGCCACGGCGCACGATTTCGCGCTCGATCTCTGCGGCTTCGCGGCCGTAGTTTTCGAATCCGGGCATGGCAGCGTCCGCGTCGACTATGGACGCGGCTGGGCGGTTGCCGCCGCTTCCGCGCCGCGCCAGCGCCGCTTGACGCGGTCGGCCCAGTCGTCGAGATAGGTGAACACCACCGGCACCACCACCAGCGTCAGCAGCGTCGAGGTGATCACGCCGCCGATGATGGCGTGGGCCATCGGCGCACGCTGTTCGGCGCCTTCGCTGGAGGTGAGCACCAGCGGCGCCATGCCGGCGATCATGGCGAAAGTGGTCATCAGAATCGGCCGCAAACGCACGCGCCCGGCCTCGACGATCGCCGCGGCGCGCTCCATGCCGTTTGCGCGCAAGTGGTTCACGAAGTCCACCAGCAGGATGGCGTTCTTGGTCACCAGGCCCATGAGCATGATGACGCCGATGATCGAAAAGATGTTGAGCGTGCTGCCGGCGACGAACAGCGCCGCCATGACGCCGATCAGGGACAGCGGCAGCGAGCTCATGATCGCCAGCGGCTGGGTGAAGCTGCCGAACTGGCTCGCCAGCACCATGTAGATGAAGACCACCGCCAGCATCAGCGCCGAGGCGGCGTAGGCGCCGGATTCGGCCATGTCGCGGCTGGCGCCGTAGAGCTCGACGCGGTAGCCGGGCGGCAGGGCGAGGGTCTTGAGCTGCGCTTCGACTTCGCGGCTGACGTCCGCCAGCGGCCGCCCGGCGAGGCCGGCGGTGTAGGCGATTTCGCGCGCCAGGGCGCGGCGGTTGATCTGCGTCGGCCCCAGGGTTTCCTTGATCTCGGCGACCTGGGCGAGCGGGATCATGCGCGGCCGTCCGCTCGCGGCGTCGGTGCTGCCGGCGAAATGCAGCGCGGCGAGATCGGAGGCGGTCTCGCGCTCGCTCTCGGGCAGGCGCACGCGCACGTCGTAGTTCTCGCCGTCGGGCGCCTTCCAGGTCGTCGTGGCGTCGCCGGCCACCAGCGGCCGCAGCGCGGCGCCGACGCGCTCGACCGACAGTCCGGCCAGCGCCGCCAGTTCGCGGTTGAGCCTGACGTCGACGGTCGGCTTGGCTTCCTTGAGGCTGAGATCGACGTCGGTGAGGCCCGGCACGTGCGACAGCTTCTCGGTGACCTGGGCGGCGATGCGCTTGAGTTCGGCGAAGTCGCCGCCCTGGATCGAAAGGTAGATCGGTTTCTGGTCGCCGCCGGGGCCATCGGGAACGACGATGGCCTTGAGGCGGATGCCGGCGATTTTCGTCAGGCGCTCGCGGAACAGCGGCACCAGTTGCTTCTGGGTGCGGCTGCGCTCGGCGCGCGGCGTCAGGCGCAGGTCGATCACCGCGGCGTTCTTGCCCAGCGAACCGCCGACGTTGACGCTGGCATAGGTTTCGACCACTTCCGGAAACTCGCGCAGCGCCGCCTCGGCCTGCCTGGCCTTGGCCTCGGTGTAGCCGAGGGCCGAGCCTTCGGCGGTGTCGAAGCGCACGCGCAGGCGCGACAGATCGGGCTCGGGCACGAACTCGCCGCCGACCACCGGCACCAGCGCGAAGGCGCCGACCAGCGAAGCGACGGCGATGGCGAGCACGGTCTTGCGGCGCGCCAGGGCCCAGCCGATGACCCGCGTGTACAACTCGACCATGCGGTCCATCCAGGCCTCGAACCAGTCCAGCAGCGGCCCGATCCAGCCGCCATGCTTGGCGCCGTGCGCATGCGGGTCGCGCCAGACCGAACTCAGCATCGGGTCGAGCGTGAAGCTGACGAACATCGAAATCAGCACCGTCGCCGTCACCGTGAGGCCGAACTGGAAAAAGAACTTGCCGATGATGCCGCCCATGAAGCCCACCGGCACGAAGACGGCGACGATGGACATGGTGGTGGCGAACACCGCCAGGCCGATTTCGGCGGTGCCGTCCATCGCCGACTGGTAGGCGCTCTTGCCCATGGTGGCGTGGCGCACGATGTTCTCGCGCACGACGATGGCGTCGTCCACGAGCAGGCCGACGCAGAGCGAGAGCGCCATCAGCGTCATGACGTTGACCGTGAAGCCGGCGGCGTAGATGAAGAACAGCGTGCCGACCAGGGCCACCGGCAAGGTGAGGCCGGTGATGACCGTGCTGCGCCAGGAGCCGAGGAAAAGGAAAACGATGGCGACGGTGAGCAGCGCGCCTTCGAGCAGGTTGGCGCGCACGCCCGACAGCGAGCGGCGCACGCCGTTGGAGCCGTCGTTGAGCGTGGTGACGCGGATGCCCTCGCTCGCCAGTTCCTGCGCCAGTTGCGCGGTCTTGGCGCGCACGCGGTCGGCGACTTCGATGGTGTTGCCGCCCTGCACCTTGATGATGTCCAGGGTCAGCGCGGTCTTGCCGTTCACCAGGGCCACCGATTCGCGCTCGGCCTCGCCGTCCTTGATCGTCGCCACCTGGCCGAGATAGACGGCAACGCCGTTGCGCTGGGCGACGATGAGGCGCTCGAAGGCCTGCGGCGTCGGCAGGCGGCCCTGCAACTGCACCAGTTGCTCGCCGCCGCGCACGCGCAGACTGCCGGCCGGCAGCTCCTGGTTCTCGGCGCGCAGCACGGCGACCACCTGATCGGCGCCGACGCCTTGCGCATGCATGGCGGCAGGATTGAGCAGCACCTGCACCTCGCGCTTGGTGCCGCCGACGAGGTTCACCTTGCCGACGCCCTTGATGGTCTGGTACTGCTTCTGCACGTACTGGTCGGCGCGCGTGGTCAGCTCGCGCAGCGGAACGCTGTCCGAAGTCAGCGCCACCGAGACGATGGGGCGCTCGTCCGGGTTGTAGCGGGCGATGGTCGGCTCATCGACTTCCTTGCGGAAGACGCGCTTCACCGCCGCCACTTTTTCGCGCACGTCCTGCACCGCAATTTCCGGATTCACCGTCAGTTCGAACTCGGCGACCACCACCGACAGGCCTTCGTAGGAATAGGAGTAAAGATTCTTGATGCCGCTGACGGCGCTGACCGCCTCCTCGACCTTGCGCGAGACGTCGGTCTCGACGATCTCCGGCGCGGCGCCGGGATAGGTGGTATTGACGACGACGATCGGAAACTTGACGTCGGGAAACTCCTCGACCGACAAGCGCTGCGAAGAGAACAGGCCCAGCACCATCAGCGCCAGCATCAGCATGGCGGCGAAGACCGGGTGGAGGATGGAGACGCGCGTGAACCACATGGCGCGGCGCTCAGCGGGCCGGCGCGGCCGCTGCGGCCACCGCAGGGGCGGCCGGCGCCGCCGCCTTCGCCGCGGTCACGGCCTGTCCCGGCACGACGCCGCCGACGCGGGCGAGAATCGCCGTCTCGCCGGCCGCGACGCCGGCCTTGATCTCGACGCGGCCGCTGGCTTCATCGACGACGCCGGTCTGCACGCTACGCATCTCGGCGCGGCCGCCGGCCATCACCAGCACCGTGCGCTGCTCGCCGCTGCCGCGCAACGCCTCGCGCGGCAGGGTCACCGCGTCCGCCACCTCTCCCAGGCGCAACTGGCCGCGCGCGGCCATGCCGCCCTTGAGGCGGCCGTCGCGATTGGCGACGCGGACATAGACGGCGATCATGCGCGTCGCCGCATCGACCGTCGGCGCGATGCGCTCGACGCGGCCCTGCGCTGCCCCGGCCGCGCCCTCGGCGGCGACGACGACGGCCTGGCCGACACGCACGGCGCCGACCTGACTCACCGGCACGCTGGCGGCGAACTCCAGTTCGGAAAGATCGACGACGGCAAACAGGCGCGCGTTCATGCCGACGTGCTGACCCGGCTGCACCGCGCGTTCGGAGACGATGCCCGCCTGCGGCGCGCGGATCGTCGCCTTGTCGAGCGCCTGGCGCGCCAGCGCCAACTGGGCTTCGCGCGCGTGCAGGACCTCGCGGTTGGCGTCGAGGCTGCTGCGGCCGACGTCGAGACTGTTGGCGGAAATGAAGTTGCGCGTGCGCAGCTCCTCGTTGCGGCGCTGGGTCTTTTCGGCGAGATCGAGTTGGGCGCGGCTGGCGGCAAGATTGGCCTCCTGCTCGGCCAGGCGCGCGGCGAGGTCACGCGTGTCGATGCGCGCCAGCACCTGGCCGGCCTGCACGCTTTCGCCGGGGCGCACCAGCACCGCTTCGAGGCGGCCTTCGACGGCGGCGGTGAGCACGCTCTCCGCCAGCGGCTGCAGCAGGCCGGAGAGCGCCAGCGTCACGGCGATGGGCTCGCTGCGCGCGACGGCGACGTCGGCGGCGTCGAGTTCCATGACGGCGCCGGCGGCCTTCGCGGCCACCGGCGCCGCCGCCGGCCGCAGCGCAAAAGCGGCGGCGGCGGCAAGGCCGAGCGCGGCGACGATCAACAGGACACGGCTGCGGGTCGGTGATTTCATGCGGACTCCAGGTCGGTGCGGGCGGCACCCAGGCCGTCCCAAAGGATGTCGATGATACGGGGAATGCGGGCGGCAAAGTCCATGCGATCGGGATTGACGGGCCAGGCCAGGATCAGGCCGTCGAGCGGCGCCAGCGGGGCGCACAAGGCGGCAAGTGCACGATCGAATGGCGCAACGGCATTGCCGTCGGGAATGGCTTCGGGGCGGGACATGGGGCCTAACGTGGATGACATACCGGGCGGATATGGCATTAAGAATAACATCCGGCACCAATCGGATAGACCCGAAAGCTTGCGCCCCCTGGCCCCGCCCCATTCGGACATGCGCAAAGGACGCATCCGGCGCTTCGGCGGCA
>JACRPB010000172.1 GCA_016214175.1 Rhodocyclales bacterium
GACCGCCAGCTATATCGGCAGCAGCAAGGTCTACGACCGCACGACGAGCGCGACCGTGACCGGCAGCTCCGCCGACCTCATCGCCGGCGACACGGTGAGCTTCAGCCAAAGCGCTGCCTTCGCCGACAAGAACGCCGGCTCGGCCAAGACGATCAACGTCACCGGCATTGCGCTCGGCGGCAACGATGCCGCCAACTACGCCTTGCAGAACACCACGGCAACGACCAGCGCCGACATCGCCGCCAAGGCGCTGACCGCCAGCTATATCGGCAGCAGCAAGGTCTACGACCGCACGACGAGCGCGACCGTGACCGGCAGCTCCGCCGACCTCATCGCCGGCGACACGGTGAGCTTCAGTCAAAGCGCTGCCTTCGCCGACAAGAACGCCGGCAGCGCCAAGACCATCAACGTCACCGGCATCGCACTCGCCGGCACCGACGCCACCAACTACGCCTTGCAGAACACCACGGCGACGACCAGCGCCGACATCACGGCCAAGGCCCTCACCGCGACCTACAGCGGCAGCAGCAAGGTCTATGACCGCACGACGGCCGCGACCGTGACCGGCAGTTCCACCGACCTCATCGCCGGCGACACCGTGAGCTTCAGCCAGAGCGCCGCCTTCGCCGACAAGAACGCCGGCACGGCCAAGACCATCAATGTCGCCGGCATCGCCCTCGGCGGTAGCGACGCTGCCAACTACGCCTTGCAGAACACCACGGCGACGACCCGCGCCGACATCGCGGCCCGGCCCGTCTCCATCGCAGCAAATGCCCAGAGCAAGATCTACGGCGACGCCGATCCGGCGCTGACCTTCGTCGCGGAAGCGGCGAGCGCCGGCCGCGGTCTTCTGGCGGAAGACACGCTCAGCGGAACCTTGACCCGCATGGCGGGCGAAACCGTGATGGCCGGCCCTTATGCGATCGATCAGAACACGCTGACGAATGCCAACAACCCGAACTACGACATCGCCTACAGCGGCAACACGCTGACCATCCGGCAACGGAACCTGACGGTCACCGCGATCGGCAGCGTCAGCAAGACCTATGACGGATCGGCCGCCGCGGCCATCGGTGCGGCCACGTTCGAAAACGTCGTCGACGGCGACCGCAACGACGCCAGCCGGCTTGCGCTCGGCGGCATCGGCACTTACGACTCGCGCCATGTCGGCACCGACAAGACGGTCAGCTTCGCGGGCCTGACGCTGACCGGAACGGCCGCCGGCAATTACAGTATTGCCGGCGCCCCGGCCAGCACGGCCGGCAACGGCATATCGCAACTCGCCGCCGTGGCCTGGAGCGGCGCCGGCGCCGACGGCAATTGGTCGAATGCCGCCAACTGGGCCGGCGGCGCGCTGCCCGACCGCAGCAACGTCGCCGCCGTGATCATTCCGGCCGGCGCCAGCGTCACCTACGACGGCGCCGCCGGTGCCACGCAGCTCAGGAGCCTCAGCAGTCAGGGCAACCTGGATTTGGCGGGCGGCAGCCTCGCGCTCGGCAGCGACATCGCCGATGCGTCGCACGTGCAGAACGCCACGCTCAGGCTTTCCGGCGCACAACTCACCGTCGCCGGCAGCCTGCAGGCCGACATCCTGCGCCTCGGCACCGGCACCCTGAACGGCAGCGGCGATCTGACGTCGGCCGATTTTGCCCAGAGCGGCGGCGTCCTCGCCGCGACGCTCGCCAATCTGCGCCTGGCCAGCGTGGGCGATTTCATTCTCGGCACTCGTCTCGGCGCGACGCAGAGTATCGCGCTGACGAGCGGCGGCGCCATACGGGATACGCTGTCCGCCGGAAGCTCCGCTGCTCTGCGCGCCCCCAGCGTCCGGCTCGATGCCGCAACCGGCATCGGCACCGCGGCCAATCCCGTCGGCATGGCGACCGAGGCCTTGTCGGCGCGTACCGGCACCGGAACCATCCATATCGCCAACACGCCCAGCGCCGCGGTCACGCTCGCCGCCATGACGACCGGCGATGCCTCGGCCATCGCCTATGCGCAACACGGCATGGGGCTGAACATCGTCGGCAGCATCGCGTCGGCGGGCGGCACCATACTGATCGATCCGCCCACCGACCTCACCATGAGCGCCGAGGCCAGGGTCACTTCGGTCGGCGGCAGCATCAAGCTCGAAGCGACCGGCGACATCACCCTGGCGACGGTGGATGCCGGCAGCGGCGCCGTCGCGATCGAGACCAGCGGCGGCCAGATCGGCACGGCCACGCCGGGCACCAACAACGTCACCGCCGCGTCCTTGTCGCTGGATGCGACCAGCGGCATCCAGCTTGCCTATGTCGCGCCGTCGGTACGCGTCGCCAATACTTCCGGCACGATCGCCCTGCTCAACGCCAACACCGGCGTCACCGTCAGCCTGACGTCCACCGAGATGGCCGCGGCGGTGGCCGCACAGGAGGCGGCCCTGGCGGCGGCCGTCATCCAGACCCCCGTCACGTCCTTCGCGCAAACGCCGAGCAGCGCAGCGGCGCCGGCTGCGGCACCGGAACCTGTGGCGGTGGCGGCGCCGGCGAGCGCCGTAACGGCGAGCGAATTGCCGTCGGGCAGCACGACGAGCGTCCCCACATCCGCAGCTTCCGGCGCGGCCGGCGGCCAAACCGAAAGCGACAGCGAATCCAAGACCAAGGACAAGCAGGACGACAAGCCTGCTGCGAAGCCTGTCGTGCAGACCGTCACGGTTGCCAACACCGCGGTGCAGAAGCCGGCCGATCAGGTCGTGCAGGTCGACCAGCCGCGGGGACGGGCGCTCGTGTGCCGCTAACGGAATCGAGTATGGGCATACGCTTCATGCGCGGCGCATGCGTCGTCCTGCTTGCGCTTGGCGCAGGCCGCGCCTGGGCCGACGGCACCCTGACGCATCTCTCCGGCGTGGTCTCCGTACAAAAAGCCGACGGCAAGGTGGTACCCGGCGCGGCGGGCGTGAAAGTGGCGGTGGGCGATACCCTCGTCACCGGCGCCGGCGGCTATGTGCGCGTGGAAATGACCGACGGCGGCGAAATGGTGCTGCGCCCCGACTCCCAGTTGAAGGTGGAAAGCTACAAGTTCGTTCCGACCAAGCCGGCCGAGGACAACTTCGTGTTCAGCATGGTCAAGGGCGGCCTGCGCACGGTGACCGGACTCGTCGGCAAGCGCGGCAACAAGGAAGCTTACGAACAGAAGACGCAGACCGCCACCATCGGCATCCGCGGCACGCAGTTCGACCTGCGCGTCTGTCAGGCCAATTGCGGCGCGCTGGCGGACGGCACCTACCTGGCGGTACGCTTCGGCGCGGTGCAGACCAGCAACGCCCAGGGCAGCATGCCGGTCGCCGCCGGGCAGGTGGCCTATGTGCCGCCGCAACGCCCGCCGGTCATCTTGCCGCGCGATCCCGGCATCGGCTTCACGCCGCCGGCGGTGATTCCGAAGCTCGACGAGAAGAAGAAAGTGCAGGCCGCCGCCGCGGCAGCCAGCGCACCCGACCATGCCAAGCCCGCGGCGACGCAAAAGGGAACCGAAGCCAAGCCTGAATCCAAGCCTGAATCCAAGCCTGAATCCAAGCCGGAGTCCAAGCCCGAATCCAAGCCCGAATCCAAGCCGGAGACCAAGACCGATACCAAACCGGAGACGAAGTCCGAGAGCAAGGCGGACACCGCGCCCCAGTCCGCTCCCGCCGCGGAAACGCCGCGGCCGGCGGTATCGGCATTGTCGTCGGCACCGCCGCAGGCATCGGGGCCGGAGTGCTCGGTGCAGTAGGAAAGACGCGTCAGTTCAGCACCGCCGGCCGGAACAAGGCATCGGCCTGTTCCGGCGCCAGCGGTCGCGAGAAGTAGTAGCCCTGGAACTTGCCGCAGCCGTATTCGATCAGGGCTGCGAGCTGGGCTTCGGTCTCGACGCCTTCGGCCAGGATGTCGAGGCCGAGGCTCTTCGCCATGCCGATGATGGCGGAGACGATGGCGGCATCGTCCTTGTCCTCGTTGAGATCGCGCACGAAGCTCTGGTCGACCTTGAGCTTATGCACCGGAAAGCGTTTGAGATAGGCGAGGCTGGAATAGCCGGTGCCGAAGTCGTCGATGGCGAGGCGCACGCCCATTGCCGAGAGCGCCTTGAGCTTGTCCAGCGTCTCGTCCATGTCGTGCATCAGCGAGGACTCGGTGATTTCGAGTTCGAGCAGCGCCGCCGGCTGGCCGGTCTCGGCGAGAATCGCGCTCACGGTCTCGACCAGATTGCCCTGGCGGAACTGGCGCGGCGACAGGTTCACCGACACCGGCAGCGCCGGCCGCCCTTCTTCTTGCCAGCGCCGGTTCTGGCGCAGCGCCTCGGTCAGCACCCATTCGCCGATGGGCAGGATGAGTCCGGTTTCCTCGGCCACCGGAATGAATTCGCCCGGCGAAATCAGGCCGTGCTCGGGGTCGAGCCAGCGCACCAGCGCCTCCATGCCGCAGACGCTGGCGCTCTGCAAATCGACCAAAGGCTGGTAATGCAGGCGCAACTGGCCGGCCTCGACGGCGCCGCGCAGCCGGTGTTCGAGCTTGAAGAAGCGCTCGGCGGCGGCGTTCATGCGCGGCATGAAGAACTGGAAATTATTGCGGCCGGCTTCCTTGGCGTGATACATCGCCGTGTCGGCGTTCTTCATCAGCGTATAGACCTCGGCGCCGTCGTCGGGATAGACGCTGATGCCGATCGAGGGCGTGGCGCGCAGCTCGTGGCCTTCGATGCGCACCGCCACGAACTCGTCGCCGCCGAGGCGCGAGACCGTGTCCACGGCGCGCACCACGCCGCGCAGGCGATCGGCGACGTGCTTGAGCAGTTCGTCGCCGATGTGGTGGCCGAGGGTGTCGTTGATGCTCTTGAAGCGGTCGAGATCGAGAAACATGACGGCGATGTTGTTGGCATTGCGGTCGCCCTGGGCCAGCGCCTGGCCGAGACGGTCGAGCAGCAGCGCGCGGTTGGGCAGGCCGGTCAGCGCGTCGTGATGCGCCATGTGCCAGATGCGCTGCTCGGCCTGCATGCGCTCGTAGATTTCGCCCTGCAGTTGGGCGTTGGCCGTCGCCAGTTCCTGCGTGCGCTCGACCACGCGTACCTCGAGTTCGTCGCGCGCGCGCAGCAGTTCCTCCTGGGCGTGGCGGCGCTCGGTGACGTCCTCGAATATCCAGATGACGTCGAAGCTGTTGCCTTGCAGATTGCCGACGCGGCGGCCGGTAACGCGCACCCAGAAGTGGCTGCCGTCCTTGCGGATCACTTCCTGTTCGCCGATATAGACGCGCCGGCGCAGGATGACGTCGTAGGCGCGGGCGCCCAGCCCCAGGTATTCGTCCTCGTTGGCGAAGAAGACGCGGGTCGAACGGCCGACCAGTTCGCCCGCCGGCCAGCCGAAGATTTCCTCGAAGCGCGTGTTGCAGCGCTGCACGAAGCGATTGCGCACGAACAGGATGCCGACCGCGGCGTTGTCGAAAATCATCTCCTGCTCGGCCAGCGCCGCGCGCAGCCGGTCGGCGGCTTCGCGTTCGGCCGAAATGTCCTCGATCAGCCACAGCGAGCCGGCCGCCGGGCTCTCGGGATCGAGGGTGCGCCCGCTGATGCGCGCCCAGAACTCGCTGCCGTCGCGGCGCTGGAGACTCTCTTCGCGCCGGTGCGGGCTGCCGTCCTTCATGGTCTCGTAAATGCCGGCCATGGCGGCGAAGGCCGCATCGGTCGGATAGGCGACGCGGATGGACTTGCCGGCCAGTTGGCCCGGCGCGTAGCCGAGCAATTCCTCGAAGCGCGGATTGCAGCGCACGATGCGGCGCTCGCGCAGCACGGTGATGCCGATCAGCGCGGCATCGAAAATGGCGCCGAGTTCGGCGGTGGACTGTTCGAGGGCGTCGCGCATCAGGCGATCCTCGGTGACGTCTTCCATGATCCAGATCGAACCGGCATGGGGATGCAGGGGGTCGATCGATTTCGCCGACTGGCGGCACCAGAACAGCGAGCCGTCCTTGCGCCGCATCGGGGTTTCGGCCTCGTAGGCCTGGCCCGCCGAAAGTATGGGACCGCCTGCGCGGCCCGCCGCCGCGTAGTCCTCGGGCGTCGGATAGAGTTCGACGCCGGAGAGGCCGATGAACTCGTCGTAGCGGTAGCCGAACATCTGCGCGCACAGCGGATTCGCCTGCACCACGGCGCGGTTGCGCGAGAACATGATGCCGATGGTGGCGTTTTCGAGGATGGCCTGGAATTCGACCAGGGCTTGCGCCGCCGTCACCCCTCCCGTGCCCATGATCGGCGGCATCAGGCTTCCAGCACCTTGAGCAGGCTCGACGTATCGTCGTCGCAGAAACCGCGCGCCATCAGGGCGTTCAACTGCTGCCAGACCTGGGCCGCGACCGGCAGCGGCGCGCCCAGTCGCGCCGCCTCGGCCATGAAGATCCCGTAGTCCTTGTGGTGCAGACGCGCCGCGACGCCGGCGGCGAAATCGCGCCGCGCCATCCGGTCGCCGAAGACGTCGAGCACGCGCGATCCCGCCGAACCGGCCGCCAGCGCCGCACGCACGCGGCCGAAGTCGAGGCCGTGCGCGGCGGCGAGCCTGGCTGCCTCGGCCACGGCTGCGATGCCGGCGACCATGATCATCTGGTTGCAGGCCTTGGCCACCTGGCCGGCGCCGCAGTCGCCGACATGGACGATGGTCCGGCCGAGCACGGCCAGCAGCGGGCGCACCCGCTCCAGCGCCGACGCGGCACCGCCGACCATGATGGCAAGCGTCGCGCTGCGGGCACCGCCCGCGCCGCCGGAAACCGGGGCGTCGAGGAAATCGATCTCGCGCCGCGCCAGGCGTGCCGCGACGGCGCGGGCGACGGCGGGAGCGATCGTGCTGTGGTCGACGATCACCGCGCCCGGCCGCGCTCCCTCGCTCAGGCCTTGCGCGCCGAGCACTACCTGCTCGACGTCGGCACTGGCGGTGACGGCGATGAAGACGACGTCGGCATGGCGGGCGAGCGCGGCGGGAGTTTCGGCGTAGCGCGCGCCTGCTTTCAGCAGCGGTGCCGCCGCGTCCGGGCGCCGCGCCCAGACGGTCAGCTCATGGCCGGCACGCAACAGGTTTTCCGCCATCGGGCGGCCCATGGCGCCGAGACCGATGAAGCCGAGCTTCATTCAGAACGACTACTGCGCTTGGCCACTCATGTGCTCCAGCAGCTTCAGCATCGCCACCGAATCCTCCTCGCCGAGACCGCTGCCGACCATGGCGTTGAACATCTGCGCCGTCGCCGCCGACGACGGCAGCGCGAGGCCGAGGCGGTGGGCCTCTTCCATGACGATGCGCAGATCCTTTTGGTGCATCCAGGATTTGAAGCCGGGCTTGAAATTGCGGTCGAGCATGCGCTGGCCGTGGTTTTCGAGGATGCGGCTGTAGGCGAAGCCGCCGAGCAGCGCCTCGCGCACCTTGGCCGCGTCCACGCCGCTCTTGCGCGCGAAGTTGAGCGCTTCGGCGACGGCGGCGACGCCGACGCCGGTGAGGATCTGGTTGCAGGCCTTGGCCACCTGGCCGGCGCCGACGGCGCCGATCAGCGTCGCCGACTTGCCCATCTTGTCGAACAGGGGCTTGACCTTGTCGAAGACCTCGGCATCGCCGCCGACCATGATGGTGAGCGCGGCGTTGATGGCGCCGACCTCGCCGCCGGACACCGGCGCATCGAGGAAGGCGATGCCTTTCGCCGCCAGCGCGGCGCCGATCTTCTGCGCCGCCGCCGGGGCGATGGTGGACATGTCGACGACGATGAGGCCGCGCTGCGCGCCTTCGGCAATGCCGTTTTCGCCCAGCGTCACGGCCTCGACGTCGGGCGCGTCGGCGACCATGGTAAACACGATCTCGGCATGCGCCGCCACCGCGGCGGCCGAAACGTGCGCGCTGGCGGCGACGTCCTTGAAGGGCTCCAGCGACGCCGGACGCCGCGCCCACAAGTGCAGGTGGTGCCCGGCGCGCGCCAGATGCAGCGCCAGCGGACGTCCCATGAGGCCGAGGCCGATGAATCCTATTTGCATGTTCAGCTCCTTCGCGGCAAGTGGATCAGGCTCCCTGCACCGCTTTGACGATCAGCGGTACCAGCGGTTCCGGCAGCCTGAGTTTGCCGGAGAGGGCGAAGGCGTGGCCGGCCTCCGACATCTTCTTCCAGGTCTTGCGGATGATGTCGAGCCACTTCTCTTCGCTGTAGTCGGGCTTCTGGCCGGCGAAGCCGAGCATGTAGTGCTCGATGAAGACGAGGTCGACGACGTCTTCCATCATTTGCGTTTCGGGATTGACCTTGAGGCCGCGCTTGCCGACGACCTTCTTGACGCGCTCGATCATTTCGGCTTCGTAGCCGGCGTCGGCCATCAGCTTGCCGGCCAGCTCGGCGTGGAACTTGTAGAGCCCGGTGCGCCAGGCCTGGTAGCCCTCGGCCGTCATCGGGTAATCGCGGCGCGGGCTCTTCCAGCGCTGGATGTGCTGGGCGCGGCAGGCCAGACGCACCGCCTCCGAAGCCTCGGGCGCGAAGCGTTCGAGCATTTCCGTCATGCGCGTGGCGTAGAGCAGTTCCTTCGGCCAGACGCGGCCGCCGGCTTCTTCCTGGTTGGGATCTTCGCCGTTGGCGGCGTCGAACAAGGCAATGGCGCGTTCGAAACGTTGGACATCGGCAATGGCTGCCATGATCTACACCTCCGTAAAGCGTTGGATTATAGCGAGGCGCAGCGACGACAGTCACTCGGCGTATTCGGCACGGGCGGCGGCCGCTGCCGGGCGCTCAGGGCGCGCCGACGAGCAGCAGCGAAACGTCGTCGTGGGAGTTGCCGACGCCGGTATGGGCGTAAAGGCTGTTGCGCACGGCATCGATGCGCTGATCGGCGGCGGCCTTGGCCATCACCTCCTGCAAGCGCGCGAGGCCGAATTCCTGGCCGGCGGCGTCGGCGGATTCGATGAGGCCGTCGGTGAACAGGACGAACTGTTCGCCGGGCGCGAGTTCGATGTCGGCGGTCGCCGCCATGCTTTCGTCGAAATCGATGATGCCCAGCGCGAGATGCTGGGATCTGAAGATCTGCCGCGTCCGGCCGGCGGCGTCCAGCAGCAGGATCTCGGGCATCCCGCCCTGCCACAGCCGGGCGTTGCGGCCCGACTCGTCGAGGCAGATGAAGCTGGCGGCGACGAAGCGCCCCGGCGGCATGGTCGCGCACAACTGGCGATTGAGCTCCATGACGATGTAGCCGAGCGGGTAACCCATTTCGACGTGGCCGTAGAACAGGGTCAACACCGGCAGCACGCTGATGGCGGCGGCCAGGCCGTGGCCGGTGGCGTCGGCGAGCATGACGCAGAGATTGCCTTCGGGCGAACGGGTGGCGGCGATGATGTCGCCGCTGAAGGTCGCGGCCGGCGCCAGCCATTGGCGGATGAAGGGATCGGAGAGGCCGGGGCGGCTCATCTGCCGCTCCATGATGTGCAGGGCGAGCGCGTTTTCCTCTTCCTGGGCATCGTGGTAGCGCTGCAAGCGTTCGGCGTTGTCGCGCAGCAACTGCTCGGCGCGCCTTTCCTCGGTGACGTCGCGGACGATGCCGACGAACAGGCGCCGCCCCTCGAAGCTCAGTTCGGTGACGCCGATGTCGATCGGAAAGTTCTGGCCGTTCTTGCGCTGCCCCTCGAAGGCGCGGCCGCCCTTGCCGATGATGCGCGCCTCGCCGCCGCCGACGTAGCGCCGCATGTGGTCTTCGTGGGCGAGGTGGTAGGGATCGGGCATCAGCAGCTTGATGTTCTGGCCGACCATCTCCTCGGCGGTATAGCCGAACATGCCGCGCGCGGCCGCGTTCACCGACTGGATGACGCCGTTCTCGTCGATGGTGATGATGCCGTCGATGACGTTGTCGGAAATGGCCTGGGTGCGGCGCCGCGTTTCGTCGAGGGTCCGCTGCAGCAGGATGGCGCGCTTGACCGAGCGCAGCTTGGCGTCGAGGACGACGAAGTTCACGGGCTTGTGCAGATAGTCGTCGCCGCCGGCGTCGAGGCCCATGACCAGGTTTTCCTCCTTGTCGAGGGCCGAGAGGAAGACCACCGGCACCCAGCGGTCGCCGCACAGTTCCTTGATGCGGCGCGTCGCCTCGTAGCCGTCCATGATCGGCATCATGACGTCCATCAGCACCAGATCGGGAGCGCCGGCCAGAAAGCGTTCGACGGCGTCGGCGCCGTTGACGGCGGTATCGACGCGGAAACCCAGCTTGCGCAGGAAGACCTGGAGAATCTGGCGATTCGTCGCCGTATCGTCGACGATCAGAACCTTGAGGGCGGCCGCGTCGGCGAGCGATTGCGCTTGCGGGGCTGAGGCAGGATCAGGCATCGGCGAATTATAACTTTAGCCAGACTTCAACGCGACCGTCGCCCAGACTTCGTTGCCGCTGCCTCGATACTCGAGTTGCGCGAAACTCATGCGCCGCGCCATGGCGATGCCGCGGCCGTTGGGATCGAAGACGCGCGCCGGATCGAAATCCAGGTAATGCCGCCAGTCGAAGCCCGGCCCCTCGTCGCTGATCCTGAACACGATCTTGTCGGCCGCGCGCTGCATGCCGATGCGCGCCCGGCGGCCCGCCAGTTCCGGCAGAAGCTGGCGCCGCCGCACTTCCGCCTCCCAGCTTTCCTCGCGCTTCAGGCGCGCCTTTTCGGCATAGCTGATGCCGAGATTGCCGTGCTCGACGGCGTTGATCATCAATTCGGTGAGCCCGATCGCCACCGCTTCCGGCTGCGGACAGAGCGACGCCAGCAGTCCCGCCAGGCGGTTGGCGTCGTCGAGGGTGGCGAAGTGGAATTCGGCGGCATCCATCAGGCGCAGCGTTTCCGCCTGGTCTTCGGCGCGGCGGGCGGCGGCGCTTTGCTCTTCGACGTCGGCCAGCGCCGCGTGGACGATCGCCGTCAGCGCCTCCGGCTTGTAGGGTTTGGTCAGGTAGTAATAGGCGCCGGCCTCGATGCCTTCGCGCACCTGCTCCGGCTCGGCCGCGGCAGTCTGCATGATCACCGGAATGGCGCGAAAGCGCTCGTCGGCCTTGAGGCGCCGCAACAAGTCGATGCCGTTCATGCCGGGCATCATGCGGTCGAGAATGACGACGCTGTAGGGCTTTGCCTCCAGCCGCTGCCAGGCCGCGGCCGCGTCCTCGGCGAGATCGAGGACGATGCGCGGATCGTCGAGGTACTCGCGGATGATTTCCAGGTTGACCTGCTCGTCGTCGACCGCAAGCAGGTGCCAGTGCTTCATGCTTGAGTTCCTTTCGGCAACACGATTTCGAAGATGGCGCCGCCCTCGGGCCGATTGCACGCCTGGATTGTACCGCGGTGGGCCGCCACGATTTCCTTGCAGATGGCCAGGCCGAGGCCGGTGCCGCCGGCGCCGGTACGCGTCGCGCTGCTCTGGAAGAACTTGTCGAAGACGGCTTCCAGCTCGCCGGCGGGTATGCCGACGCCTTCGTCGACGATGCTCATGCGCAGCGCCGGCAGCATGCCGTGATCTTCGGCGCGGCGCCCGGCCTGCAATTCGGCCGGCGCGAACTCGACCCAGACGCGCTTGCCTTCGGGCGTGAACTTGAGCGCGTTCGAAACCAGGTTGCGCACAAGCTGCGCCAGGCGCTGCGCATCGCCGGCCACGCATGTGTCGCCGGTACCGGCGACGATCTCGAAGCGCTGCTGGCGCGCTTCGATCATCGCTTCGAGATCGTGCGCGACGTCGCGCACCAGCGCGGCGAGATCGACGCTCTGTGTCTCCAGCGGCATCTTGCCGGCCTCGAGCTTGGACAGGTCCAGCAGGTCGTTGACCATGCCGAGCAGGCGCTCGCCGCTGCTGCGGATGCGATCGAAATACTCGACCAGTTTCTCCGCCGGTGCCGACGGCGCCTTGGCCAGGCCGATGTGGGCGAAGGACAGGATGGCGTGCATCGGCGTGCGCAATTCGTGGGTCATGTTGGCGAGGAATTCCGACTTGGCGCGATTCGCCGCCTCGGCCTTCTCCTTGGCGCGGACGAGGTTTGCGGTCTGCGCCTCGACCAGGGTGCTGAGATTGTCGCGATGGCGCCGCAGTTCCTCTTCCATGCGCTTGTTGGCCGTGATGTCGCGGCTGGTGCCGCGGTAGCCGATGAAGCGGCCGTCCGCGTCGAAGCGCGGCTTGCCGCTGGAACTGAGCCAGTGCCGCTCGCCGTCGCCGCCGGCGATGCTGTATTCGAAGTCGTGGAACGGCCGGTGCGCCGCCACCGTCGCCCGATGCTCGGCCATGCGCGCGGCATCGGCGAGGTCCATCGACAGTTCCCAGCGCGTCCTGCCGATGACCAGACCGGCTTCGAGGCCGGTCTCGCGCTCCAGGCTTTTCGAAACGCTGGTGAAGCGAAAATTCTCGTCCTGCTCCCACAGCCAATCGGAAGAAACCTGCGAGAAGTCCGGCTCGCCGTGGACGCTGTACCAGGGACCGTCGCCGCGCTTGGTGCGAATGCGGTATTCGAAATCGCGGAACGGACGGTGGGCCTCCATCAGCACCCGGTGCGCCGCCACCTGCTGCGGCGCCAGGTCCATCGGCAACTCCCAGGGTCGACGCCCGACGATCTTTTCCAGACGCATGGCGCCTTGGTCAACGCCGGCGGAGACGATCGTGAAGCGGAACTGGTCGTCCAGTTCCCAGTACCAGTCGGACGTCAGCTTGGTCAGGGCGCGGAAGCGCGCCTCGCTGCCGCGCAACTCCACGGTCATGCGGCGGGCCACGGCCTCGGCGTGCTGGCGCCCGCTCGACAGCACAAAGACGAGGGCGGCGGCGGCCAGGGTCAGGAAGCCGCCGGCGAGCAGGATGCCGAGCGAACGCTGGCGGTCGATGCGGGCGACATAGCCGGCGCGCGCCGCCACTTCGAGCCGCCACGGATGGCCGCCGAAGACGAAGTCGGTGCGATGCTGAAACGCCGGATCGGCGATCGCGCCTTCCTGCCCGGCGCGGTAGGCCAGCAGCGGCTGTTCGTGCTCCATGTCGTAGAGTGCCAGAGCGCGCTGGTCCCGCTCCGGTCCGGCCAGTTCCTCCATCAGGCGGTCGAGGCGGAAGGCGCACAGAGCAAAGCCCTTGAGCAGGCTGCGCCGCCGCTCGACGCCGCGCGGCGTCTCGTCGCCGAAATACAGCGGATGGAACAGCAGAAAACCTGGCGGTGGATTCTCTTCGCCCGTGAAAGCGACGGCGATCAGCCCCGTCATGCCGACGTCGTCGGCGTCGCGCGCAAACTCCATGGCGCGGCGCCGCGTCGCTTCGGCGCCGGGATCGAAGCCGCGCGCAAGCGCTGCCAGGCTGGGCGGCTCCATGTAGGTGACGGGCCAATAGGGTCCGGCGCCGGCGCGCGGAAAAATGCGGAACGGCCGCCCGCTTTCGCGGCGCATGCGTTCGGCGAGACCGTCGATGGTCGCGGCGCTCACCTGCTCGGCGATGCCGTAGCCGACCAGCGCCTTCATGCCGCTGAACGGCTGCAGCTCCTCGACGAAGCGGTGCCAGAGCCCGGCGTCGAGGCGCGGCAGGATGTGCGCGACGGCGGCGGCGACGTGAGGCAGCCGGGCGTTGCGCGCCAGCAGCTCCTGCATGTCGGCGGCCACGCGCGCCGCGTCGTCCTGAAACTCATGCGCGGCCTTGGCGTTCTCGTTGTCGCGCTGGTTGTCGTAGAACAGCCCGGTCAGGGCGGCACCGATGACGACGATGGCGACGAGCAAACGGCGGGGGGAAGTCGTCCTTGTCGGCGGTAGCGTCGTTTCGGCCATGCGGCCAGTTTACTGGTCCGCCCGGGGGAACGCCAGTTGCACGGGCTTCAGCCGCAGCGTTCGGTCTCCGCGACGCCGAGCCGCTTGAGGATGCTGTCGAGCGGGCAGAAGCGCGTGAAGCCGCTCTGGAACAGGTTGGCGCCGACGAAGAGCGTG
>JACRPB010000027.1 GCA_016214175.1 Rhodocyclales bacterium
TGTTCCAGCGCGACGCCCTGGCGCCGCGCCACGGCGAACATCCGGTCGAGCACCTCGGGCAAGGTGGCCAGCGCGGGAAACGCCTGGTGAAAGCGCGCAAGCTGGCTTGCCGGCGTGTCGCCCTCCTCCGCCGGCGAGTCGCTGCGCTGCAACTGCTCCTGCCGCGCCAGGGCCTCTCCGCCCAGCCCATCCAGGCGTTCCCGGGCCGGTTGCAGCAAGGAGAGAAACAGGCCGGCGCCGCAGACCGCAAGAGAGGCGGCGAGGGCGCCCGGCCAGCCGAGACGGCTCAACTGGCGCGGCAAACTCCCTAATGCCCTCATGGCTGTTCCTCCCAAGTGGCCGTGACGGAAAAGCGCACCGGCTGTTCCGGGTCCTGCGCGTCGACCTGATGGTGCTGCAGCATCACGTCGCGCAGCGACGCCTGTCCCTGCAACTCGCGCAGGTAGTCGAGCACGGCCGCGAAACTGCGCGCTTCGGCGACGATTTTCACGACGTGCTTCTCGGCGTCGGGTTCGAGCGCGACGAGGGTGACGTCCTTGCCAGGGTGACGTCCTTGCCGCCGGCGCTTTCGACGGCCTGGAACAGCATTTCCCAGGGCACGCTGAGTTCGCGCAGCACGCGGTTGGCCTGCGCGATCTCCTGCACCTGTGCGCGCACCTCCTTGACGTCGCGCGGCCCCGGCGCGGCGTTCGCGCGGTCGACGCGGTCGAGCGCGCCGACCTCGACGGCGGCGGCCTCCAGGGCATAGACGACGTCGTAGTAATCGAGGGCGAGTCCGCCGAGGCCGGCCACCGCCAGCGCGAGGGCGACGAAGCCGTAACGATGGGGCCGCGGCTTGGCCTGATAGTCGAGCATCAGCATGGCGTCACCTTTGCCCCCTCATGGCAAAACCCCACTCGCCGCCGGGCAGTTCGCCCGGCGCGGCCACCGCGTGCAGGCGCCGGAAGCGCCAGCGTCCGTCGGCCGGCAACGACCGCTCGATGCCGTCGGGCAGCGCCAGCAGGACTTCGTCGATGGCCCCGGCCGCACCCGCCAGACAGGCTTCGCGCTCCAGCAACTGCGGCAATTCCTCGTGCCAGTCGTCGCCGATGCGCAGGCTGCGCAGGCGCACCCATTGTCCTTTCTGCAGCAGCGCCAGGAACAGCATGCCCGGCTCGACCAGGCCGAGCCAGGCGCTGCGCTTTTGCAGCAGCGGAAAGGCGCCGTTGTAGGCCGCCATCAGGTGCGGCTGGATCGAGGCGATGGCGACGCCCTTGCGCGCGAAGATGTCGCGCATTGCCGTCAGCAGCCGCCGGTCCACCGCGCTCGACAATTGCGGCGCGCCGTCGCGCGTCGGCGACAGGCGCAGTTCCCACTGGTTGGCGACGTCGCCGTAGAGCTCGCGAAAGCGATGCTGGGCGAAGGCGAGGCGCTCGTCGTCGCCGGCGAGCTCCTCGCTCCAGGGCACCAGCAGGTAGCGCGAAAAGTGATTGGAAATGATCAGCGTCGCTGCGGTCTGCGGCCGCGCATAGGCCGGCAGCGCCGCCTCCAGCGCCGCCAGCGCCCTGTCGTAGCGGCGCTTGGCCGTGCCCTTGGCGTCGCCGCCGTCGCCGGCGACGATCTCCTGGCCCTTCAACTCATGGCGGATGCCGCGGCGCGTGAAGCGGTGCTCGATGGCGAGCAGCGCGGCGTGGCTCGGACAGAGCACGACACGCAGTTCGTTACGCGATAAAACTGACACGATTGATCTCCTGTAGCGTCGATTCGCCGTTGCGAACCAGATCGATGGCGGTGTCGCGCAGGAAGCGCGTACCGTTGGCGCGCGCGGCGTCGCGGATCAGGCGCAGCGGCTGGCGGCCGACGATGAGTTCGCGGATTTCGTCGTTGAGATGCAGGACTTCGCCGATGGCCTTGCGGCCCTTGAAGCCGCTGCCGCGGCATTGGCCGCAGCCGCGGCCGGCGCGGAAGTTCATGCCGGCCGCCGTCGCCGCGTCGATGCCCGAGGCGGCGATCAGTTGCGGCTCCGGCCGTTCGGCGACGGTGCAATGCGGGCAGTTCACGCGCACCAGGCGCTGCGCCAGGATGCCGTTCATGGCGGAGACGAAACTGTAGGGATCGACGCCCATGTGGATGAAGCGGCCGATGACGTCGAAGACGTTGTTGGCGTGCACCGTGGTGAACACCAGGTGGCCGGTCAGCGCCGACTGCACCGCAATTTGCGCCGTTTCGGCGTCGCGGATCTCGCCGACCATGATCTTGTCCGGATCGTGGCGCAGGATCGAGCGCAGGCCGCGGGCGAAGCTGAGGCCCTTCTTTTCGTTCACCGGAATCTGCAACACGCCCGGCAACTGGTATTCGACCGGGTCCTCGATGGTGATGATCTTGTCGAGTCCCTGGTTGGTCTCGGAAATCGCAGCGTAGAGCGTGGTGGTCTTGCCGCTGCCGGTGGGACCGGTCACCAGCACCATGCCGTAGGGCTCCGACGAGAGCCGGCGCATGACGCCGATGACGTGGTCGTCGAAGCCGAGATAGGCGAGCGAGAGCCCCTTCAACTGGTCGGACAGCGTCTGCTTGTCGAGCACGCGCAGCACCGCATCCTCGCCGAAGATGCTGGGCATGATGGAGACGCGGAAGTCGACTTCGCGCCCCTGGATCACGACCTTGAAGCGGCCGTCCTGCGGCACGCGGCGCTCGGCGATGTCGAGTTCCGACATCACCTTGATGCGCGAGATGACCTGGTCGGCGAGATCCTGGCCGGCGATGGACCCGACCGTCGTCAGCACGCCGTCGACGCGGTATTTGATGACCATGCCGGCCGGCGCCGTTTCGAGGTGGATGTCGCTGGCCGCGGTCTTGAGGGCATCATAGACCGTGGAGTGCACGAGCTTGACGACCGGACTCGTGTCTTCCGAAATGGTCTTGAACGACAGGATCTCGGCATCGCCGTCGGCCTCCAGGACGCCGTCCTCGACCGGCACCAGGCTGTCCATGGCGCGCAGCGTGTCTTCGTGGCGCGTCAGGTAGGCGGCGACGTCGGCGCGATGCGCGAGGCACCAGACGAAGCCGGCCGGAATCCGCCATTCGGCCCAGGCTTGCAGCCGCTCGTCGAAGGGGTCGCCGATGACCAGGAACAGCTTGCCGGCGCCGTCTTGCAGCGCCACGCACTCATATTCCAGCGCCTCGGCGAATTTCAGGATCTCGAACGCCGGCGCCAGCCGGTCGAGATCGGCCATCGTCAGCACCGGGTAATGCAGGGTGGCGCCGAGCGCGGCGACGAAGGCATCCGCCGCCAGCCCGCTTTCCTCTTCCAGCACCTCGACCATGCCGCGCCCGGACGAAGCCGCCGTCGCGCGTGCGGCCGCCAGTTGCGAAGGCGCCAGGGTCCGGATGGCAGCGACGCGACTCATTGGATGCTCCCGGCCAGTTCGAAGATCGGGAAATACATGAGCACGACGATGGCGCCGATGACGCCGCCGATGAACAGCATCAGCAGCGGCTCGAACAGCTTGGTGAAGCGCTCGACCCAGCGCGCCGTCTCCTCCTCGTAGAAGGCGGCGATGCGCTCCATCATGTCGCCCATCTGCCCGGTGCGCTCGCCGACGCGCAGCATGCGCAGCGCCACCGGCGTCGTCAGCCCGTGCTTGTCCATGGCATGCGAGATCGAGCGGCCTTCGCGGATCGCTTCCGCCGCCAGCGCCAGCCGGTCGCGCAATGCGGTCTGCAACAGATCGGCGCTCATTTGCAGCGAGGTCACCACCGGCATGCCGCCGCGCAGCAGCATGCCGAGCGAGCGGTAGAAGCGCGCCAGTTGATAGACGTGGAGACGATAGCCGACGCCCGGCACCTGCCACAGGCGCTGCGCCGCCCAGCGGCGGACCGCGGGCTGGCGCGCGGCATGGACGCCCAGCGCCAGCAGCGCCGCGCCGCCCGCGAGTATGCTCGTGCGGTGGCTGCCGAGCAGATCGCCCCATTGCATCAGCAGGCGCGAGAACAGCGGCAACTCGCTGCCGATGTCGGCGTAGATGTGCGAAAAGCGCGGCACCACGTAGATCATCAGAAACAGCGTCACCAGGCCGCCGACGACAGCCAGCAAGGCCGGGTAGATCGAGGCGCTGACGACCTGACGGCGCACCGAGTCCATCTGCGACTGGTAGGCGATGAAGCGCGACAGCGCTTCCGGCAAGGCGCCGGTCTTTTCCGAGGCACGCACCGTCGCCACATACAGGGGCGGAAAGCATTCCGGGTTCTGTTTCAGCGCGTAGGACAGCGGATGGCCTTCGTACAGGCGGGCGACGAGCTGCTTGAGGATGGACTTGATCTCCGGCCGCAGTTCCTTGTCGGCCAGCGTTTCGAAGGCTTCCATCAGCGTCAGTCCGGCTTCGAGCAGGGCCAGCAGTTCCTGGCTGAACTGCACCAGCGGAAAGCTGCCGCGCCGCCGCAGGGCGCCGCGGTCGCCGAAGGCGCCGGCCAGCCAGGCTTGCCGCGACTTGACGGCGATGACGGCATAGCCTTGCTGCTGCGCCTGAGCGGCGGCATCGCCCGCATCCGCGGCATCCAGCGCCAGCGTCGCGACCCCGCCTTGCTTCAACGCTTTCACCTCGTATCGCATGTCCGTTCCTTCCGCCCTTGGTAGCGACCGCCTACCAGTTGGTGATGTCCGCCGCCTCGCCCGCACCGCCCGGACGACCGTCCTTGCCGTAGGAGAGGAGATCGAATTCGCCGTGGTCGCCGGGCGACCTGAAGACGTAGGAGTTGCCCCAGGGGTCGAGCGGCACGCCCTTCTTCAGGTAGGGGCCGTCCCAGCGCGTCTCCTCGGGCGGACGTACCAGCAGCGCGCCGAGCCCGGCTTCGCTGGCGGGGAAATGACCGGTGTCGAGGCGATACTGTTCGAGCGCCTTTTCCAGCGCATCGAGCTGCGAGCGCGCCGCCTTCACTTCCGACTTGCCGATCTGGGCGAAATATTTCGGTCCGACGTAGCCGGTCAGCAGCCCGATGATCACCATCACGACCAGCAACTCCAGCAAGGTGAAACCGCGTTCTCCGCCGCCGCGTCGGGCGGCGCACCGCTTCCTGCGTCCGTCGTGTCCTGCGCCAAAGTTCGTCATTTCGTTCGCTTCCTGAGGTGGAGAATCCAGGGTCCAATTTAGCGGCGCGGCGGCGCGCTTCC
>JACRPB010000116.1 GCA_016214175.1 Rhodocyclales bacterium
CCGTTGATCGCATCCCATCTGCCGTCCCTGTATCTCTTCGTGGTACCGGTCCTATTGTCCTTGAGCTTGCGCAATGCCTGGGAAGCCGACGCGCCGCACCTGCTGCTGGCTTGCGCCACGGCGGCGGCGCTGATCGGCATGCTGACCGTCGGCCGCCGCTACCACGCATTGCTGACGGCCTCGCTGCGCGCGCGCTTCGAGAACGAGACCCTCGCCGTCCGCCTCGCCCAACAGAACACCGAGCTTGAACAGGCCCGCAACGCTTCGGAAAACGCCAACCTCGCCAAGTCGAAATTCCTGGCCGCGGCGAGCCACGACCTGCGGCAACCGCTCCACGCCCTGATGCTGTTCGCCAATGCGCTGAACAACGAGCGCAATCCGGATCAGGTCGCCAGCCTCGCCCAGCATATCGGCACCTCGGTCTCGGCGCTGGAGAACCTGTTCACCTCCCTGCTGGACATCTCCAAGCTGGACGCCGGGGTCGTCCAATGCCATAGCGCGGCCGTGCGCGTGCAGGACATGTTCGACCGCATCGGCAACGATTTCGAACCCGTGATGGCGCTCAAACGCCTGCGCCTGACGATACGCCCGACGCCGGCGGTGATCCGCACGGACCCGGTCCTGATCGAGCAATTGCTGCGCAACCTGATGACCAACGCCGTCCGCTATACGGAAAGCGGCGGCATCCTGATCGCCTGCCGGCGGCGGCACGGCCGCTGGCGCATCGAGATCCGCGACAGCGGCATCGGCATTCCCGCCGACCAGCACAAGAAGGTCTTCGAAGAGTTCTACCAGATCGGCAATCCCGAACGCGACCGGCAAAAAGGCCTCGGCCTGGGACTCGCCATCGTGGCGCGGCTGTCGCGGCTGCTGTCCTGCCCGATAGACCTGCGAAGCGCGCCGGGACGCGGCACCACGGTCGCCGGCAGCGTGCCGGAAGGACGCCTGCCGCTGCTCGGCGCCGGCGGCGCGCCAACGAAAGCCGACCCCACCCGCTTCGACAATCTGCGCGTGCTGATCATCGACGACGAGGCCGAAGTCCGCGTCGCCATGGAAACCATCATGGGCAAGTGGGGTTGCGACACGCTATCCGCAGAGTCGCTGCTGCGGGCGGTGACGGCCATGAAGGGCCGGCACTGGGAACCGGAACTGGCCATCTCGGACTATCGGCTCAGGGAAGACGCGACCGGCATTCAAGCGCTGGACTGGCTGCGCGAGCAGTACGGCGACGACCTGCCCTGCCTGCTCATCACCGGCGACATCGAGGCCGAGCGCATCAAGGCCATCCAGGACAGCGGATATGCCTTGCTGCACAAGCCGATCCCGCCCGCCAAGCTGCGTGCCATCGTCGGACGCCTGGCCGGCGGCATCGTCGATGGCGACTAGTCGAGCGCCTCACTCCGAGACCGACACCGCGGCGATGCCGAAGAGGACGCTTGTCCGGGAAATATTCCGATGAAGCGGCCCCGCGTCCTGATCGTCAATTGCTATTCCGACAATCATCGCGGTGCACGCGGAAACTACTTCTTTGCTCCGCAACCGATGACAGGCGCGGTACTCGCCGGACTCATGCAACGCGAAAAGGTGGATGTAAGAATCCATTGCGAGTTTTCGCAGGGTCCCTTTGAAGACTTGGCAGCGCTTGGCTGGGCGGATCTGCTGGTACTGACCGGCCTCAATCCGGCCTTCGATCGCATGAAGCAGCTTACGGCCTACGCCAGAACCGTGAATCCGCGAATTGCGGTCGCGATGGGTGGCTCCTTGGCACGCGCGCTACCCCGCTTGAGCAGTCGATATTTCGACTACGTTTGCACCGGCGATGTGGAGGACGTGGGGGCCGTGCTCCACGACGTATTCGGACCGGGATACGCGGCCGAACGACCGCTGCCTCGGTATGATCTTGCGAATTGGCTCCGATTGGTGGGATTCGCCGAAAGCTCGCGAAACTGCAATTTTCGGTGCGGCTTCTGCTCGATGACCGCCGAGGATCGCCAGTACGCCGCATACGATGTGGAAGACGTTCGCCGTCAGGTCGAGGCCATGGGGTACAGGACTTGCGTCATGTTTCTCGACCAGAACTTCTATGCCGGAACGCGCAGCTTTTTTCGCGCCCGCTTGGCACTGCTGCGGCAACTTTGCGAAGAACGAAAAATCGGCGGCTGGTCGGCCCTGGTAACGACGGACTTCTATGCCAATCCCGAAAATCTCCGCCTGGCCAAGGAAGCCGGTTGCATCGGCTTTTTTAGCGGCGTCGAATCCTTCAGCCGGGAACAGATCGCGGCGTACAACAAGAAGCAAAACCTCATCTTGCCGCAAGAGGATGTGATCTGCCGCAGCCTGGACGCCGGCCTGGTCTTTCACTACGGCATGGTCTTCGATCCCACCGCGCGGCGCATCACCGGCTTGATGGAGGAAATTGATTTCATCGTCGGCAATCCGAAGATCACCCTGCCCAACTTCCTCTGTTTCGCCATTCCGCTGCTTGGCACCCCCTTGTTCGCACAACGTCTCGGCGAGGGATCGCTGCTGCCCGATCTCAAGCTGCGCGACATGGACGGCAGGTCCGTCATCTGCCATACACTGGATCCACTGGACGACGTCGTCGCCTTCGCACGCAAAATGGATCGCGGCATCATGCCAAGGCGCAAATTGGCCGCACACGCGTGGAAGTTCCATGCGCGCTACCGCGGCAGCCTACGCGGATGGAGCATGAGCAGCGCACTGGCAAATACTTGGTCGATGGCTTTCCCAGGCTTGGGCACCAACGGCCGCGACCGAAAGGTGTCAGGTTCCGCCAGCGGACGCAGCTACCTGGCCACAACGGAACGAACAGGATCCTTGTATCGCCCCATCATCAATATTCCCGAGCGCTGGCGCCAACATTTCGCGCCTCTGTTCATCACCGACGGCGCAGGCGAACTGCACGAGGCCGTTTGTGCCGATCTGGGCGTATCCGGACGTCCGGCCGCAGAATCGACGCTGCCCGATATTCGGACGCCGCCGACTACGACGCGCGCTTAAGCGGGCGCCCGTGCGCGCAGCAACGCGCGCAGCTTCGCCGGCGCCACCGGCTTGTGAAGAATGCGGTAGCCGCTCGACGCGACTTCCTGCAACTGCTCGGCAGCGGTATCGCCAGTAATGACGATGCAAGGCAGGTTCGGGTCGTAGCGGCTGCGCAGCCAATCGAGCACGACGATCCCGGTCTGCTCGTTGCGCAGCCTGAGGTCGGCAATGGCGAACTGCGGTCGCCAATGCGCGCTTTCCATCGCCGCCACCGCATAGGCGAACGACTCCGCCTCGATGACGTCGCAGCCCCAGCCGCGCAGCAGCATGCCGAGCGCCAGCCGCACGTCGGCCTCGTCGTCGACGATCAGCACACGCAGCGCATCGAAGGCGATACCGGCATCCGTCGGTTCCCGGTGCAGGTGCGTCGGAACTGTCCCGGCAGGCACTTGCAGGGTGAAGACGGTGCCGTGCCCGACGCGGCTGCGCAGCGACAGCGCCAATCCCAGCAGTACCGACAAGCGCCGCACGATGGCCAGGCCGAGCCCGAGGCCCTTGTGCCGGTCGCGTTCCGGGTTGCCGATCTGGTAGAACTCCTGGAAAACCTTTTCGTGCTCGGCGGCGGGAATACCGATGCCGGAGTCGGCGACGTCGATACGCCACGCGCCCTTGCGTTTGCGGCAACCGACAACGATGCCGCCGCTCTCCGTGTAACGCACGGCGTTGGCCAGCAGATTGCGCAGCACCTGCTCCAGCAACTGCGCATCCGAACGCACGACGGCATCGGTGGCGCGGATGTGGATGCGCAGGTTCTTTTCTGCCGCGAGATGGGCAAAATCGTTGCGCAAGCGTTCGAACACGTTTTCGAGCAGGAAGTTCGTCGTCTTCGGCTGGGTGACGCCGGCATCCAGGCGCGAAATGTCGAGCAGGGAATTGAACAGCATTTCCAGCGCTTCGACCGACCGCGCAATGTGATGAGTCAGCGATTTCAGTTCGGCCGGGCGCGTTTCGTTCAACAGGGCACCGGAAAACAGTGTCAGCGCGTGCATGGGCTGGCGCAGGTCGTGACTGGCCGCCGCGAGGAACTTCGACTTCGCCGTATTGGCGTCCTCGGCGACGTGTTTCGCCGCCAGCGCCGCCTCGCTCTGTTGCCGCATTTGCACTAACAGGTCTTCGTTCTGGTGACGCCGCCGCAGCGATTCGACCAACACGCGATTCAGCCCGCGGCCCCAATTCAGCACAAAGCCCAGATAGACCGTCAGCATTGCCACCATCAGCCAATGATCGGCGTCGTTCTCCCAGGCCAGGCGCACGATAAAGAGTCCGAGGATTGCCGTTGCGGAACCGAGCAGTCCGCTCATCAACATTGCATTGGCAGGAATCGACCCGGCAGTCAAACCGCACAGCAGGATAGCCAACAAGGCCTGATGCATGGTCGAATCCGACAAGTAAAACAGAATGCCGGCAAGGCCCCACATGCAGCCGCTGCCTATCGACAGCGCGCTCAGGATTTTCGCCCAGCGGCGAACGCTCTCGCGGCTGCCGGGTTGATGATGCCAATACCACTTGGCGACGAATAGGCGCAGCGTCTGATACGAAACCTGGAACAGGAACCAGCCCAGGATCGCCGTCATGGGGACTTTTCCGTGCATGGCGACGACGAGAAGCACCGAAGCCAGTATGTTGGCAGCAACGGTGCTCGAAATCGCCCGATTCTTGTCGCCTATCGCCTCCCGCACCTGATCGGCCAGAATGCGATCGCCCTCTTCGCTTTGCGTCCCCACGCCTTCAGCCCCCCGTCATTTTCCCCGACTGTACCCGAACAGGCAGGGCTTGACCACCGCAAAGTTGCCGATGGCATGCGTGGCGGCGCGCGGCCGCTACGGGCGAAGGGCGCCGCGGGGACGGCCCGCGGCATGACGGCGAACTGCTAGCCGAGCATCTCCTCGGGCACGGCCAGCGCGCTGGCGCCGCCGTGCACCACGACTTGCGCCAGTCCCGGCGCCTGCGCCAGCAGGTGGTCGGCGTAGAAACGCGCGGTGGCGATCTTGGCCGGGAAGTAGGGATCGGCGTCGCCGGCGGCGATCTTGCCATGTGCGACCAGGGCCGCGCGCGCCAGCATCCAGCCGCCGGAGACGATGCCCATCAGCTTGAGGAAGGGCACGGCGCCGACGGCCACGGCGCGCACGTCGGCGCCGTATTGCGTGGCGATGTAGGTGCCGGCCTCTGTCACCGCGGCGATGCCCTTCTCCAGCGCGGCGCCCATGGCCTTGAACTCGGCGCCTTCCTGTCGCCGGACTTCGGCCAGCGTCTGCTGCATCAGGCCGACGACGGCCTTCAAGGTGGCGCCGCCCTCGCGCGCCAGCTTGCGGCCGATCAGGTCGTTGGCCTGGATGCCCGTGGTGCCTTCGTAGATGGTCGTGATGCGCGCGTCGCGCATGTGCTGGGCGGCGCCGGTCTCCTCGAGGAAGCCCATGCCGCCGTGAATCTGCACGCCGAGATAGGCGACTTCGTTGCCGGTCTCGGTGAGCCAGCCCTTGACCACCGGAATCATCAGATCGACGAAGGCCTGGTTGCGCTTCTTCGCTTCCGGATCGGGATGACGGTTCGCCGCATCGTGAGCCGCCGCGACCGAATAGGAAAGCGCGCGCATGGCTTCGATCTGCGCCTTCATGGTCATCAGCATGCGGCGGATGTCGGGGTGATTGACGATGGCCACCGCCGCCGCCGAGCCTTCGATGGCGCGGCCCTGCACGCGCTCGCGCGCATAGGCGAGCGCCTGCTGGTAGGCGCGCTCGGACAGCGCCAGACCTTCGAGGCCGACCGCGTAGCGCGCCGCGTTCATCATGACGAACATGTACTTGAGGCCCTCGTTGGCGCGGCCGACCAGGGTGCCGACGGCGCCGCCGTCGTCGCCGAAGGCCATCACCGCCGTCGGACTGGCGTGGATGCCCATCTTGTGCTCGATCGACACGCAATAGGCGTCGTTGCGGCTGCCCAGGCTACCGTCGGCATTCACCAGATACTTCGGCACCACGAACAGCGAGATTCCCTTCACGCCTTCGGGCGCGTCGGGCAGGCGCGCCAGCACCAGGTGGACGATGTTCTCGGCCATGTCGTGTTCGCCGTAGGTGATGAAGATCTTCTGGCCGAAGATGCGGTATGTGCCGTCGGCCTGCGGCTCGGCGCGGGTGCGGATCGCCGCCAGGTCGGAGCCGGCCTGGGGCTCGGTGAGATTCATGGTGCCGGTCCACTTGCCGGAGATCATGTTCGGCAGGTACATCTGCTTCTGCGGCCGACTTCCACATTTCGCGCACCGCCGCCGACACCACGCGCGGCAGGCCCTGGCCGCCGTACTCTGGATGACAGTCGAGCGCCGTCCAGCCGGCCTCCGAGAACTGCTTGTAGGCTTCCTTGAAGCCGGCGGGCGTCTTGACCTGCTTGTCGTGCCACGTCGAGCCTTCCTGGTCGCCGCTGAAATTGAGCGGCGCCAGCACTTCGGTCGCGAACTTGCCGGCTTCGTCGAGGATGGCTTCGACCACGTCGGGCGCCGCCTCCTCGTAGCCGGGCAGTTGCGCAACCTTGTCGAGGCCGGCCAACTCGTTCAGCACGAACAGCATGTCTTTGACGGGGGCGATGTATTGACTCATGGTTCTGACACTCCTATTTGCCGATCAGGTAGCGGCGGTCGTCGAAGGAACCGACCCAGTGCGGGTAATACACGACCATCAGCGTGATGGCCGCCCCGTTGAGCCAGGCCTCGGCGAAGCCGAGCAGGATGAAGGAAGGGAAGTACTCGGAAAACAGCATGGCGGCCGGATAGACGCCGGCCAGCCAAAGCAGCAGCGTCGCCATGAAGCCGGTCGAAACGGCGGCGATGGCGGCGCCGAAAAACGCGGCGCAAAAAATATAGGCGAAGAAGTTGGGCGGCAGGTAGCGTTCGACGATGCGCAGCAACACGTCGGCGGCGAAACAGGGAAACACCGCCGTCAGCAGCACGTTCAGCGCATAGGCCTCCCAGCCGGCGCCGCCGTTCAGGGTCACCGCCGCCATCACCGCCGAAAGGCCGAGGATCGCCCACTGGCGGCCGAACATCAGCGTGAAGGCGGTGGCACCGAGCAGGTGCAGATTGAGGCCGGGCTGCGCGCCGGCCTTCATGCTCCACATCAGCATCAGGACGACGATGGTGCCGAGCCAGACGTTGAACTGGCTCGCATCGACGATGCGCTTCCAGTTCGCCGTGCGCAGACACCAGAGCCAGATCGCCGCCAGCGGCAGGAATGCCCCGTAGGCCCATCCGGCGTCGAAGAGTCCCGCGGGGAAGTTCATGACGCCGGCTCTACACCGCCGCAGTCAGTTCCGGCACAGCGGCGAACAAGTCCGCCACCAGGCCGTAGTCGGCGACCTGGAAGATCGGCGCGTCGGGGTCCTTGTTGATCGCGACGATCACCTTGGACTCCTTCATGCCCGCCAGGTGCTGGATCGCGCCCGAAATGCCGATGGCGATGTAGAGCTGCGGCGCGACGATCTTGCCGGTCTGGCCGACCTGGTAGTCGTTGGGCACGAAGCCGGCGTCGACCGCGGCGCGCGAGGCGCCGAGCGCCGCGCCGAGCTTGTCGGCCAGCGGTTCGAGCAGCGCGTGGTAGTTCTCGCCGGAGCCGAGGCCGCGGCCGCCGGAGACGATGATCTTGGCCGCGCCGAGTTCGGGCCGCGCCGACTTGGTCAGTTCGCGGCTCACCAGTTGCGCCACGGCGAGGTCCGGGCCGGCGGCGATACTCTCCACCGCTGCGCTTCCCCCCTGCCCGGCGGCGGCGTCGAAACCGGTCGTGCGCACGGTGATGACCTTGACCGCATCGGCGCTCTGTACCGTCGCCAGCGCGTTGCCGGCGTAGATCGGGCGCACGAAAGTGTCGGGCGCGACGACGTCGACGATGTCGGAAATCTGCGCCACGTCGAGCAGTGCGGCGACGCGCGGCAGCGTGTTCTTGCCGTTGCTGGTGGACGCAGCGAGGATGTGGCTGTAGCCGGATGCATTGGCGACGATCAGCGCGGCCACGTTCTCGGCAGTCTGGTCGGCGTAGTGAACGGCATCGGCGACTCTCACCTTGGCCACGCCGGCGACCTGGGCCGCGGCTTGCGCGACGGCAGCGCAGTTGCTGCCGGCGATCAGGATATGGATCTCCGTACCCAACTGAGCGCCGATCTTCGCGGCGGCGCCGACGGCATTCAGTGTCGCGGCCTTCAAGCCCGCGTTGTCGTGTTCGGCAATGACGAGTATGGCCATCAGATCACCTTCGCTTCGTTCTTGAGTTTGTCGATGAGTTGCGCGACGTCGGCAACCCGGATGCCGGCCGAGCGCTTGGCCGGCTCGACGACCTTGAGCGTCGTCAGGCGCGGCGCGACGTCGACGCCGAGGTCGGCCGGCTTGACGTTGTCGAGCGGCTTCTTCTTCGCCTTCATGATGTTGGGCAGCGTCGCGTAACGCGGCTCGTTCAGGCGCAGGTCGGTGGTCACCACCGCCGGCAGCGTCAGTGCCAGGGTTTCCAGGCCGCCGTCGATTTCGCGCGTCACGGTCGCCTTACTATCGGCGATCACGACTTTCGAGGCGAAGGTCGCTTGCGGCCAGCCGAGCAAGGCCGCCAGCATCTGGCCGGTCTGGTTGGCGTCGTCGTCGATGGCCTGCTTGCCGAGGATCACCAGTTGCGGACCTTCCTTGGCGACCAGGGCCTTCAGCAGCTTGGCGACGGCCAGCGGTTGCAGTTCGACGTCGGTCTCGACCAGGATGGCGCGGTCGGCGCCGATGGCCAGCGCGGTGCGCAGGGTTTCCTGGCAGGCAGCGACGCCGCAGGAAACCGGACTTCACGCGCACCTTGACGTTGTAGTCGATCACGCGCTTCACGGGGACGAGGACTTTCAAGCAATACCTCCTTCTTTATGGGGAGCCGCCGCCGGCTGAGCTTTTCGCTACCCAGTGTAGCGCGCCGCCCTCCATACGGCTTCGTATGGTCGGTGCTATACTACCCGAGTCGAACGCTTGTTTCAATACCCTACCGTATGGACAAATCGCCGCGCGTCACGCCTCGCAGTTCCCTCGACCGCAACGCCTGGATCCACGGCGCCATCGAGGTCGTCGCCGCGGACGGCATGGACGGCCTGCGCGTCGAAGTGCTGGCGAAGACGCTCGGCGTCACCAAGGGCAGCTTCTACTGGCATTTCAAGGATCGCCGCGACCTCTGCGACGCGGTGCTGGCGACCTGGAAGGAAGGCCGCATCCGCGACATCCGCAAGCAGACCGCGGCGCAGCCCGGCGGCGAACTGGCGGCGCTCCAGCACACGATCGAGGTCTATTCGGCGGCGAAGAACCGCAAGGGCATCGCCATCGAGGCGGCGATCCGCATGTGGGCGCGCCAGGACGCCCCCACCGCCGCCATCGTCGAGGAAGTCGATGCCACGCGCCTCAACTGCACGCGCCAGTTGTTCCTCGCGCTGGGCCTGTCGGAGGCCGAAGCCAAGGCGCGCAGCGTGCTGCTCTACGCCTACGTCTTCGGCTTCTCGATGATGCAGTGCGGCCAGTTTCCGATGGACGCCGCCGTGACCAAGCGCTGGATCATGGACCGCATCACCCAATAGCGCCGGCGCGGCGCGCTCACTCGGGCAGTGCCGGGCGGCCGAAATAGTAACCCTGCGCGTAATCCACGCCGATTTCGACCAGCATGTTCGCGGTCGCGTCGTCCTCGACGAACTCGGCCACGGTCTTGAGCCCGAATTGATGGGCCATGCCGTTGATGTGCTCGACCATGATGCGGTCGCGCTCGTCGGCGACGATCTGGCGCACGAAGCTGCCTTCGATCTTGACGTAATCGATGGCCAGGTATTTCAGGTAGAGGAAGGACGAGAAGCCGCTGCCGAAATCGTCGAGCGCGACGGCGATCTTGCTGTCGCGCAACTCCTCGATCACCGCCCGCACCTGGGTCAGGTTGGGCAGGGCTTCGCGTTCGGTGAGTTCGAGCACGATGTTCTCGCACGGCACCCCGGCGCTGCGCACCAGATCGGGAATGCCGCGGATCCACTCGATGTCGTTAAAGCTGCGCGGGAACAGGTTGAAGAAGATCTTGGCCTGCGGATGGCGCACGGCGATCTTGGCGTAATGGGCGAGCCCCTTGCGGAACACTTCGCGATCGAGCTCCTTGGCCAGGCCCAGTTCCTCGGCCACTTCGATGAACTCGCCGGCGGGAATCACCGCCGCGCCGTCGCGGATGCGCACCAGCACTTCGTAGGCCACCACGCTGCGGTCGGCGACCGCGACGATCGGCTGCAGGAAGGCCTCGATGCGATCCTCGCGCATCGCGTTGCGCAGGAAATCGCCCTGGCGGAAGATGTTCATCATGCTGCGGTCTTTTTCCGACTCCGCGGTCATGACCTGGTTCTTGCCGTGGGTCTTGGCCTTGTACAGCACGACGTCCATCGCGGCGACAATCTCGCTCTCGGTCTTGCCGTCCTCGGGGAAGCTCACCAGGCTGAAACTGGCGGTAGTGCGGATGCTGCCGACCGGCAGTTCGAATTCTTTGCCAGCCAGCGTCTGATGCAGCTTGTTGGCGACGTTGAGGCCGGCCTCGCCCGGCGTCTCGGGCAGGATGATGGCGAACTCGTCGCCGCCCAGACGCGCCAGCACGTCGCCCTTGCGCAGCCCGGCGGCGAGCATCGCCGTCAGTTCCTTGAGCACCATGTCGCCGATCGGGTGGCCGAAGGTGTCGTTGATGTACTTGAAATTGTCGAGGTCGATCATGATCAGCGAGAAGCCACGCTCGTGGCGCGTCGCGCGGATGATTTCGTATTGCAGGAACTCCTGGAACTTGCGGCGGTTGTAAAGGCCGGTGAGCGGATCGCGGATCGACAGTTCCTGGAGGCGGGTGTTGTAGTCCTGGATGGTCGTCAGCAGGTGATTGAAGTAGTCGGCGAGGTGCTTCACTTCGGCCAGCCGGTTCGAGCCGGCGACGCGCTGACTCAAGTCCATGTCCTGGGTCATGCCGCGCATCACGGCAACCAGGTTGGCGATCGGCAGCACCACCAGGTAGCGCAGCTTCATGTAGAGAATGACGAAGACCACGGCCACCACCAGCAGGGTGTAGGCGATGATGGTGTTGATGACCTCGTTGAAGGAAACCTTCAGGGTCTGGATCGGATAAGTGATGTCGATCACTCCATGGACGGCGCCGACGTGC
Source organism: Rhodocyclales bacterium (assembly GCA_016214175.1). Lineage (GTDB taxonomy): Bacteria > Pseudomonadota > Gammaproteobacteria > Burkholderiales > Rhodocyclaceae > Nitricoxidireducens. Next base: position 11,226 of record JACRPB010000116.1, read on the forward strand.
GACTGGGTATGGCAGACCAGGCATTCCGCGGTGGCGACGACGGGATAGAGGTAGCGGATCGATTCCTTGTTCGGAAACAGCATGGTATCGCTGCCGCCCGTCAACGCCTCGCGCAAGGCCGCGTCCTGCGCGATGCGGTTCGCGTCGCTGGCGGCGATGCCGAACTGCGTCGCCACCACTTGACCGCGGTAGACGCTGACGTTGAGATCGGGGAAAGTCGCATTCAGATGGCCGATGACGTCAGCGATTTCCTGCTTGTTCCAGCCCTTGCGCATGGCCGAGTAAAGGCTCTCGAACACCAGCTTGGAAGTCTTCTGCGCGTCGTCGCGCGCCAGTTCGCGGATGGCGCGGTCGCGCATGACGCCGGACAGGAAGAACATGAGCAGGAAGGCCACCACCACCGAAAGGAAGGAAAGCAGCATCAGCAGCCGGCCCAAGGTCAGCGGACCGCTACCGCCGGTCCGGCTTGCCTCGATTTTGATCGATGTCGTCATGTCGCGCCGGCGCTCAGCGAATCAGACGGAAATAGGCGATCAGTTCGCGCAGCCGGGACGAGGTGTCGCGCATCTGACCGGCCTTGCGGCTGACTTCGGCGACCGCGGCCGACGTCTGGTCGATGCCGGTCATGATGCCCGCCACCTGGCCCGCAATCTCGTCGCTGGCGGCCGACTGCTGGCGCGTGCCGTCGGCGATGTTGCGCGAAATCGCGATCACTTCTTCGCCGTGCTGCGACACCGAATCGAGCCCGGCACGCGCCTGATTCATGGCCGCGTCGGTGGTGGCGACGTGCGCCCCGGCGGTTTCCATGTTGGTCACGGCGATCTGGGTGATGCGCTGAATCTCGTTGACGCTGGCGGTAATCTCCGCCGTCTGATTGCTGGCCTTTTCCGCCAGCTTGCGGACCTCGTCGGCCACCACGGCGAAACCGCGGCCGCTCTCGCCCGCCCGCGCCGCCTCGATCGCGGCATTCAGCGCCAGCAGGTTGGTCTGCTCGGCGATCTCCTTGATCGCCTCGGTAATCCTGCCGATGGCGAAGATGGACTGGAACAGCTCGGACATGGTGTGGCCGGCGCCTTGCACCGTCGTCACGACGTTCTGCGACGCCTGCTGGCTTTCCAGCATGCGCGTCGACGTCTCGCCCAGCAGGGTGCGCGATCCTTCCACCACCAGCGTCGCCTGCGCGGCGCTGTCGGCGACGGCATGCACCGAGGTTGCCAACTGCTCCACGGCCGCCGCGATGCGGCCGACGGCACCGGCCTGGTCGTCCGCGACCTGCCGCGCCTGTTCCATCTCGCTGCTGAGGACCGCGGCATCGCCGCCGACGAGCTGAGCCGCTTCGGCAATTTCGGCCACGACGGACTTGAGGTGCGTCTGCATCGTCACCAGCGAGTCGTTGAGCTTGCCGAGTTCGTCGACCCGGTGCAGGGGAATCGACTCCGTCAAATCGCCCTGGGTAATGCGGTCGAGGCGGCCGATGATGCGGCCGACGATGGTCATGATGTGGTTTTGCAGCATCAGCAGCCACACGCCGGCGCCGATGCTGGCGATGCTCAAAACTTGCAGCAGCAGCGAGATCGTCCCTTGCGCAATGCCCAGCGCCGGGCCCAAGGCGTTCAGTGCCGCGCTGACGACCTGGACCGCGAGCAGCCAGAGCACGATGCTGCTGAGCTTGGTCTTGAGGGCGGTGCGCGCCCACAGCGAGGGGCCCGGCACCGCGGCTCCGGCCGCCTGCAACTGCCTGTAGAGCGCCTCGGCGGCGGCGATTTGCGCGCGGTCGGGTTCGGTGCGCACCGACATGTAGCCGATGGTTGCGTTGTTCTGGCGCACCGGCACCACCATGGCGTCGACCCAGTAGTAGTTGCCGTTCTTGCAGCGATTCTTGACCGTGCCGCGCCAGGGCCGGCCCGCTTTCAGGGTATCCCAGAGATAGGCGAAGGCCGCCGGCGGCATGTCGGGATGGCGCACGATGTTGTGGTTCTTGCCGATCAGCTCCTCGCGGGAGAAGCCGCTGACTTCGACGAACGTGTCGTTGGCGTAGGTGATGATGCCCTTGAGATCGGTGCGCGAAACGATGTACCGTCCCTTGGGGAAGGGCACCTCGATTTGCGTGACGGGCTGATTGTTTTTCATGGGAATCTTTCTGCCGGATGAGCCCCGCGGCGCGGCGCGCACGGAGCGAGGCGGCGCAGGTTGCGCATGCCTCGCGATGCCGGGCGGAGAACGAAATCAGCCCGCATCTTTGTTGGGGAGGAAAGGACGATAAAGCTGATCCTCGCCGAGAATGTGGTCGCGCAGCCAATCGCGCAGGAAGCCCAGGATGCGTTCCCCCAGTTGCGTCCGGCGATGGTAGGAAAACTCCTCGCGGACGTTGCTGACCCAATGCACGAACCCCTGGTGGATGCGGCGATGGCTGTCCAGTTGCGCATAGCCGCAGCTTTCCATGAGCTGTTCCTCGAAATGGAAATGGAAGGCGGCATAGCCGACGAGTTCGTCGATGATCATGGCGACCACGTTGCGGTCGTTCTGCGCTTCCGCACTGGCAAGCTGGTTGATGGTGTCGATCAGGATCATGTGCTGCTCGTCGATGTGCGTATTGCCGACGCTCATCGAATCCGACCACTGCACCAGGGATACGGTTTCCCGCTCCCGGATCACGTCGACGAAGGCCTCGACCACCATCGGATCGAACTGGGTGCCGCTTTGCTGCCGGATCAGATCCACCGCGCGCGCGGCGCTCCACGGCTCCTTGTAGGGCCGGCGCGAAGTCAGCGCATCGAAAACGTCGGCGACCGCGCAGATCCGCCCCGCCAGGGGGATCGCATCGCCGGACAGTCCATTCGGGTAGCCGTTGCCGTCGAACCACTCGTGGTGGGTATGGGCAATCTCCGCGCCCAGTTGCATGTAGCGGCTGTCGCCCATCATCAAGTTGGCCTGCTTCAGCAACTGGGTGCCGACGGCGGTATGGAGCTTGATGATCTCCCGCTCTTCGTCGGTCAACGGGCCCGCCTTGAGCAGAATCCGGTCCGGCGTCGTAATTTTGCCGACGTCGTGGAGAATGCTGGCGGTGGCGATGTGCTCGATGAAGGTTTCGTCGAGGATGGCGGGAAAGCTGCCGCGCCGTTGCAGTTCGCGCGCGGTTTGCCCGACCAGAGGCGCCACCCGCAGCACGTGCACCCCGGTGTCCTTGTCCCGATGCTCCGCGAAGTTGGCCATCGCCACGACCGTCGACTTGCCGTTGCGCCGCACTTCCTCCAACGAACGCGTTTCGCGGGTGACGTCGAGAAAGGTGTAGACATACCCGCCGGATTGCAGCGGAACGGCGGATATCCGCAGGACGGTACCGTTCGGCCGCACGCGTTCGAAGTGCCGCGTCTCCCCTTTTTCCAAAGGCTTCAAGCGTTCGGCGACAAAGACGTCGTGATTGCCGGCATCGAAGAATTCGCCGCGTTTCAGCAGGATGCGGATCACTTCGGCGTAAGGCCGCCCGATGAATTGCTGCGCCCCATCCAGTCCCAGCAGCCGGCGATAGGCCTGATTGTGCCCGCGCACCACCAGCTTCTCGTCCAGCCAGAGAAAGCCCTGGTCCATCGCCTCCATGGCCTCCGCCAGGCCGGCATCCGCAGCAGCAAGTCCGTCCGTTCCAGGCATTTGCCTCCTCTCGCAAGCCGGGTCTCGACGTCACGGAAACCGGGCCCGGCTACAGCATTTCCCCAATATATACAAAGAAATACTCGACGCCGCATTTTAGGGAAAGCGGCGTTGCCTAGATATTCACATATCCATGTAGTGGCAATACCGGTATACCGGTAGCAGCCGGGCAATAACGGGTTCAGACACTGGAGACCAGGCCATTGCGGATCGCATAACGCGTGAGCGCCACGACGCTATCGACGTTGAGCTTGCGCATGATGTTGCGCCTATGCACCTCGACGGTCGACAGGGCGATGTCAAGTTGCGCCGCGATTTGCGCCGACGTCAGTCCGACGGCGACCAGTTGCAGCACCTGAATTTCGCGGGCGCCGAGTTTGGGTCCCGACGCCGGCTTGTCGTCGCCGCCTGCGCCGGCAAACGCCCCCCGGACGGCATCCGTCGCATCCGGACACAGGTAGGAACGATTGCGGCAGACGGCGTCGATCGCGCGCAGCAATTCGGCACCGCCCTCGGCCTTGGTCACGTAAGCGGCAGCGCCGGCGTTGAGCATGTCGCGGACGTAGCCGGCGTCGGCAAAGGTGGACACCGCGATCACTTTCACGCGCGGATGGGTGGCGGCAATCTGCCGCGTCAGATCGATGCCGTTGATGCCGGGCATGTCGATGTCCATGCAGACGATGCTCGGCGCCGTCTCCCGCGTCAGGGCCATGACCTCGCGGCCGTCGCCGGTCTCCGCCACCACCTCGAAGTCCGGATTCCTCTCCAGCAGTATCCGCAAGGCTTCGCGAAACATCTGATGGTCGTCGGCGAGCAAAATGCGCACGTTCATGGTTGTCCGTCCCTGATGAGCACCTGAATCCGAGTTCCTTCGCCCGGACGCGACTCCAGGCGAAATTCGCCGCCGGAGAATTCGGTCATCTCCCGCATCGTCAGCAGGCCCAGGCCGCTGGTATGGGTGATTTTCCCCGACATGTCGGGAACGAAGCCGACGCCGTCGTCGCTCACGTCCAGGCGGATCGCGCCGGCGATCTCGCGCAGCGCCACGGTAATGGCCGACGCGTGCGCGTGCTTGGCGCAATTGGTCAGAGCCTCCTGCACGATGCGGAAGAGTACCGATTCGAGTTCCGGCTTCGGCCGCGCGCCGAATTGCGCGCAGTCGACGTGCACCGCGATGCCGGTACGCCGCGAAAACTGCCGGGCATAGCTCGTCAGCGCTTCCGTCAGCCCGGCGTAGTCGAGTATCGGCGGGCGCAAGTCGGCGCTGACCTCGCGAATGCTGGCCGCGGTATCGTCGAGCAGGGCGCGGATGTCGGCGAGGCGGTCGGCGAGAACCGGTTCGGGCGCGGCGGCGAGCAGGCTGTCGATGATGTCGAGATTGACCACGATCGCGGCGAGGTTCGGGCTGGTGCGGTCGTGCAGCTCGCCGGACAGCCGCCGCCGCGCGCTTTCCTGCGCCACGACCAGGTGCTGCGACAGCTCCGCCATTCTCTTTTCGTTCCGCTTGCGTTCGCTGATGTCCTGCTTGACGGCGATGAAATGGCGGATGGTGCCGTGCTCGTCGGGTACTGGCGTAATGGTCTGATCCTCGTGGTACAGCGTCCCGTCCTTGCGGCGGTTGATGCACTCGCCGCGCCAGACCTGGCCGGCGTTGATCGTGCGCCAGAGATTTTCGTAGCAATCGCGCGTCTGCGTGCCCGAGCGGATCAGGTCGCGCAGATTGCGGCCGACCGCCTCTTCCATGGCATATCCCGTCAGCGCGCAAAAAGCCGGGTTGGCCCATTCGAGTCCGCCCTGGGCATCGGTGATGATGATGGCGTTATCCGCCGCTTCCAGGGCCGCGCCGCGCAGCCGCAGTTCGGCTTCCGACTTGCGCCGCTCGCTGACATCGACCGCGATGGCGACGTAGTTCGTCACCGCGCCGTCCTCGTCCTCGACGCGGGAAATGGTCAGCCACTGCGTGTAGAGCTCGCCGTTCTTGCGGCGATTGACGATCTCGCCCTCCCAGCGGCCGGTGTCGCCGACGGATTGCCACAAGGCGGCGTAGAAGGCCTGATCGTGCTTGCCGGAAGCCAGCAGGCGCGGATTCCTGCCGACGACCTCGGCCGCCGTATAGCCGGTGATGGCGGTGAACGCCTGGTTGACGGTCAGAATGTCGCGGGCGCCGTCGGTGACGATGATCGCCTCGCCCCGGGTCTCGAACACCTTCGCCGCCAGGCGCAGTTTTTCCTCGTAGGCGTCCTGCCGGCGCGCCAGCCGGCCCAGGCGCACGAAGTACAAGCCGGCCAGGGCCAGCGCCGCCGCCATGACGGCGACGACGATGGCCAGCGTGCGTTTCGCCTCGCGCCGCCAGCCGGCCAGGCCCTGCTCCTTGTCGAGGCGGACGACGACGATGAAGGGATAGCTGCGCGACGCACGATAGGCGATCAGCACCTCGCGGCCGTCATGGACTTCCTGCGCGCGCCCGAACTCCTCCTGAGCGATGCGGCCGGCGATGCCCTCGTGGCGGCCGGGCCCGCCCGGCCGCTCCCGCTCGTCGGTGGAAAACAGCAGGACGCCGTCGTAGCGCAGCAAGTCGACCGCTCCCGCGGCGGCGTCGATGCTGCGGCTGTAGTGGTTGATGAAATAGTCCGGGTTGACCGCCGCCAGCACCGTCGTCCAGTCGTTGTGCCCGCGCTCGACGTCGCGCAACACGGGCAGCAGGCCCGCCGCTTCCGGCAGCGCCGGTTCCGCGGCACTGGCCGCGCGCCCGCCGTGAAAATCGCGCCCCACCCAGGGCGGCCCCGCGCGCAGCACCGCAATCGGCGCCGAGGTCCGCGGCAGGAAGTCGTCGCGCGGAATGCCGACGTCGACGTTGAGCGGATTGGAACTGGCGGCGATGCGGTTGCCGGCGCCGACCAGGGCCAGGGAACGCAGGTAAGGCGCCTGACGCAGGGCGGCAGTAAGCGCCTCGTTCGTCGCTTCGCCGTTGGCGATGTTGACCAGGGTCATGTCGATGACGTTGAGACTCTGGGTCAGGTGGTCTTCGAAAAGGCGGGCGTACATGGCCGCCGCGTCGAAATGGCGGTCGATGGCTTCCCCGCGCAGGCGCCACAGCGTAAAGGCCGTGGCGGCGATGGCGCTGACGACCACGGTCAGCGTCATCAGCAGGAAGGTCGCGCGCCAGCGCAGGCGGCTCTTCCCCTTCACGGCGCCACAATGGGATCGAGCCGGTGGCGGCGGGCGGCCGTCAACAAGCGGCCGTCGCGCTTGACGGCGGCGACGAAGCCGTCGATCCGGGCATGCCAGCGCTCGTCGCCGGGCTGCACCGCAAAAGCGTAGGACGTCAGGTGAAAAGTCGCGGGCGGCGCCAGCAGGCGCGCCCAGTCGGTGGTTTCCTGCATGCGCCGGCTGAACGGATAGTCGGTCATGAAAACGTCGGCGCGGCCGGCCTCGACCTCCTGCTCGCGCCCCTGGTGCGTCGCCGTCACCAGCAGCGTCGCTTGCTTCAGCGTGCCGCGCATGACGTCCTCGTGATACGTGCCCTTGGCCACCGCCACGACCACGCCGGGCTTGTCGATGTCCGCCCAGTCCTTGACGCGGCGATTGCTGCGATGCGTGATGGCGAAGATGTCGCTGATCAGGTGCGGCTTGCTGAAGCGCAGCTTCTCGGCCCGCGCCGGCGTGATGCCGATGGCGAACATGGCGATGTCGCAGCGGTCCTGGGTCACGTCGTCGATCAGCTTGGCGAACGAACTATCGACGAAGCGCGGCTGCACGCCCAGATCCTTCGCCAGTTCGCGCGCCAGATCGATGTCGATGCCCGACAGTTCCAGCGACTTCGGATTGCGGTAGGAAATGCCGAAATAGTCCGGCCAGATGCAGACCCGCATTTCCTTCGCCGCCAGCACCCGATCGAGCCGGCTCGGCTCGGCGCCGGCCGCAGCCGCCAGCAGCAGCGCGAAGATCCCCCAGATAATCCGCATGTCGTGCCTTCCTTTCAGGAATTGCCTGCCGCCCGCCGGTCGCCGTGCGCCGGCGCCGCGCCGTTCAAGCGTCGAAACCTTCGCCCGTGCTGAAAAAGCGGCCGCCGGCCTGGTAATGGATGGTGGCCTGCGCGGCGGCGTCGAAATGCCAGCACCCGGCCGAGAACGCGTCCGTGTCGGCCGCCGCATGCAGCACTTCGGCAATGAACAAATCGTAGGTCTGCTGATTGCGCGGCTCGGCGACGACGCGGCATTCGAGCCAGCCGACGCAGCCGGCGACCAGCGGCGCCGCCACCCGCCGCGCCGGGAAGGTGGCCAGGCCGCAGGCGGCGAACTTGTCGCCGTCGCGGCCCGAGCGCGAACCGGCGGCCAGCGTTTGCGCGGCAATGGCGCGGTTCGGGATGTTGATCGCGAATTCGCCCGCGGCCTCGATCAGTTCGCGCGTCAGCGTGTTCTTGTCGATGACCGCGAGCACCTTCGGCGGATCGAAGTCCAGCGGCATCACCCAGGCCGCCGCCATGACGTTGCGGCGATCGCCATGGGCGCTCGTGATCAGCGTCGTCGGGCCATGATTGAGCAGCAGGTAGGACTTCGGCAGCGGAACGGATTCGATGTTCTTCATACGCACGGGATTGTTCGCGGCGCCGTGGGGCGGCCGCGCCTATGACTTCGGCGGGAGTCTATCATTCGGCGCCGCGCCGGCGCCCTGCGGCCTTTCTTGCCGCGCCAGGCAAGCCGCGCCGGTCAGCGCCCGCACCTCGAAGTAGGGATAGCGCCGGCTCTTGAAGCCCATGCTCCGGCAGCCATAGGGAAACGCCGGATCGTAGGTGACGTGAAAATGCAGGCAGCCGCGGCACGTGGTCGCCTGATGGTGCCTAGCGTCGCTCATCGCCCGCCCCCCTCGGCGACGACCCTGCGCGCCGCCTCACGCGCCGGCGCCTGCGGCAAGCGCCTGCCTCATCGCGGCGACGAGCACGGCCGGATCCTCGGCGCCGACGACGATGCGCGTACCGCCGAGGATGAACGTCGGCACCATGTCGATGCCGCGCATGCGCAGCTCGCGTTCCTGTGCGCGCACGAGTTCCGCGTCCTGCGCCGACGCCAGATAGGCCGCCACCGCGTCGCCGGGGTAGCCGCATTCGACGGCGACGGCGGTCAGTACCGCCGGATCGCCGACGTGCTCGCCGCGCTGGAACTGGGCGACGAACAGACGTTCGACCAGGGCCGCCGCATCGCCCCGCTGCTGCGCCCAGTGGATCAGGCGATGGGCATGCAGCGTGTTGGCGCGCAATGCGATCTTCTCGAAGGCGTATTCGAGGCCATAGGCGCGGCCGGCCGCACGCACGTGCTCGAACACGGCCTCGACCCTGGCCCGGCCGCCGAACTTGCGCTCCAGAAAGGGCAGATAGGGTTCGCCGCCGGGCGGTGTATCCGGATTGAGGAAAAACGGCCGCCAGCGGCGCCGGCACGCGAAGCCGGGATCGTCCGCGCGCATCCTGGCGACGGCCGTCTCCAGCCGGCGCAGGCCGATGAAGCACCAGGGGCAGACGATGTCGGATACGATTTCAACGGTGAGCATGGCGGCTATCATAGCGACGGACGGATCAACACACCACCGGCAAACGCGGCGGCCCCCGCCTTGTCCAACGAAGCGGCATCCCCGCCGTTCGATTCGGGAGCACGACATGAACCGACTGTTTGCAGTACTCGCTCTCCTGCTCGCCGTTCCGGCCCAGGCGGCGCTCGACGTCGGCGCGCCGGCGCCGGACTTTTCGACCCAGGCCAGCCTCAACGGCAAGGAATTCACCTACGCGCTCGCGGCCGCGCTGAAGCAAGGGCCGGTGGTTCTCTACTTCTACCCGGCGGCCTTCACCAAGGGCTGCAGCGCCGAGGCCCGCAGTTTCGCGACGGCAATACCGAAGTTCAAGGAATTCGGCGCCAGCGTCATCGGCGTTTCCGGCGACAGCATCGCCACCCTCAACAAGTTTTCGGTCAGCGAGTGCCAGGGCAAGTTCCCGGTCGCCAGCGACGACCAGCAGCGCATCATGAAAGCCTACGACGCCGTGCTGCTGTGGAAGACCGGCTACGCCAGCCGCACCTCCTACGTCATCACGCCCGATAGCCGCATCGCCTACAGCTATACCGACATGAACCCCGACCTCCACGTCGAAAACACCCTCGCCGCCCTGAAGGACTGGGCGGCCAAACAGAAGCCGCAATGAATCCATGAGAAAGGCGCTCGGGATCGTGCTGCTGGTCGTACTGCTGCCCGGATGCTCGATGCTTTCGCTGAGCGCCGGCGAGGCCGGCGTTTCGATCGGGATTTCGCGCGGACAGAACCCGCTGCCGCCATAAGGGAGGGGCGACAAAAAGGCCGCCCACAGGCGGACCTTCCGGAGTGCTGAAATACACGTACCTGACCGAGCTTTGTAGCTGAAGAGCGAAAGTTTTAATTGTCAGCTACAAATAGCTTATAAACAACAAGATGCGACTATGAACATCGATCCGAACGGCCGCCTCCAATTTGCAGACGAAGACAACCGCATCGTCGCCAACGCCAGATGGTCGGTGGCAGGTGGGTTGGCGATGTCGCCAAGGGCAGCACATTCGCCGATCACGATTCGTCCCAACGTTGCCGCCGCCAGAAACCAGAAAGCCGGATAACTTCTGAAGTCCTGAAGTTATCCGGCTTGAATTCTGGTAGGCGCGATTGGACTCGAACCAACGACCCCCACCATGTCAAGGTGGTGCTCTAACCAGCTGAGCTACGCGCCTGCAAGAGAGCGGCGGATTCTACATGAATCGACCGCGAGCGCACAAGATCGCGCGCGGTTTTTTTGCTCCTCGGCGCTACAGCGCGCCGACCGGAAACGCCGCCACGGCCGCGCCGCCGGTGCGCACGGTTTCGCCGTGGGCGGCGGCCTGCGGCAGCAAATGGCTGCCGTAGAAGCGCGCCAGTTCGACGATGCCGGCGAGGTAGTCCGCGCCTTCGGTTCCGCTGCCTTGTAGCCGCCGCGCCGCCTGTGCCGCCCGCCCCATCTGCCAGCCGCCGCAGCAGAGGCCGAGTTGGTGCAGGAATGGGACCGCGCCTGCGAGCACTTCGCCGGCCTGCTCTGTGCCGGCATCGAGCAGCCAGGCCAGCGAGCGCTGCAAGTCGTCGTACTGGCACAGCAGCTGTTGCGCCAGGCCGGCCAGTTCTGCATCGGCGGCAAGCTGCGCCGCGTCGGCGCGGATTTCGGCCAGCAGTTCCTTGAGCGTCGCGCCGCCTTCGCGCTGACTCTTGCGGCCGATCAGGTCGTGGGCCTGGATGCCGGTGGTGCCTTCGTAAATGGTGATGATGCGCGCGTCGCGGAAGTGGCGCGCAATGCCGGTCTCCTCGACGAAGCCCATGCCGCCGAAGACCTGGATCGCGCAGTCGCAGACCTCGTTGCCGATCTCGGTGCTCCAGCCCTTGGCCACCGGCATCAGCAGATCGACGTAGCGCGCGCAGCGCGCGGCCACCCGTTTGTCGGGATCGTGCGCGGCGCGGTCGAACCAGCCGGCCGCCGTGTACAGCAGCGCGCGCGCGGCCATAATGCGGGCGCGCATCGCCAGCAGCATGCGCAGGACGTCGGGGTGGCGGACGATGGGCACGCCGCTCTCGCCGGTAAGCGCGTCGCGCCCCTGGCGACGCTCGCGCGCGTAGGCGAGAGCCTTCTGGTAGGCCGCTTCGCCGAGGGCGGCGCCCTGCACGCCGACGGCGAAGCGCGCGTCGTTCATCATGATGAACATGGTCTCCAGCCCGCGATTGGGCGCGCCGACCAGGTAGCCGACGGCGCCGCCGGCATCGCCGTAGCTCATGGTGCAGGTCGGGCTGGCGTGGATGCCGAGCTTGTGTTCGAGGGCGATGCAGCGCAGGTCGTTGCGCGCGCCGAGGCTGCCGTCGGCATTGACCAGGATCTTCGGCACCAGGAACAGCGAAATGCCCTTCACGCCCGGCGGCGCATCGGGCAGGCGCGCCAGCACCAGGTGCAAAATGTTGGGCGTCCATTCGTGTTCGCCCCAGGAGATGAAGATCTTCTGGCCGAAAATTCGATACGTGCCGTCGGCCTGGGGTTCGGCGCGCGTGCGCACCGCCGCGAGGTCGCAGCCGGCCTGCGGCTCGGTCAGGTTCATGGTGCCGCCCCACTCGCCACTGATCAGTTTCGGCAGATAGACGGCCTTCAGTTCCTCGCTCGCTGCCGCATGCAGGGCTTCGCTGGCGCCGACGTTAAGCTGGGGCATCATGGCGAAGGCCATGTTGGCGGAGAACCACATTTCCCAGACCGGGGTCGACAACAGCTTGGGCAGGCCCTGGCCGCCGAATGCAGCGGGCAGCGAGAGGCCGATCCAGCCCGCGGCCTGGAACCGGGCATAGGCCTCTTTGAGGCCGGCGGCGGTTTCGACGCGCCCGTTGTCGAGGCGACAGCCCTCGCGGTCGCCGACGGCGGCCAGCGGTTCGAGCACGCCGGCGGCGAACTTGCCGGCCTCGTCGAGGATGGCCGCCGCCACGTCCGGCGTCGCTTCCTCGCAGCCGGGCAGTTGGCAGATCGCTTCGAGCCCCGCGACTTCGCGCAGGATGAACTGCATGTCGCGCAGCGGGGCGGCGTACTGGCTCATGGTTCGGCTTCTACTCGCAACTGGCGCGAATATCCGGCGGGATAGGGATCGCCTTGATGCGCTCGGGATGGTCGGGGTCCTTGATGGCGAAGATGCGCGTCTCCTCGCCTTCGACCAGCACGGTATCGCCGCGGCGGATGACGTGGCGCATGACGAAGCTCTTGCCGCGCCATTCGGTGATCGTGGTCTCGACGGCGATGTGGTCGCCGTAGGTGGCCGAGTTCATGAACTTGGCCGCGGCATTCACCAGCGGCGCGCCGATGATGCCGCGGCTCTCGTTGAGTTCGCGCCAGGCCGGCACGCCGCAGGACCAGAAGAACTCGAAACAGGCCGTGTCGAACCACTTGAAGTAGTTGCCGTAGAACACGATCTGCGCCGGATCGCAGTCGCTGAAGGCGACGCGAGTGTGATAGACGTTGCTGCGCGACATGGAATTCCTCTAATAAGTCAGCCGGCGTTTTCCAGCAGGATGGCGACGCCCTGCCCGCCCCCGGCGCAGGCCGAGGAAACGCCGTATTGCAGCCCGGCCTCCTTCAGTTCGCGCGCCACGGTGGTGGTCAGGCGCACGCCCGAGGCGCCGAGCGGATGGCCGATGGCGATGGCGCCGCCATGCACGTTGCTGCGGCTGCGATCGAGTTCGAGCTCGCGCTCGCAGGCCAGGTACTGGGCGCCGAAGGCCTCGTTGATCTCGACCCGGCCGAGGTCGGCGAGTTTCAAGCCGGCCTGGGCCAGCACGCTGCGGATCGCCGGCGCCGGGCCGATGCCCATGATTTCCGGCGGCACGCCGACCGCCGCGCCGGCGACGACGCGCGCCAGGGGCTTGAGGCCGTGGGCGCGCACGTAGTCGCCGCTCGCCACCAGGACGGCGGCGGCGCCGTCGACAATGGCCGAACTGTTGCCGCCGGTCTGCACGCCGTTGAAGGCGGGCTTCAGCTTGGTCAGCGCTTCGTACGACGTCGGCCGCACGTGGCCGTCGCGCTCGAACTTCTCGGCACGGTCGGCGAGCTTCAAGCCGCGTGGCTGGTAGCCCGCGAGTTCCCAGCGGCTGTTCACGACGGTCGCCACTTCGTCGCCGAACCAGCCGCCGTCCCAGGCGGCGCAGGCGCGGGCGAAGCTCTCGGCGGCAAAGGCGTCGACCTCCTCGCGCGTGATGCCGTAGCGCTTGGCCAGGTTCTCGGCGGTGTCGCCCATGCTGGCGCCGGGCGCGGTGTCCTTGGTCGCTTCCCAGAGGAAGTCGCGGAAATCGACGCCGCCCATGCGGAAGCCGCTGCGATGCGTATAGGCGGCGACCGGGTTGCGCGACATCGATTCGGTGCCGACGCAAAGCGCGAGCTTGGCCTTGCCGAGCGCGATCTGGTCGGCGGCGGTGATGATGGTCTCGAAGCCGGAGCCGCACAGCCGCTGCACCAGCAGCGCCGGCACCGCCAGCGGCACGCCGGCATAGAGGCCGATGTGGCGCGGCATGTAATAGGTGTCGAAGCTGGCCTGCGCCATGCTGCCGCCGATCACCGCATCGACGTCGGCGGCGGGGACGCCGCTCTTGTCGAACAGCGCGCGCGCCGCGTAGATGCCGAGGTCGGTCGGCGAGACGTCGCGCAGCACGCCGTTGTAGTCGGCGAAGGGCGTGCGCTGGCCCGCCACCAGCCAGACGTCGTCGTAGCGGCCGGCGACGGCGTGGCGTTCGGAATCGGCGTAGGCGTTCACGTCTGCGGCCCCTTGCCCTTGCGCTGGAGGAAGTGGCCGATGCGCTCGGCGACTTCGGGGCTGGTCTGGGTCAGCGCCGCGGTCAGCGATTCGACGAAGAAGCCGTCGTCGGTCGCCATGTTGCTGATGCGCTGGATCGCGGTGACCATGGCGTAATTGGCCATGGGCGCGTTCTCGGCGATGCGCAGCGCGAGTTCGCGTGCCTTCGCCAGCGCTTCGCCCTTGCCGACGCGATAGTGCGAGAGGCCGAGATCCTGGCCTTCCTCGGCGCTGTAGATGCGCCCGGTCAGCATCATTTCGCACATGCGGCCGGGACCGATGATGCGCGCCACGCGCACCGAGGCGCCGCCGCCGACGAAAATGCCGTGGCGGCCTTCTGGCAGTTGGTAGATGGTGTCGGGCTCGGAAATGCGCACGTGGGTGGAGCACGCCAGCTCCAGGCCGCCGCCGATGACGGCGCCGTGCAGCGCCGCGATCACCGGGATGCCGCCGTTCTGGATGCGGCCGAAAATGCGGTGCCAGCCCTGCGAATGCAGCATGACGCCGAAGGGCTCGCGATGCTGGTGTTCGGCAAGATCGAGGCCGGCGCAGAAGTGATCGCCGGCGCCGGCGAGGATGATGGCGCGCGTGCCTTGCGGCGTCGCCACGATGGCCGCCTCCAGCGCTTCGAGCAGGCGGTCGCTGATGGCGTTGCGCTTGGCCGCGCGATTGAGGACGACGGTGTAGATGGCGTCGTCGAACGACGTCTTGATCAGGGGTTCGCTCACGTTGTTTCCTTACGAGTTGCCGAGGGTGATGACGGCGGAATCCGGCACTTCCGAATACAGTTGCACGACGAGGTCGGCGCGGCGCGTCAGCACGGCGCGCTGGTTGATGTAGCCCTTGTCGGTGAGTTCGCCGGCTTCGGACGACGGCGCTTCGGCCATCAGCAAGAGGCGCGCCGGATAAGTCGAGGAGCCGCCTCCTTCGCGCTTCAGCCGCACCATGCCTTCGCGGATACGCTCTTTCACCGTCGGGTGGCCGAGCACCGCGTCCAGCGGCGCGTCGTCGCCGAGGCCGGTGAGGCGCCGGCATTCCGGAACGTTGGGGAAGACCAGGAAGCCGATCTCGTCGCGGTCGTGGCCGGTGACGACGATGTCCTGCGCCACCGGCGCCAGGGCGCTGATGCCCGCCACGCGCAGGCTGCCGACATGCACCCAGGTGCCGGTCAGCAGCTTGAAGTCCTCGGCGACGCGGCCGTCGAACAGCAGGCCCTGCTCGGGCTTCTGCGGATTCACGAACTCGACGGCGTCGCCGATCATGTAGAAGCCTTCTTCGTCGAAAGCCTTCGCGGTCAGCCCCGGCTGTTTCCAGTAGCCGGGAAAGACGTTGGGGCCCTTGACGCGCACTTCGAGCTTGTCGGCGACGGGCACCAGCTTCAGCGTCGTGCCCGGCACCGGCACGCCGATGACGCCCGAGCGCACGGCCTGGAAATGGCAGTCGGTGGCGGCCGGCGCCGTTTCGGTCGAGCCCCAGGACGAGAGCATGGTGATCGGATGGCCGAGTTCCAGCACCGCCAGGCGCTCCAGCTCTTCCCAGATCGCCTGCGGCAAGGCCGCGCCGGCGTAGAAAATCAGTTGCAGACGCGAGAAGAAGTTGCGCCGCAGTTCGGCGTTATCGCGCAGGTGGGGAATCAGCATGTCGTAGGCGCGCGGCACGCTGAAATAGACGGTCGGCGCGACGTCGGTGAGGTTCTTCACCGTCCGCCCGAGCAGCGCCGGCACCGGCTTGCCCTCGTCGATGTAAAGGCTGCCGCCGAAGCGCAGGACCTTGTTGAAGTTGTGGCTGCCGCCGAAGACGTGGCTCCAGGGCAGCCAGTCGACGATGACCGGCTTTTGCGAGTTAAGGAAAGGCCAGATCACGCTCTTCATCTCGGCGTTGGAGCACATCATGCGCTGCGTCGTGATGACGGCTTTCGGCGCGCCGATGGAACCGGAGGTGAACAGGAACTTGGCGATGGTGTCGGGCGTCAGCGCCGCGAAGGCGGCGCCTACGGCCGCGTCGTCGGACGCTGTCGCGGCGATGTCGGCGAAGGCCAGCGTGCCGGCCTGCGGCTGGCTGCGCGAGCCGGCGACGACGACGCCGTCGTGCAACCCGGCGACGGCGTTGATGGCCGGCATGAAGCGCTCGATGGTGTCGGCGAAAATGACGCCCGGCCGCAGCAGTTCGACGTTGGCCTTGAGCTTGGCAAAGTCCTTCGACAGCAGCGAGTTGCCGGGCGAAACAGGGCTCGCCGGCACGCCGACGTGCAGGCAGGCCAGCATCAGCAGTGCATGCTCGATGCCGTTGTCGGAAAGAATCAGCACCGGCCGCTCGGGCGACAGCTTCTGCCCGAGCAGCCAGGTACCGATGCGATAAACGCGCGCCCGCACCTCGGCATACGTGAGCCGCAGCCATTCGCCGTCGCCGCCGCGCTCGGCGAGGAAGACGGCGTCGGGCGTCTCGGCCGCCCAGCGCTCGATCCACTCGCCGGAACAGCGCGCGTAGTCGGGCAAAGCGAGGGCCGAACGGAAAATGCGGCTGCCGTCGGGCCGTTCCTCAAGTATGACGGACGGCTCGACGAACAACTCGGAAGGTTTGCGGGCAATGGCATTCATGCGCGTTCCTTAGGCGTGACGCTTACTTCGCGGAAATGATCTTGAAGGCGCCGTTGTCGACGCGCAACATGACGCGGGCACGGGCGTCATGACCGAAGTGGTCGGTCGGGCTCATGTTGAACACGCCATGGACGCCGACGACTTCCTTCTCGCCTTCGATGGCATCGCGCACCGCCGCGCGGAATTCGGGCGTACCCGGCTTGGCCTTCTTCAGCGCCACGGGAATCGCGCGCGAGGCTACGGCCCAGGCGTCCCACAGATGGCCGCCGAAGGACGACAGCGTACCGGCACCGTACTTGCCCTCGTAGAGCTTGGCGTATTCGGCCGAGGTCTTCTTGGTCGGCGCGGAATCCGGCAGTTGCGCCCATTCGAGCAGAGGACCGGCGACGAAAACGCCGCCTTCGACGGCCTTGCCGCCGATCTTCAGGTAGGCCGGCGACGGCGCGCCGTGGGTCTGGTAGACCTGGCCCTTGTAGCCCTTCTCGACCAGCGCCAGGTGCGGCATCGCGGCCGGCGCGCCGGAGGCGACGATCAGCACGGCGTCGGGCTTGGCGGCGACGAGCTTGAGCGTCTGGCCGGTGACCGAGGTATCGGTGCGGTTGAAGCGCTCGATCGGTTCGAGCTTGACGCCATAGCTGGCGACCAGGGGTTCCAGCACCTTGATCCAGGTCTCGCCGTAGCCGTCGGCGAAGCCGATGAAGCCGAGCGTCTTCACGTTATTGGCCTTCATGTGTTCGAGCAGGCCGGCCGCCATCAGCTTGAAATGCTGCGGCATGAGGAAAGTCCACTTGTGCTTGTCGCCGTCAAGGCTGGCCGGCGCGAGGCCGAACAGCGGCGTCTTGGCCTCGGCCGCCACCGTCGCCGAGGCGGCGACCGTCGGCGTCGAGGTGCCGCTGATCAGGATGTCCACCTTGTTCTCAGCCACCAGTTTGGTGACGTTCTTCGCGGCATTGGTCGGATCGGAGGCGTCGTCGAGGACGATCCAGTTGATCTTCTCGCCCGCCAGCGTGGTCGGCAGCAGTTCCACCGTGTTCTTCTGCGGGCCGCCCAGCACCGCCGTCGAACCGGTGGCGGAAACATTGATGCCGATGTTGATGTCGGCCTGCGCCGCGCTTGCCGCCGCCAGTAGCGCAGCGATGGCGAGTTGCTTGAATTGCTTCTTCATTCCTGTCTCCTCGTTGTGTTGTCAATCGGGTACTGCGTTGCCCGGACCGGATCCTCCCAGTCCGAGATAACTCTCGATCACGCGCGGGTCGTGGGCCAGCACGTGGCTTGCGTTTTCCAGGGCCACTTCGCCGTTTTCCAGCACGTAGCCGTAGTCGGACACTTGCAGCGCGGCGCGCGCGTTCTGCTCGACCAGCAGCACCGACACGCCCATGTCGCGCAAATGCGCGACGGTGCGGAAGACTTCGCGAATGATCAGCGGCGCCAGGCCCAGGCTCGGCTCGTCGAGCATCAGCAGCTTGGGCTTGGCCATCAGGGCGCGGCCCATCGCCAGCATCTGGCGCTCGCCGCCGGAGAGGGTGCCCGCGGCCTGGGTGCGCCGCTCCATCAGGCGCGGGAAGATTTCATAGACCTCGGCCATGGTTTTCTCGTGGTCGCGCCGCCCCTTGCGGAAGCAGTTGAAGGCACCCAGCAGCAGGTTGTCCTGCACCGACATCTCGCCGAACAGTTCGCGCTTTTCCGGCACCAGCACCAGTCCGTCCGCGCCCAGGGATTCGACGCGGCGGTGGCCGGCGCTGCCGGCGAAGCGGATGGTGCCGCGCGCCGGCAGCAGGCCCATCAAGGCCGACAGCAGCGTCGTCTTGCCGGCGCCATTGGGGCCGATGACGGTGACGATCTGGCCTTCGCGGATGCTCAGATTGACCTTGTGCACGGCCTCGACGCGACCGTAGGAAACGCAGAGGTCCTCGACCTCCAGGAGCATTGGCGTACTCACTCGACCCCCCCGAGATAGGCTTCGCGCACCTGCGGATTGCGCTGGATCTCCGCCGGCAGGCCGGTGGCGAGATGTTCGCCGAACTCCATCACCGCGACGCGGTCGGCCAGGCCCATGACGAAGTCCATGTCGTGTTCGACCAGCAGGATGGCCATGCCGTCGGCGCGCAGTTGGCGCAGCAGTTCGGCCAGCGCCTGTTTCTCCAGATGGCGCAGGCCGGCCGCCGGCTCGTCGAGCAGCAGCAGGCTCGGATCGCTGGCCAGGGCGCGTGCGATTTCGACGATGCGCTGCTTGCCCAGCGGCAGGCTGCCGGCCAGATCGTGCAGGTGTTCGCCGAGTCCGCAGCGCCGGCATTGCAGCGCGGCTTCGGCGCGGATGCGCTTTTCCTCGGCGCGATCGAGGCGGCAGGCGGAGGCGACGAAATTCTTGAAGCCGCGCTGGTGGGCGCCGAGGGCGACGTTCTCCAGCACCGACATGCCCACGTTCAGACGCACGTGCTGGAAGGTGCGGCTCATGCCGCGCTGGGCGATGGCGCGCGCATCGAGGCCGTCGATGCGCAGGCCGAGGAAACGGATCTCGCCTTCGCTGGGCGGATTGACGCCGGAAATGCAGTTGAACATGGTGCTCTTGCCGGCGCCGTTGGGGCCGATCAGGGCGAGGATTTCGCCGGCGCCGACGGCGAGGCTCATCTGGTTGTTGGCGATCAGACCGCCGAAGCGCTTGCTGACCTCCTTGGCCTCCAGCACGACCTCACCGCGCTGCGGCTTCGTGCGCTGCGGCAGCGGCTCCGCCGCCTCGACGTCGTGCCGGTCGGCGCCGCGCGGCGCCAGCCGCAGCAGCAGCGGCATCATGCCCATGCGCGCCCGATGCAGCAGGACGATCATGACCAGGCCGAAGACGACGACTTCGAAATTGCCTGTCTTGCCGAGCAGCGCCGGCAGGATGTCTTGCAGCCATTGCTTGCAGAGCGTGACGAGGGTGGCGCCGACGACGGCGCCCCAGATGTTGGCGACGCCGCCGACCACGGCCATGAACAGGTATTCGATGCCGATGTGGAGGCCGAAGGGCGTCGGATTGACGAAGCGCTGCAAGTGGGCGTACATCCAGCCTGAGATGCAGGCGAACTGCGCCGCCATCATGAACAGGATCATCTTGTAGCGCGTCGTGTTGATGCCCATCGCCTCGCTCATGATGGCGCTGCGCAGCGAGCGCATGGCGCGGCCTTCGCGCGAATCGAGCATGTTCTGCGAGCCGACGATGGCGGCGAGGACGACGCCCCAGATCAGGTAGAACAGGGCGCGGCCGCTCTTCAGTTCGAGCCCGAACAGGTCGATGGCCGGAATGCCGGAAATGCCCGAATGGCCGCCGAGGAACTCGACGTTGCCGAAGATGAAATACAGTGCCAGGCCCCAGGCGATGGTGCCCAGCGGCAGATAGTGGCCGGACAGGCGCAGCGTGATGAAGCCGAGGAACAGCGAGATGCCGGTGGTGATCGCCATGCCGACCAGCAGCGTGCCCCAGGGCGACATGCCGTGCGCCGTGGTCAGGTAGGCGCTGGCGTAGGCGCCGACGCCGACGAAGGCCGCCTGGCCGAAGGAGGTGAGGCCGCCGATGCCGGTCAGGAGCACCAGGCCGAGCGCCACCAGCGACGCCAGGCCGATGTAGCACAGCAGCGTCACGGTGAATTCCGGCAGCAGCGGCTGGACCAGGAAGAGGACGGCGGCGAATACGAGCACGAAACGGTTCATCACTCCTCCTCTTCCACGTGATGGGTGGTGAGGGAGCGCAGCAGCAGCACCGGAATGATCAGCGTGAACACGATGACCTCCTTGAAGGCGCTGGCCCAGAACGAGGCGTAGGACTCGATCAGGGCGACCAGCAGGGCGCCGACCGCCGCCAGCGGGTAGCTGGCGAGGCCGCCGATGATGGCGCCGACGAAGCCCTTGAGGCCCATCAGGAAGCCGGTGTCGTAGTAGATGGTGGTGATCGGCGACACCAGGATGCCGAGGAAGGCGCCGACCAGGGCGGCGAGCGCGAACGAGAGCTTGCCGGCCATGTCGGTGGAAATGCCCATGAGGCGGGCGCCGGTGCGATTGATGGCGGTGGCGCGCAAGGCCTTGCCGTAGAGCGTGTGCTCGAAGAAGACGAACAGCGCGGCGATGAGGAACAGCGTGACGCCGACGATCCAGAAGGTCTGGTAGGGCACCGTGGTCGGTCCCAGGGTCAGCGCGCCCTCGGTGAAGGCCGGCGTGCGCATGCCTTCGGCGCCGAAGAACAGCAGCCCGAGGCCGAGCAGGACCAGGTGCACGGCCACGGCGACGATCAGCAGCAACAGCACGGTGCTTTCCGCCACCGGCTGAAAGGCGAGGCGGTAGATCAGCGGCCCCAGCGGCACAACGATGGCCAGGGTGAGCAGGATCTGCGCCACCAGCGGCAGGGTCGCCAGCGGCAGAACATGCAGCAGCCCGGCCAGCATCAGGGGCAGTCCGGCATTGACGAGCAGGATGACCGGCACTTCGGCCTTGCGCTCTTCGCGCAGCGCGATCACGCTATCCGTCAGCGCCGCAGCCATGCCCAGCACCGCCAGGAACCAGATCGTCGGCGGCACGTGGCCGCCTTGGACGAAGGCCAGCGAGAGCGCGCCGTAGGCGACGAATGCGCCCTGGGGAATGAAAATGATGCGGGTCACCGCGAAGACCAGCACCAGGGCCAGGGCCAACAGGGCGTAAATGGCGCCGTTGGTGATGCCGTCCTGGATCAGCAGCAGATGAATGGAAATATCCATCGCCTAGGCCCGCGCCTGCCGGGATGGATAGAGCCCACCGCGCCGGGTTGGCGC
>JACRPB010000146.1 GCA_016214175.1 Rhodocyclales bacterium
CCGTGGTGGCGACGCTCAGGTTCTGCGCACTGCCGCCCGCCGTCGCCAGCGTGCCCAGGCTCAGCGCCTCGCCCGAGGTGAGGAAGATGCCGCCGGCGTCGCCGGCACCGCCGTCGGTGGTGACGTTGAGCACGCCGGCGGCGTTGGTGTCCGCGCCCGCTGCCGTGCCAAAGCTCACATCCACCTGGCCGTTGCTGCCGTTACTGCTGATCTTGGTCGGCGCGGTGCTGTTGCCGATCGTGATGCTGCCGGGGGTCGCCGTCGTCGCGCCCGCGCCGTCGTTCATGACGGCGTTGCCGATCGTCAGCGCATTGGCAGAGGCCAGTTGCACCGCGCCCGTGTCCGCGTTCAGCGTGATCGAACCCGAGGTCGCCGTATCGGCGTCGCCCGTCGCGGTGGCATCCACCGTCGCCACACCCGTGATCAGTCGGCCGTTCGCGTCGCCCGTGATGTTGCGGCCCGCCGTGACCTGGATGCTCCCCGTCGTCGCCGTGTCCGCGTTCGTCGTGCCCGTCGTCGTGACGCTGCCCGTCGTCACCGTGCTGTTGATCAGCACGTCCTGTCCGGCGGTGAGCGTGACGCCCGTATTGCCGGAGGTCAGTACCGCGCCGCCGATCGTGATGTCGCCCGTCGCGCCGCCTGCCCGGATCGTCACCGGGTCATAGAAGGTGATGGCCCCGGCCGTCACCGCGCCCGTGCCGTCCGTGCGGCCTATCGTGAGCGTGCTGAATCCGTCCTGGATCGCTGCGATGTCGGTCGTCGACAGGTCCAGCGTGCTCGCGCCGTTGTTGATGCCGACCGTCGTGCTTACCTGACCGGCTTCGAGCACCAGTGCGCCACCGCTGCCCTGGATGCTGTTGCCGCCGCCCGTGAAGTCGATCTCGTCGCCGCGCACCGTCAGGCTGCCCGCGCCGATGTCGAAGGCTGCGTTGGCGATCGTCACTGTGCCCGTGCCTGCGTCCAGCACCACCGTGTCGCCCGCCACCGTCTCGGCCACGTTCGTCAGCGTGAGGGCCGCGCCGCCCGTGGTGGCGACGCTCAGGTTCTGCGCACTGCCGCCCGCCGTCGCCAGCGTGCCCAGGCTCAGCGCCTCGCCCGAGGTGAGGAAGATGCCGCCGGCGTCGCCGGCACCGCCGTCGGTGGTGACGTTGAGCACGCCGGCGGGACATCGACCTTGCCGGTGGTGCCGTCCGCGGTCATCTTGTCTGCCGTGGTGACGGTGATGTTGCCGGCGAGGGCGCTGTCGCCAGCGTTGCCGTTGGTCACCGTGGTGGTGCCAACATTGAGCGCGTCGGCGGCGGCCAGTTGGATGGCGCCGGAGGCGCTCAGCGTGATCGTGCCCGAGGTGGCGCTGTCGTTGTCCGTCGTGCCATCGACCGTGGCCGCCCCCGTGGTCAGCGTGCCGCTGCCGTTGCCGGTGATGGTCGAGGCCGACGAGGTGATCTGGATCGCGCCGGTCTGCGCAGTTTCAGCACCGCCCGCTTCGGCGATGTTCGAGGTGCCCGTGGCCAGCGCAGCGTTGATCGCGATGGCGCCCGAGCCGCTCAGGGTGATGCCGCCCGAACTGCCGGCGGTGACGTCGGCCGTGGTGATACCTGTGGTAGAGGCGTAAATCGTTCCGGCGGCGGCAACAGTGCCCACTGCGAAGCCATCAGTTTCGTTCTGGAATGTAAAACTGTTACCACTTCCGCTTACATTGGCAGCCAAGGTCGTGACGTTATTGGCGGCTGTCAGGACGACTGCGCCACTGGTACGGATACCGAAACTGTCGGCAGTAATTGTTCCTGCGGATTGAGTGAAAGTTCCGTTGTTGGCAACGACACGGAGGGTTCCGTTTCCAGAATTCACGTCGTTGTTCAGAGTGACGTTGCGACTGGCCTCAAGCGAAATGGCGCCACCATTGGTGGTTAGCTTGCCGACCGAAATGTCCGATGTCGCAGTCCCATTGAAGCTTAAACCATTCGACGTTCCGGCTTGAAGCACGATACCTCCCGTTCCGGAGGCAACGATTGCATCATTGGTATCGGTGAAGCTGATGCCGCCGGTCGCGGCATCACCGGAACCTGAATCGTTCCTTGTGCGGGCGGTGAGTGTGACGTTGGACTGCAACGTTAACGCGCCATCTGCCAGGTCTCCGAGGATGATCGAGTTTCTGGCTTCAAGTAGGATGTCGGCCGTCAAGGCTTCAATTTGGCCCGCGCTGATCGTGAAGTCGGACGCAGCCGTATCCGCAAAGTTGATGGCTGTATCTGCTGCGGGGTCCGTCAATTGGTCGTCATTTGCGCCACTGCTATTTGCTCCATCCGCGATGGTTATTGTTAAAGGATCGAGCAGTAAGGTGCCTAGCGAGCCGTTGGTCGCACCTAGCTTGACAGTGCCGCGAAAGATCAGTGCAGATCTTCCAGATATCTCTGCAAACCCACCGTCGCCGCCAGTAAAACCGCCTTGAGCGCTGAGAGTTCCATAGTATCGGGTAACGTTATCAGACCAGATAGCGACTTTCCCGCCATTGCCGGCCGTAAGTGCATCGGCATTTATCGTGACGGCGTTGCCGACATACGTTGCGTTTGCATTCCGCTCCGCCCCCTTGCCCTGGTAATTCCCCCCCACCAGTGCCGTTCCCCCCCCGGCATCTCCCGCAACGTCGATCCGCGCCTGCCCGAACAACCCGACCTTGTCGCCCAGCACCTTGACCGTGCCGCCGGTCTGCCCCGCTTCCTTGCCGCTGGCATCGAGGGTGCCGGTTACGCTGGTGACGCCCGATGCTCCGCCGTCGAGCACGATCTCGCCATTCTTCATTGCCAGGCCCCGCGCCCGCACGATGCCGCTGTTGTTGAGGACGGTGGAGAGCAGGGCGTCTTTCGCGCTGGCGTTCATGACGACGCGGCCGCCGTCGGCGGCGATGAGGCCGCTGTTGTCGATGCGCGCGGATGCGGCGGGGAGGTCGATCTTGAAGTTGATCTTGCCGTCGTGGTCGAAGTCGAGGACGACGGCGTCGCCGGCGACGAGGCCGACGCTGCCGTTGCTGGCGGCGATGGCGCCCGTGTTCGAGACCTGGGGCGCGATCAGGGCGACGTAGCCGGTGGCGGCGTTGATGTTGGCGCCATTGACGATGCTGCCGGCGCCGCCGTCGTTCGTGAAGTGGTAGCTGCGGTTGAGGAAGTTCTGGTCGCTGATGCCGAGCGAGGCGGCGACGAGGCCGCCGACGTCGACCTGGGCGCCGCGGGAGAAGAGGATGCCGTTGGGGTTGGTGAGGAAGACGATGCCGTTGGCCTGGAGATTGCCGTAGATATGGCTCGCGTCGTTGCCGAGAATGCGGTTGAGAATGACCGCGGACGACGACGGCTGGACAAAGCGCGTGGTTTCGCCCGCGCCGATGCTGAAGCTCTGCCAATTCACGATCGCCTGGTCGGAGCCCTGGGTGACGACGAGGGTCCGGTTGTCCGGGCGCGCGAAATTGACGGTGCCGGCGGCGACCTGCTCGCCGGTGCCCAATGCGAATGCCGGGCCGCCGGCCAGCATGCCCAGCGCTACGGCGACCGGAGCGATCCGCTTGGCGCCGCCCGACCGCTTGCCGCGCCCGCGTGCAATCTCGGCCACGGCGACGAAGGCGTTGAGTGCCTCGCTCCAGATCAGTCGGTAGGCGTGGTTCATGCGCGTGCGCAACCGCGAATCAAGCGCCTGGACGGCGGCCTGGAGACGAGCGCCGGCGGTTGGGCGGTGGCGTGGATCGGTTGGGGCTGCCGCTGGCGACGGTGGCGGGGTTCGTCATGGTCGGCGGTCTCAGAAGTTCTTGGTGAACTGAACGTAGAGGCGCGGTTCGCGCAGGACGCTTTCGGATTCCGCCCTGGCCGTCTGGCGGCTGGCGACGCTGGCGCGCAGCGACCAGTCGCCCGGCACTTCCCAGTTGAGGCCGACGCCGAGGCCGGCGATCTTGCGCGTTCGGTCGACGTCCGCGGCCATCATGTTCTTGTTCAACCGCGCCCAGCCGGCGTCGTGGAACAGCGTCACCACCATGGTGCCCGGCATGCTCTCGCTGGTGGGCATGCGGAAGCGGAGTTCGCCGCTGGCGACCCAGCCTTCGTCGCCGGAAGCTTCGCCTTGGGGATAGGCGCGCACGCCGTTGGGGCCGCCGAGGCTGAATTTCTCGCTCGAATCGAGGTTCTTGTTGGCCGTTTGTCCGCTATAGGACACGTAGAGGGCGATCCCCTCGGAGATGCTTTGCAGCCGTGAAAAGGTGAGGTTGGTCTTGTTGAAAACGCCGCCCGTGTTGCGCGTTGCCTGGTCGGATGCCTGAAATGTCGGATTGAGGAAGGCCAGGTCGCCGCGGGTATGGGCGAGGTTATAGACGTTGACGCCGCCGCCGAACAGCGCGTCGCGGATGTCGCCGCCAAGGCTGATGGTTCTGACGCGCGTGTTCTTGTCGGTGTAACGCTGCGTCGTTTCCTGGCGGTCGCGGAATGCGCGGTGATCGAATTGCGCGGACACGATCAGGTTTGCGTTGCGCGTGCGGATCACCGGGTATGCGGCGAGCAGCGACGACACGACCGCCTTGCCGTTCGCCAGGAGCGGTGCGAATTCCGGCGTACCGAGGCGATAACTCAATTCGGAATACGCGACGCCGAGCTTGAGCCCCGAAGCACCGGTCGGCGCCAGATAGGAAACGCGCCGGTAGGCCATGTGCCGCGACTCGGCCGAGTGCGAGTAACGCAAACTGAACATGTCGCCGACGCCGGCCAGATTGTTGAAGTCGACACCGGCGCCGACGCGAAAGACGCCGGTGTAGAACGAACCGTTGGCGTCGAAATCCAAGGTGCCCTCGACGCCGCGGGCCCGGGACACCTGGACGATGAAGTTGGCGGTGCCGACTGTTTCGCCCGGTTCGAAGATGGTGCGGATATTGACGCCTTTGAGGTCGCTCAAGAGGAAGACGGCGCGCTCGACGACGTCCGTTTCGATGATCGAGTCTTCCTTCAGGTCGGCCAGGAAGGATTCTAGAAGCCTGAGGGAAATGCCGACGTTGTCTTCGGCCTGAATCTTGACTTTCCCCATGCGTCCTTCGAGAACCCGGATGGCGACGATGCCTTCCATGATCGACTGCTCGGGTATGAAGGCATCGGCCAGGAAGTAGCCCTTGCCGGCGAGCAGGCGCTTGAGCGCGGCCGCCGCGTCGAGCAAGTCCTGAAATTGCTTGTTCGGGCCGAGATAGGGTTCCAGTGCGGCCTGCGCTTCGGAATCGGGAATGACGGTGAGTCCCGGCGTCAGGAACTGCTTGATTTCGATCCTGAGCCCTTCGATGTCGACAATCGGGCGGTCTTCTTTCGGGATGCGGTTTTCCATCGACGGTCCCGGGCCGGCGGATGGGGTGGTGGCAGGAAGCGTCTGCATGATCGCGCCGCCCAGGCTGCCGCCGGGCTGCGTGGCGGGGGCCGGCGTGATCGCCTGTTGGTTGATCCCGAGAGGCGTCTGGGCCTGGGCTGACAGCGACAAAACGCCCGCTGCCAAGCAAACCAGCAGCACAAGCTTCCGGCGAAATAGCGCTTCCTGCAAGAACACCGATTCCCCTCCTTTGCGACCATCATGCCGAACGCACTTATACGACTTCGCCGCCCTGATCTTTAGTCTTTTCTTGAAGAACGGCCCAAGACTTGTTTTTTTGCCGATTGATCTTGATATTGTCATTCGGCGTTCATTAAGGTGTCAAGGGTATCGTTATGTTTTCATGAGGTTTGCCACATGCTGGTGCATTAGGGAATTGAATGGTTATTGTCGGTTTTGCGCAAAATGCCGAGCTAACTACAAAGCTGAGGCTATTTTCATATTTCTTGCGCGCGCTCAAGCGCGAGTGAGGCTCAAGCGCCCGACGCCTCAATAACCCCGATTGGATAGTCTGGGCGGCGGCCGGTAGCCGAGATCGACGGCGCGGCGTTCGTAGCGGGCGGCTTCCCCGACCATGCCGGTGGAGCTGTAATACTCGGAGAGCTGCCAACTGGCGATACCGTTGCCGAGTTCGGCCGAGAACTTGAGCCAGATCTCGACCCGTCGTGGGTTGACCCGCATGCCGCCGTTGCCTTCGCGATACATGATGGCGATGCGATGCGCCGCGTCTTTGTCGCCGCGTACGGCCTTGACGAGGTCGTCGCGGTAGTCCTCGTTGCCGATGCTGGTGTCGATGGCGTCGCTGCTGAGGCCGGCGGCACGCTGACTGTCGGCGGCGAGACGCGCGCCGTCGAGGGTGGCTTGCGCGGTCTGGGTGTATTCGCCGTCGGGAAAGGTCTTCAGGAAGACTTCGCACAGGCGAACCACTTCGCGCGGCTTGATGGCCTTGCGGATTTCGATCCAGCGGTCCTCTTCGGCGCTGCCGCCGCCGAGCGGCGAAATCGCCTGCTGCCGGCGGCGCTGGCGATTGATTTCCAGGTCGCGATTGCGGATCACGAACTTGCCGCGCAGGTTGCCGGTGACCTCGGGGTACTGCGGCAGCCAGTTGATCTTGGCCTTGTCGAACAGGTCCTTGACCTTGCGTTGGCAGTTCGAAGCGGCGATCTGGAACAGGTCGTCGAGCGGCGTGACGCCGTTGCTCTTGCTCAGAGTGTCGCAAACGGCTTCGGTGAAGAAGGTGTTGCGGTTGGGGTCGATCGGCGCCAGGGCCGGGCGCCCGGCGCGGGTGGCGAAGAAGACCATGGTGCCTTCCGGCGCGCTGATCTGGTTGAGGTCGTCGGCACCTTTCTTGAACGTCGGGTCGGTGCGGCAAGCGTCGATCAGGGCGACGCTAAGGCCGGGATAGCGTCGCGGCAGCATTGCCAACACCTCGTCCATGAGCTTGAGCGACTGCTTCAGCGCGCCCTCGCTGGTCGGGTCGATGCCGGCGGGAACCAGATAGTTTTGGCCGTCCGATTGGAAGCCGTGGCCGCAAAAGTAGAAAACGACGGCAAGGCTGCCGGCCTGGGTGTTTTCGGCGATGTCGCGGATCATGGCGCCGAAGCTGGTGATGGCCGCCCGCATCGCGGTGGCATCGAGGTCGGTATGTGAGCTGACCTTGAATTCCAGAAACTCCAGGGTTTCCCGGACGTCCGCCACGTTCTTGTGTGCGGGCGGGATGTCCTTGTTGTTGGCGTAGACGCGGTTGCCGATCAGCAGCGCATGCTTGGTGCGGGGAACATAGGCATCCTTGAGGCCGCCGTCGGCCTGTGCGAAGGCCTGGGGCAGGCGCGTCGCCAGCATGCCCGCCGCCCCGCCCAGCAGCAGGGCGCGGCGGCGCCGATCGCAGTCCATGGGGTCAGTCTGCCGACCGCACGATGCGGAAGCCGAGATTGTCGTGCCTTTCGCCCAGTTCCTCGCGATCGCGGTAACCGGTGCGAACCAGAATGGGCTTGGAGTTCCAGGCGCCGCCGCGGAACACGCGCTCGTCGCAGGTGCCGGTGTTGCGGGCCGCGCCGTTGTCCGGCGCGCCGTCGTAATTCTTGTTCCAGCAATCCGCGACCCACTCCCAGGCATTGCCGAGCATGTCGAAGACGCCGAAGCCATTGGCGTTGAAGCTGCCTGCCGGTGCCGTTTGGGTAAAGCCGTCGCGACACGCGAAACCCGGGCCGGGGACATCGGCCTGCGCCGACTGGTCGGCGACGTTGGCGTGGCGGCAGGCGCCGGCGTTCTCGGCGCCCCAATAACTGCCGCTGGGGCCGCCGGCGCGCGCGACGTACTCCCACTCGGCTTCGGAGAGCAGCCGATACGCCTTTCCGGTCTTCTTGCTCAGCCAGCGGATGTAGGACTGGGCTTCCTCCCAACTGACGCAGACCACGGGATCCTTGGCTGATTGGCCGAATCCGGGCGCCTGCCAAGTGGCGGACTTGAGGCGGGCGAAACGCCCGCCGCGGGTCGAATTGCAGCCCGGCTTCTGCGAGAAATTCGTTTCCTTCGCGAAGGCCGAAAACTCGCCGCGGCTGACTTCGAACTTGCCGACGGCCAGTGCGCCGGAGATCCTCACCCGATGCACCGGGCCTTCGTCGGGTTCGCGGCCTGGTTCGTTCGGGTCCGAGCCCATCATGTACTCGCCCGCCGGGACCGTTACCAGTTCAGGGCAGTCGGGGCAGTCGCGCACGGAGGCTCCTGCCGCGAAGCCGGCGGACGGCGGCGGCCTGACCGGCGCCGCGGCCGACGGCGGCGCCAGCGCGGCCAATTGCGTCGGCCTGGCCGGCTGGGCGGCGCCGTCGCTTCTTGTCGCGTCGGTCGCCGCAGTCGTAATCGCCGGAATCGGCGCGCCGAGCCGTTTCAGCCTGAAGCGCGCGAACGCGGCGTTGGGCCCGCCGGGAAAATTTTTCAGGTAGTTCTGGTAGTCGGCGGCGTTGGAACTGCCGTGAATGCGCTGCCAGAACGCCTTTTCCTCGATCGGATCGTAAGGCGGAAGTTCGACGTTGCTGATGCTGGCCCTTTCCTGTTCCGTGCTGACCAGGGTCGTCGGCGCAACCGGGCGGGCGGCGGCCTCCTGCTCCTCGCCGCGGTCGAAATAGAAATTGCCGATGATGGACGAGGTCGTCCAGGGGACCTGCTGCCCGCCGGTATCCTGGACGACGCCGGAGCGCACGCGGCCGAAAACCTTGTCGATGTCGGAATCCCTCAATTCCAGCGAGCGCAGCAGATGCTTGGTGTACAGACCGTTGCGGCCCTCGCCGTCGGCGGCGGTCGACCCGGGCGAGGTGGCGTAGGAAATGAAGGTGCCTTTTTCCGCCTGGCCGACGCGCATTGCGGCCAGGCCCTTGTTGCCGGAGCCCTGCGCGGACAGGCAGGGGTTGTTGCGACAGGCGTCGAGGACGACGACGTTGACGCGGTTGCCGGCCTCGGCCATGCGCGCCAGCACGTATTCGGCGCTGACCGACTTGAACGCGATGTCGGCTTCGCTTTGGAAGGAGGCGTCTACCGGAACCAGGAAGTTCTGGTCTTTGACCTGGACACCGTGGCCGGCGAAGAAGAAGAAGCCGACCCCGCCTTTCTTGAGGAACTTCGCAAATTCCTCGACGGCCTCTTTGAGGCCGCGTTCGCTGACGTTTTCGCGCAGGAGGACGCTGAAGCCCTTCTTTTCCATCGCGTAGGCCAGATCGGCGGCGTCGTTGGCCGGGTTTTTCAAGGGTGCCGTCGGGTAGGCGGAGTTGCCGATGATCAAGGCGACGCGCGTTCCGTCCGCCGCCGCCCATGCGGTCGACGGCAACGCGGCGCACGCCAGCGCCAGGAGCGAAACTACCCATGCAATCGTTACGCGCATTTAGTGGGACCTTCCGCAGATACTCGGGGGAAACCGGCCATGCGGCCGGTGGGGCAAAATCAAACAGCCACTTCCAAAGTTGGTTTATTCTAGCTGCGTACAAGATTAGCACGCAAGCCTGAGCCGTCCGCCGTCCGGAGATTTGTAATGCCAAGTTTTCCCAAGAGCCAGTTCGTGCGGCGGACGTTGCCGATTACCGTTTTCTCCTTCGCCGCCGGCTTGGCGATGCAGGTTTTCGGCTGGCTCGCCCCCCTCGAAAATCTCTATTACGACTCCTGGCACCTGCTTGCCGGCAAGCGCCAGGACGCCCGCTATTCGGCCGTGGTGGCCGTCGACGACACGACCCTGAGCGAGCTCAAGGACGATCCGCTCGCCTTTTGGCAGCCGCATTTCGCCAAGGCGATGGAAACCCTGACGCTGGCCGGCGTCAAAGCCATCGGCCTCGACTTCATCTACACCGTGAGCGCCGAGGCGTGGCTGCGCAAGCTCAACCTGCCCGACAGCGACATTTCGCGCAACTACGATTCGCCCTTTCGCGCGCAGCTTGCCGCGGGCAACAAGATCCTGATCACCCAATTGATCGAATTGCCGTCCGGCGAGTTGGAGCCGCTGCTGCCGCCGCCCGATCACTTGATGCTGCTGCCCCAGGGCCTCAACGATCTCGGTATCGCCAACCTCTATCCGGACGGCGACAAGATCGTGCGCCATTTTGCGCCGGTGGTGATTCCCGATCCGCAGTTTCCCGGCATCGGTTTCTCGACCCAACTGGCCTTCCGCGCCGCCGGTGTCGATCCCACCGCCGACGCCTGGGACGTCGCCGGCGAGCATTTCGTGCGCGAACGCAAGTTCCGTCCCATCGGCTATATCGGGCCGCCGGGCACCGTGCCCAGGGTTTCGATGGGCAAGCTGCTCAAGCCCGACGCGCTCGACGATCCCGAGGTGCAAGCGCTCAAGGGCCGCGTCGTGATCATCGCGGCGGACAACTCGGGTACGCAGGACTTCCATTTTTCGCCCTATTCGCGGCAGTTGTTCGGCTTCGGCGGCGAGCCGATGATAGGCGGTGAAATCCATACCCACATCATCGAGACGATACTGTCCGGCATCTCCCCCCACCCCGTGCCGAACACGCTGCAGTATCCGATCGCCCTGCTGCTGATCGGCGCCTGCACGGTGGTTTTTCTGCGCCTGCATCCGGCGAAAGGGGCCGCTTTCGGCATGGCGGCGGTCGTCGTCACGCTGGTGCCGGTGTACCTGTTGTTCCTCCAGTACCGGCTGCTCGACATCGCCAACATCCATGCCGGTATCTCGGTCGCATTTCTCTCCACCCTCGGTTTGCGCCTCACCGGCGAAGAGCGCAAGCGGCGCCAGGTCAGCGCCATGTTCGGCCAGTACGTATCCGACGTCGTCGTCGACCGGATACTCAGCGGCGGGGGCGGCATTCCGAAAATGGGCGGCGAAACCGTCGAAGTCACCGTACTCTTCTCGGATATCCGCAATTTCACGACGATTTCCGAGAAGCTCGATGCGCAGGAAGTCGTCGAAATGCTCAACACCTATTTCGAGCAGGCCTGCGAGCCGATCCTGGCCCAGGGCGGCATGGTGAACAAGTTCATCGGCGACGCCATCATGGCCGTCTTCGGCTCGCCCGTCCATTACGACGACCACGCCCGCCGCGCCCTCGTCGCCTCGGTCGAAATCGTGCGCGTCGCTCACGAGTTCAGGGCCTGGATGGAGCAGCGCTTCCCCGGCCGCGATCTGCCGCCCTTCGGCATCGGCATCGGCGTGCATACGGGGCAGGCGGTGATGGGCGACATCGGGTCCACCAAGCGCCGCGAATTCACGGCCATCGGCGATACGGTGAACGTCGCCTCGCGGCTCGAAGGCGTCACCAAGGAGTTCGGTTGCGTCCTCGTCGCCAGCGGCGAAACCGTCAAGCACGCCGGTCCCGGCGTCGACACCGGCAAGACCGACAGCGTGCACGTCAAGGGCAAGGCCGATGCCGTCGAGGTCATCGAGATCCGCGGCGTGTCGGACGTGGCGCCGGCCGCAAGCGCATGATCGTTGCCGTTCGTGGTAGTTTTGACGCGGTCGCATCGCGCTCCTAGCCCATGCTCGCCTACATCGTTCGCCGCCTGCTTTACGCCATACCGATTCTGATCGGGGTGAACCTCATCACCTTCGCGCTGTTCTTCGTCGTCAATACGCCGGACGACATGGCGCGCATGCAATTGGGCGTCAAGCGCGTGACGCCCGAGGCGATCCAGAAATGGAAGGCCGAGCGCGGCTACGACCAGCCGCTGCTCTGGAACGCACAGGCGGCGGGCCTGGGCCAGGCAACGCAGACCATTTTCTACGCCAAGTCGGTGCGCATGTTCGCCTTCGACTTCGGCCGCGCCGACGACGGCCGCGACATTGCGCGCGAAATTCGCATGCGCATGGGGCCCTCGCTGGCGGTGGCGCTGCCGGTGTTCGCGCTCGGCTTGCTGGTGACCGTGTCGTTCGCGCTGCTGCTCGTCTACTTTCGCGCCACCTATCTCGACTTCGCCGGCGTCGTGCTGTGCGTGGCGATGATGTCCATTTCCGGACTGTTCTACATCATCGGCGGCCAATGGCTGGTGTCCATGGCCTGGCATCTGGTGCCGATTTCTGGCTATGCCGCAGGCCTCGACGCCGTCAAGTTCGTGATTCTGCCGGTGCTCGTCGGCGTCGTCGGCGGCATCGGCGCCGCGGCGCGCTGGTACCGGACCATATTCCTCGAAGAGATCGGCAAGGATTACGTACGCACGGCGCGCGCCAAGGGGCTTGGCGAGCGCGCGGTGCTGTTCGGCCACGTGCTGCAGAACGCCATGATCCCGATCCTCACCGGCGTTGTCGTCGTCATCCCGACGCTGTTCATGGGCAGCCTGCTGATCGAATCCTTTTTCGGCATTCCGGGACTGGGCAGCTACACCATCGACGCCATCAATGCCCAGGACTTCGCCGTGGTGCGGGCAATGGTTTTCATCGGCTCGCTGCTCTACATCGTCGGCCTGCTGCTGACCGACATTTCCTACACCTGGGTCGACCCGCGCGTGCGGCTGGGATGATGGCCTTCAAGTTCGTACTGCTCTGGTCGGATGCGCTGTTTTTCGCGCTGCTGGCGCTGAGCGCGGCCGGCCTGTGGTGGGCGCGCGGCCAGGATCACCTGCGCCAGGCCTGGCGCCGCGTCGCCGCCAGCCGCGTCGGCATGGCGGCGGCGACGCTGCTGGCCGCCTTTCTCGTCGTCGGCGTCCTGGATTCCCTCCACTACCGGCCGCGCCTCGAAGGCCAGCGGGACAACTACGCCGTCGAAGTGCTGTCGGCGCTCGACCGGCTGCTGCTGCCGCTGAAGGCGCGTACCGAGAAGACCTACTCCGCGCCCTTGGCGACGCACTTGTTCGCCAAGGAGACGCTGGAAGGGGAAGGCGGGCGCGATTATCCGCGCCTCAAATACGGCGGCCGTCATCTCGCGGACGATCTGGCCGGCTACCCCGACGACGTGGCCATGAAGACGGCGAGCGGCTTGGCGTTGGGGCTCGCCGCCTGGTGCGGCGTATGGCTGGCCGTGGCGGGATTGCGGCGGCGCCATCCGCAGGTGGCCTGGGAGGCGGTGCTGGCGGCCTTGTTCGGCCTCTGCCTGCTGGCCGGAACCACGGCGATGCTGGCGCAGGGCTACCACGTGCTGGGCACCGACAAGGTCGGCCAGGACGTGCTCTATCTGTCGCTGAAAAGCGTCCGCACCGGCATCCTCATCGGTACGCTGACCACGCTCATCATGCTGCCGGCGGCGGTGTTGCTGGGCATACTCGCCGGCTACGTCGGCGGCTGGATGGACGATGCCATCCAGTACCTCTACACGACGCTCAATTCGATACCCGGCGTCTTGCTGATCGCCGCGGCCGTGCTGATGATGCAGGTCATCATCGACACCCACCCGGACTGGTTCGCCACTGCCGCCGAGCGCGCCGACGCGCGCCTGCTGGCGCTGTGCGCGATCCTCGGCGTCACCAGTTGGACGGGGCTGTGCCGCCTGCTGCGCGGCGAGGCCCTGAAGCTGCGCGAAATGGAATTCGTGCAGGCGGCGCAGGCCTTCGGCGTCTCGCCGCTGGCCATCATGCTGCGCCACATCCTGCCCAACGTCATGCACATCGTGCTGATTGCGCTGGTCATGGACTTCTCCGGCCTGGTACTGGCCGAGGCCGTGCTCTCCTATGTCGGCATCGGCGTCGATCCGAACACGATGAGCTTCGGTAGCATGATCAACACCGCGCGCCTGGAGTTGGCGCGCGAGCCCATGGTCTGGTGGTCGCTGGCGGCGGCGTTCGGCTTCATGTTCGTGCTGGTGCTCGCCGCCAACCTGTTCGCCGACGTCGTGCGCGATGCTTTCGATCCGAGGAGCGTGCGGTGAGTCTGTTGCAGGTGCGCGATCTTGCGGTCGGCATCGGCGCCGGCCGGCCGGTGGACGGCGTGAGCTTCGACATCGCCGCCGGCGAAACCTTTGCGCTGCTGGGCGAGTCGGGCTGCGGCAAGTCGATGACGGCGCTGGCGCTGATGCGGCTGCTGCCGGATGCCGCGCGCATCGTCGGCGGCGGCGTCAGCCTGGCCGGGCGCGATCTGCTGGCGTTGCCCGAGGCCGAGATGCGCACGGTGCGCGGCGGCGGCATGGCCATGATCTTCCAGGAGCCGGCGACCAGCCTCAACCCGGTAATGACGGTCGGCCGCCAGATCGACGAGGCGCTCGCGCTGCATGGCGGCAGCGGCGGCAGCGCCCGCGAACTGCTTGCCGCCGTGGGCATACCGGACCCGCAGCGGCGGCTGGCGGAATATCCGTTCCAGCTTTCCGGCGGCATGAAGCAGCGCGTCATGATCGCCATGGCCCTGGCGGGCGCGCCGCAACTCTTGATCGCCGACGAGCCGACCACGGCGCTCGACGTCACCATCCAGGCCCAGGTGCTCGACCTGCTGCGCGACTTGCAGCGGCGCCGCGGCATGGCGATGCTGTTGATCTCGCACAATCTCGGCGTCGTCGCGCGCATGGCCGACCGCATCGGCGTCATGTACGCCGGGCAACTCGTCGAGCTGGCGTCGCGCGAAACCTTCTTTGACGCCGCGGCGCATCCGTATTCGCGGCGCCTGTTTGCCGCGCTGCCCGATACGGCGCGGCGCGGCGAGCGTCTGGCGACCATTCCCGGCGGCGTGCCGCGCCTCGACGCCGCTTTCGTCGGCTGCCGCTTCGCCGACCGCTGCGCCGACGTCATGGCCGTCTGTCGCAGCGAGGCGCCGCCGTGGCGGCAACTCGGCGCAGGGCAGTGCGCGCGCTGCCATTTGGCGCTGAACGATTCCCGGCCGCGCGCGGCACGGCAAGGCGTTGCGCCGTGGCCGGACAAAGCGCCGGCCGACGCAGCGCTGTTGGAGGTGCGCGACCTGAAAGTGCATTTTCCGGTGCGGCGCGGCCTGCTCCAGCGCACCGTCGGCCACGTGCGGGCGGTCGACGGCGTCTCGCTGAGCTTGGGCGCGGGACGTACCCTGGCGCTGGTGGGCGAGTCGGGCTGCGGCAAGACGACGGCGGGCAAAGCCATCCTGCGCCTGGTGCCGTCGACGGCGGGGACGGTGCGCCTCGGCGGCCGCGTCCTCGATGCCGCGTCCATGGCCGCGGCGCGCGCGTCGGCGCAAATGGTGTTCCAGGATCCCTTCGGCTCGCTCAATCCGCGCCTGCGCGTCGGCGCCATCATCGCCGAGGGCATGCGCGCGCTGCGCGTGCCCGGCGACCATGCGGCGCGCATCGCCGCGCTGCTGGCCGAAGTCGGTCTTGCCCCTGACATGGCGGGGCGCTATCCGCACGAATTCTCGGGCGGTCAACGCCAGCGCATCGCCATCGCCAGGGCGCTGGCGGTCGCGCCGCAAGTCCTGATCCTCGACGAGCCGACCAGCGCCCTCGACGTTTCGGTACAGGCGCAGATCCTCAACCTGCTCGCCGACTTGCAGCGCAGCCTCGGCCTTGCCTATCTGTTCATCACCCACAACATCGCGGTGGTCGATTACCTGGCCGACGACGTGGCGGTGATGTATCTCGGGCGCATCGTCGAACGCGGAGCGGCGGCGAACGTCTTGCGCGGCGCCCGCCATCCCTATACGCAGGCGCTGCTGGCGGCGGTGCCGAAGATCGACGGCGCGGCCGCGGAGCGCCTGCTGGTGCCCGGCGATCCGCCGTCGCCGCTGCATCCGCCCTCAGGCTGCCACTTCCATCCGCGTTGTCCGCTGGCGGCGGACATTTGCCGGACGAGCTATCCGCCGTTGCGACAGCTCGCGGACGACCATGTCGTCGCCTGCCACTTCGCTCAATAGTCCTGCTTGTTGCCGCCTTCCCAGAGCGCCTTGGTGAAGCGCACGACGCGGTTGCGCCCGGTTTCCTTGGCGTGGTAGAGCGCGACGTCGGCGAACTTGACCGCCTGCCAGAAGGTATCGCTGTCTTCCGGGTAGCCCGAGATGCCGATGGAGATGGTCTTTTGCAGCAGGCCGCCGGAGACCTGGACGCGCAGTTCTTCGACCGCATTGCGGATCTTCTCGGCGACGTCGTAGGCCGAGGCCGCATCGGTCTCCTGCAGCAGGATCAGGAATTCCTCGCCGCCGTAGCGGATGACATAGTCAGATGAACGCACCGAGTCGGAGAGCACCCGCGACAAGGCCTTGAGCACGCTGTCGCCGGCATCGTGGCCGTAGGTGTCGTTCACCATCTTGAAGTAGTCGAGGTCCAGCATCATGAAGGCCATCGAGGCCTTGTGGCGCTGCGCCTGGGCGATCAGCGTGTCGACCGACTCTTCGAGGAAGCGGCGGTTGTGCAGGCCGGTCATCGGGTCGCGCAGGTTCGATTCGCGCAGGGTTTCCGTCAGGCGCTTGGCTTCGAGCACCGGCGCTGCCTCGCGCAAATAGACGCTGATGTAGGGGACGAGATTGCCGACGCGTTCCAACTGGTCGGCCGGCGCCAGCAGCTGCAGGACGCTGCCTACCGATCCGGACTGAATGATGGGGAAGCAGATGTGCCGCGTGCCCGGCGCGCTCTCCGGCGGGCGGAAGGCGAAGCAGATCTCCGGCGTGGCGATGGAATTCACCGGATGGCCGGTGCGCCTGGCGCGGCAGGTTTCGTTGCGGATCAAAATTTGCGGGTCGCACCAGCGGCAGGGGCCCTGCGCCTGGCCGTCCACCACGATCGGCAGCATCTGGTTGCGCACCGGCAGCACTTCGTAGATCGAATAGTGGTGAATGTCGAACAGGCTCTCGATGGCGGCCGACAAGCGCGCGTAGATCTCGGCCTTGGTTTCGTCCTCTTCGATCGCCTGCTTGAAATGCGCCGCTTCGGTCAGCGTTTCCACCATTTCGATCGTGGAATTGAGCAGATCCTGCTTGGCGCCGGCCGGCGCATGGTTGGTGAGTTGTGCCACCATGCGGCCGATGCGGTTGAGGCCGGTGTCGAGGTGCGCCAGCAGACGATTCATCTCGCCCGCGATATGGCCGATCTCGTCTTCGGTGCGGACGACGACCTGACTCTTGAAATCGCCCTCGATGGCGCGATGCACGGCGCGTTCGACGTTGGTGGCGGTCTCGACGATCGGGTAGGTCAGGCGCCGCAGCAGGAAGAAGGCGACGATGGAGAACAGCGTGACGGCGGCCACCATCAGCGACAGCGTGATGATCGCCTTGCGCTTGAGGTGGTCGATCGACATGCTGATGGTGACGGCGCCCAGCACCGTCCCTTCGGCGACCTGGTGGCACATCAGGCAGTTGGGGTTGCCGCGGTTGGTGGCGACGTAGGGAATCGTGCCGCGGAAGGTGACGTCGTTGGCGTTCTCGTCGAGATTGAATTCCGGGGTGCCGGTCGCCAGGACGCGGCGCTCGATTTCATCCTCGGGCTGTTCGAGCGTGAGGCCCTTGCCGAATTGATGTTCGACCTGTGGGCCGCGCAAGACGCGCACGGACTTGAGCCCCTGCACTTCCATCATCCGCTGCAGCAGACTGGCCCGTTTGCTGATGACGCCATTCACCATTTCCTCGGTCAGGCTGACGCGCAGGATTTCGGCCGAGGTGCGAACGTGGTCGGTGGCGGTGGCGATCGAGTACTGGCGGAAGGAGAACAAGCCGATCGCGAGCAGGGCAGCGATCAGGCAGAGAAAGAGTACGCCGAAGAACGCCGCGATCTTGGTTTGAAGGTTCATGGAAGTTTAACCATTCCGAGCAAAGGGTATTCTAATACCGTTCGTATAGACGTGCGTTATCGGCCCGATCGCCGAAGGGCGCGGCCTCTAGTGTTTCCGCTTCGGCTTCGACGGCGAACTCTTCTTGACGGGCTGTGCCGCATGCTTCTGATGCCCTCCCTTGCCGAATGATTTTCGCTTTCCGCCGCGCTTCTTCTTGGGAGGATCGACGGGTGTCTTGGGCAATACCGCGGCAAGCAGGTCGGGATTGGCCGAACTGCCGATTGCCGGGATCAGGAAACTCTGACCGACGACGATCTTGGTGCGCGGCGTGATGCCGTTCAACTGTTTGAGGCGGGCGACGCTCAAGCGGAACCGGGCCGCCACGGCTTCGATCTTTTCCCCTTTCTTGAGCCGGTAGGTGTGCCAGGTCGACAAGGGCTTCTCCTGGGCGGCGTGGCGCGCAAGATTGTCCTGGAAGGCCTGCATCTTGTCGGCGGGGATGACCAGGGGGCTCTTGCTGTCGCCGGGGATGACCGGGCGCTGATAGGCCGGGTTGAGGGCGACGAATTCGGCCAACGGCGTTTCGGCGAGTCTTGCAACAGTCACGATATCGGCGTCGGCGACCATGTCCACCGTGCCGAAGTAGGGTTTGTTCGGAATCGGATCGAGCCGGAAGCCGAAGACTTCGGGATGAGCGACGATGTTTTTGATCGCCTGTAGTTTAGGCACGTAATAGCGCGTTTCGCCGGGCATGCCGAGGTTGGCGTAGTCGGTCGGCAGACCCTTGGCCGCATTCTTCGCGATGGCGCGCGCGACCGCGTGTTCGCCCCAGTTGTACGAGGCGAGCGCGAGGTGCCAGTCGCCGTGCATCTCGTAGATGGTCTGCAAGTAGTCGAGGGCCGCGGACGTCGAGGCGATGATGTCGCGGCGTTCGTCCAGCCACCAGTTCTGCTTGAGCTTGTAGCTCTTGCCGGTCGAGGGAATGAACTGCCACATGCCGAGCGCCCGTGCGCTCGAATAGGCCAGCGGATTGAACGAACTTTCGACGATCGGCAGCAGGGCCAGTTCGGTCGGCATGCCGCGCTTTTCCAGTTCGACGACGATGTGGTAGATGTACTTGCGGCTGCGTTCGAAGATCCGTTGCAGCATTTCGGGCCGGTTCAGGTACCAGGCTTGGCGTTCGGCGACGAGAGGACTGTTGAGGTCCGGCATGCCGAAGCCGTTGCGCAAGCGCTGCCACAGGTCGTCGGTCGGCGCCGTCAGGTCGATGGTCGTCAGCGGCGGCAGCTCGTTGCCGAGCTCCTGGGCGGGCGGGCTCGCCGGGGCCGGGGTAATTTCGATGGCTGGCGCCATCGCTTCGCGCGCTGGCGTTTCCAGGCGCGGCAGGCCGGGCAGGTCGTCCGCCGGCGCCGTTTCCGCGCGCGGCTCCGATGCGATCGCGACCAGGAAGATCAGGAGGAGGCGGTGTGCCAGGGATAGGTACTGAACCTTGCGGACAGGGCCCGGACCGGAGAAGGGAATGGTTTGCCGGTTCAGCATGGCGGCGGATGTTAGCGGAGGGGGGCGGGGGCGTCAAATCGGTTTTCCGTTGCCGGCGATGCGATAATGGCCGCCATTCCATAAGGCGGACGCGGCTATGACCCAAGCTCGAAAGCGCATGCTGATCGTCGATGACAACGACTTGACGCGCGCCTTGTTGCGTGGATTGCTGCGCAACGAAGAGGAATACGAGGTCGTCGGCGAGGCCTCCAATGGTGAAATGGCCGTAGAACTGACGCAGCGGCTCAAGCCGGACATCGTCTGTCTCGACGTCGACATGCCGAAAATGGGCGGGCTCGAAGCGCTGGCGCGGATACGCGAAATCTCGCCGCAGAC
The DNA here is from genome assembly GCA_016214175.1 of Rhodocyclales bacterium. Taxonomy (GTDB): domain Bacteria; phylum Pseudomonadota; class Gammaproteobacteria; order Burkholderiales; family Rhodocyclaceae; genus Nitricoxidireducens. Next base: position 19,339 of record JACRPB010000146.1, read on the forward strand.
CGTCGTCCTTATGGTCACCGCGCACACCGAACGCGAAACCGTGCAGACCGCGATCGCCCACGGTGCGGCCGGCTACATCGTCAAGCCCTTCAACGCCGGGCGCGTGCTTTCGGCCATCGAAGCGGCCATGGCCAAGGTCGTCCAGAAGTAACGCCGGGCGGCGAACGCGTCAGACGCGGTTCCGCCATTCCCGTATCGCGGCAAAAACTTCCACCGGATCTGCGGCAGGACGCCCCAGGCGCGCTTGCGCCGCGGCGGCGACCGTCGCGGCTTCGCTGCGCAGGAAGGGGTTGGTGGCGAGTTCGAGCGCCAGCGTCGATGGCACGCTGGCCTCGCCGCGCGCGCGCAGGCTGGCGGTATCCTCGCTGCGGCGCCGGATGTCCGCATTGTCCGGTTCGACGGCGATCGCGAAACGCAGGTTGGTCTGGGTATATTCGTGGGCGCAATAGAGCGCGGTGTCTCGCGGCAAGGCGGCGATGCGCGCGAGCGAGGCGTGCATCTGCGCCGGCGTGCCCTCGAACAGGCGCCCGCAGCCGGCGCCGAACAAGGTATCGCCACAGAACAGCATCCCTCGGCGATAATAGGCAATGTGGCCGCGCGTATGGCCGGGAACCGACAGCACCTCGAACTCGATGCCGAGGTCGGCCAGTACGACGGAATCGCCGTCCGCCAGCGGCCGGTCGACGCCGGCAATCGCTTCGATGGCCGGTCCATAGACGGGTACCGGGTAGCGGGCGATCAGATCGGCGATGCCGCCGACATGGTCCGGGTGGTGGTGGGTGACGAGGATGGCGCAAAGCCGCGAGCGGGTTTGCGCCAGGCAGTCCAAGACCGGCGCGGCGTCGCCGGGATCGACGACGGCAACCGCGCCGCCGGACTCACGCAGGGCCCAGATATAGTTGTCCGCGAAAGCGGGTATGGGAAAGATGTCTAACGAGTTCATCCGCACATTCTAATGTCGATTCAGGGATACGCCGATTGGCTGGAAACGCCCCAGGGCCGCTACGTGCTCGACTGGGAGCGGAGCAAGCACGACCAACTGGTGGCCGACATCTTCGGCTTCAACGCGCTGCAACTCGGATTACCCGCCATCGATTACCTGCGCGGTAACCGCATGCCCTTCCAGTTCCGCTGCGACGACCGCGGCGGCGACGCCGAAGTGCGCAGCGACCTGCACCATTTGCCCTTCGCCGCCAACAGCGTAGACCTCATCGTGCTGCCGCACGTTCTCGAGTTCGACGAGAATCCGCACCAGGTGCTGCGCGAAGTCGAGCGCATCCTGGTGCCGGAAGGCAGCGTCGTCGTCGCCGGCTTCAATCCCTTCAGTTTATGGGGGGCCCGGCGCCGCCTGTCGCGGCGCAAGGAACTGCCGCCCTGGCGCGGCCGCTACATCAGCGTGCCGCGGCTCAAGGACTGGTTCGCCCTGCTCGGCCTGGAGCCGCGCGCCGGCGCTTTCGGCTGCTACGCGCCGGCGGTGACGCAGGAGAAATGGCTGCGCCGCTTCCAGTTCCTCGACCTCGCCGGCGACCGCTGGTGGCCGATCGCCGGCGCGGTTTACGTCATTCAGGCCGTCAAGCGCGTGCACGGCATGCGCCTGATTACGCCGAAATGGAGCGACCGCATGGCGCGGGCCAAGGCTCTGATGCCTGTGGCGCAACGATTGAATACGCGAAAGGTCGACGAGCAGTGAGCGACGAAATAGACATCTACACCGACGGTGCGTGCAGCGGCAATCCCGGTCCCGGCGGCTGGGGCGCGATCCTGCGCATGAACGGCAAGGAAAAGGAACTCTACGGCGGCGAAGCGCTGACCACCAACAACCGCATGGAAATGATGGCGGTGATCGAAGCGTTGCGCGCCTTGAAGCGTCCGGTGGCGGCGCGCGTGCATACCGATTCGCAGTACGTGCAGAAGGGCATCACCGAATGGATCCACGGCTGGAAGCGGCGCGGCTGGAAGACCGCCGGCAAGGATCCGGTGAAGAACGAGGACTTGTGGCGCACGCTCGATGCGCTGGCGGCGCAGCACCGGCTCGAATGGTTCTGGGTGAAAGGCCATGCCGGACATCCAGAGAACGAGCGCGCCGATGCGCTCGCCCGCAAGGGCGTGCGTGCGGCGAGCGAAGTTCGGTGAAGGCTAACGTGAGCGAAACGAACGTTAAGCCCGCGCTAGCGGGCGGCCGTAGCCAGAACAATTTGCGACGAGTTGGCGCGGCGCGGCGTCGAGCAGGCCAGGAAAGGATAGCAACATGACCCGACGCATCGTCCTCGATACCGAAACCACCGGCCTCGACCCGGCGCAGGGCCACCGCATCATCGAAATCGGCTGCGTCGAACTCGTCGGTCGCCGCTTGACCGGACAGCGCTTCCACACCTACATCAACCCGCAGCGCGACATCGACGACGGCGCCATGCAGGTGCACGGCATCACCAACGAGCGCGTCGCCAACGAACCGGTGTTCGCCGCCATCGCCGCCGAGCTGGTGGCCTTCATTCGCGGTGCCGAACTGGTGATCCACAACGCCGCCTTCGACGTCGGCTTCCTCAACAACGAGTTCGGCCTGCTCGGCATGGAGAAGGTTGCCGACGTCTGCGCCGGCGTCACCGACACGCTGAAGCAGGCGCGCGAGCTGCGTCCCGGCCGGCGCAATTCCCTCGACGCGCTTTGCAAGGATTACGGCATCGACAATTCGGGCCGCCAATTGCACGGCGCCTTGCTCGACGCCGAACTGCTGGCCGAAGTCTATCTGGCGATGACGCGCGGCCAGGAAAGCCTGATGATGGATCTGGAAGCCCCGGCCGCCGCGGCGACCGTCGTCGCCGGCGGCAAGCGTGCGCCGTTGCGCGTGTTGCGCGCGGGCAGCGACGAACTCGCCGAGCACGAACGCGTGCTCAAGGAAATCGACAAGGCGAGCAAGGGCAAATGCCTGTGGCTCAGCGCGTGAATGCCGCGCGCAGCATGCTGAGGATCAGCCACAGCGCACCGAAGGCACCGAGGGCGTAGCCCGGCGCCGGCACCAGCGTCGCCAGCAGGCCGCCGCCGAGCAGCAGCAGCGCTCGGCCGCGCGCGCCGAAGGCCAACTGGCGCCGGCGTATGCCGTGCCACGGGGACTGGACGCCGGGACGCAGCCAGACCGGCAGCAGGTGGCCGGCTGCGCCGCTGACCAGCGGCAGCAGGAAGGCGATGACGAACAGCGGGATGATGCCGGCCGCCGTCGCCGGCGCGACCGTGTGCAGCAGACCGTGGCCGAGCACCAGGCCGAGACCGCCAGCCGCAGCGACCAGCAGCGGCACCGTGTCGCCGCTGCCGACGATCTTCGGTCCCCAGGCCCGAAGGGCGTGGGAGAGCAGCCGCAGCAGCGGCCAGGCGTAGGCAAGGGTGCCGAGGAAGACGAGCGGCACCCACCAGGCGGCGCCGACGCCGATCAGCAGGGCGCCGAGCACGCTCCATTTCAGGTCTGCGCTCAGGCGTTGCACCGCGCTCGGGTCGGGGCTGCCGGCGATCGTCGGCAACAACACTTGCAGCGTGCCCAAGGCAGTCAGGCCCATGAAGCCCAGGGTATTCAGGTGCAGGTGCAGTACGCGCAGCGCGTGCGCCTGACCGGGCAGGCCGGGGGCGACGGCGACCGCCAGCAGGCCCGCCCCCAGCAGCGCCAAGGCGGCGGCATACCAGGCCAGACACGGATTGGGACGGCCGAGGCAGCGCTGCCAGCGCCAGCCCAGCCAGCCCGCGAAACCCGCGAGCGCGGCCAGCGCCAGCCAGGGGGCGGCCAGGCGCAGGACGGGAGCGCCATGGAGAAAGAAGACGACGATCCCCAGGCCCGCGGCGAGGGCGGTCAGGGGTGCCAACGCCAGCCAACGCGGCGCTTCGCTGCTGCGGGTCAATACCGGAACGAAATAGCCCATCGCCGACAGGATCATGGGCAGCGCCCCGACGGCGAAGACCAGATGCCACAGGGCAGCGGGCAGCCACTGTCCGGACGGGGCGCCAAGCGCAAGGCCGGCGCCGGCCGCGGTCACTGCGGCGGTAACGGGAAGCAGACGCTGGGCGGAGGAGCTCATCGCGGAAAGTCGGCAGAAAGTTGATTCTCCCACAGCTTATCCACTGGATATCAACAGTTTGTTCTCTCGCAATGCCCCTGAGGCCCGAGTAGACTCTCGCCTTCCCCGAAGGAGATTTCATGGCCCAGGTTCGCGCGTTCGCATCCCCCAATCCCGATCCCCAGGTAGCGGCGCTCAAGCTGCCGCCGCACTCGATCGAGGCCGAGCAGTCGCTGATCGGCGGCCTGCTGCTCGACAACACGGCCTGGGACCGCATCGCCGACATGGTGAACGAGTCGGATTTTTATCGCGACGACCATCGCCGCATTTTCTCCCACATTCGCAAGCTCGTCGAAACCGGCCGCCCGGCCGACGTGGTGACCATCTACGAGTCGATCGAGAAATCCAACGAGACCGACCAGACCGGCGGCCTCGCCTATCTCGGCGAAATCGCCAACGCCACGCCTTCGGCCGCCAACATTCGCCGCTACGCCGAGATCGTGCACGAGCGCGCGGTGCTGCGCCGGCTCGTCACCGTCGGCGACGAGATCGCCGCCAGCGCCTTGAATCCGGCCGGCCGCGACGTCAAGGCCCTGCTCGACCAGGCCGAACAGAAGGTATTCGAGATTGCCGAGTCCGGCGCCAAGTCGTCGCAGGGCTTCGAGGCGATTCCCGACCTGCTGGGCAAGGTCGTCGAGCGCATCGAAGTTCTATTCAACCGCGATAACCCTTCCGACATCACCGGCGTGCCGACCGGCTTCCACGACCTCCACCGCTTGACCTCGGGCCTGCAGCCGGGCGACATGATCGTCGTCGCCGGCCGCCCGTCCATGGGCAAGACCGCCTTCGCACTCAACATCGCCGAGCACGTAGGCGTGGTGGTGGGCCTGCCGGTGGCGATCTTCTCGCTCGAAATGTCGGGACCGCAACTGGCCACGCGTTTCCTCTCCTCGGTCGGCCGCCTCAACCAGAACACGATCCGTACCGGACGCCTCACCGACGACGACTGGGACAAGATGACCAATGCGCTCGGCAAGTTGCACGAGGCGCAGATCCACGTCGACGAGACCGGTGCCATCAACGCCACCGACCTGCGCGCGCGCGCGCGGCGCCTGCACCGCAAGTGCGGCAAGCTGGGCCTCATCGTCATCGACTACATTCAGTTGATGACTTCGAGCAAGGACGGCGAGAACCGCGCGACCGAGATTTCCGAAATCAGCCGCTCGATCAAGGCGCTGGCGAAGGAACTGGAAGTGCCGATCATCGCCCTGTCGCAACTCTCGCGCAAAGTCGAGGAGCGCAACGACAAGCGGCCGCTGATGAGCGACTTGCGCGAATCCGGCGCCATCGAACAGGACGCCGACATCAGCATGATGATGTACCGCGAGGAGTACTACAAACCCGACACCACGGACAAGGGCGTTGCCGAGGTCATCATCA
>JACRPB010000147.1 GCA_016214175.1 Rhodocyclales bacterium
ATCGCCAACAGACTTCCTCGCTGTCCCTGTTGCGGCGTGTTCGTCAGGCATGATCGTATTTAATGACACAGTCCAATTAGCACCGCCACCGTTTCCGGCCACCACCTCCCTGCCATCCGCAGCAAGCTTGGTGCCGGCAGTACGCGCGAAGCCGTCGCCCTCGCCATCACCTATCGCCTGATCCAGCCCTGATCGGCTTGGTCGCCGCCGGCGCGGGTTGATCGTCGCGGCACCCGGTCCGAGCCGGGCAGCATATCTCTATCCATTCGTCAACTAGAAATTCTTCTAGGTGCGCAGCGCCCCGGCTTTCGGCATAGTCCGCCACAGACAGGGGGATGGCCATGTACTCAGCGTATATGGCGATAGCGAATGCCGGCGCGCAAAGGGAAAGCATTGTCCAACCGCGAAAGGGAGTGCCTGAGCCTGGCAGCGCGCGGGCTCGCCTCGAAACGCATCGCCGCCGCGCTCGGCATTCGTGAGGCCACCGTCGCCTACCACCTCGGCAATGCCAGCCGCAAGCTCGGCGCGACCAACCGCCTGGAGGCGGTCGCCATCGCCTTCCGGCGCGGCCTGCTCGGCAGCGACGGGGCATGAACGCCGAGCGCCTATCCCTCGCCGCGGGCGATCTCGCGTTCCAGCGCCAACTGGTCGGCCAGCTCCAGCAGCAGATCCTGCTGGTGGGCGGAAAGGCTACGCAGGCGCAGCACCCATTTCGCTTCGGCCGCCGACAGCGTCAGCGGCGCATCGCCGCGCTTACCGGTCTGGCGTGCCTGCGTCGCCGCCTTGCGCCGCGTTGGCTTCGGCGGCCCGTAGCTCAGCCAATGCGCCGGCACCTCCAGCCATTCGGCCAGGGTTTCCATCTTGTCGGGGCGCGGGCGCGCCTTGCCCGTCAGCCACTTCTGGGCTGCCTGCGGCGTGATGGGTTCGTTGGGATGGCGCAAGCTGAACTGGATCGCCAGTTCGGTCGGCGTCGCCACGCCCTTGGCGCTGCGTTTCAACGCCGCCTTGAGGCGTGCGGCAAAGGCAAGTTTCTCGTCCTGGGGCATGGATGGAATTGGAGTTATGCCGGTTGTCGGATGAGAACAGTTGGTTGTTGTGCACAACCATATGGTTTATATTCGGCGCCTGTCATACCAGGAAGCCCGCTCAAAACAACAAAGGGAGGTCACCGGTGATACACCTATCGAAGCGGCGCAACGCGGCGCTGGCATTCGTCGCTACGCTCGCAGGCTTCGCCCAGGGCGCCCTGGCCCAGACCCCGCCCGATGCCGGCAGCCTGCTGCGCGAAACCGAACGCGGCGGCGCGCTGCCTCAGGTGCAGACCCTGCCGCCGGCACCGGCCGCGCCTATGGCCCCGGCCGCCAAAGGCGCCACGGTCGAAGTCAAGGCCTTCCGCATCGTCGGCGCCAGCCTGATCGCAGAGCCCGAACTGCAAGGCTTGCTCGTCGACCTCGTCGGCAAGACACTGACGCTGGCGGACCTCGAAACTGCCGTCCAGCGCCTGGCCGAGCACTACCGCAGCCGCGGCTGGTTCGCCCGCGTCTACCTGCCGCAGCAGGACATCAAGGACGGCGTTGTCACCATCGCCGTCATCGAAGGCCGGCTCGGCGCTGTCGACATCGACGGCAGCGCCGCCCAACGCGCCGACACCGAGTTCGTGCGCCAGATCGCCGCCGCCGGCCTGGTGCTGAACGCACCGCTCGCCGCCGACGCCCTCCAGCGCGGCCTGCTGCTCGCCAACGACCTGCCCGGCATCAGTGCCCGCGGCACGCTCGAAGCCGGCGACAAGGTCGGCGAAACCCGGCTCAGGCTGCGCATCGAAGACACGCCGCTGGCCAGCGGCAGCCTCCAGGCCAGCAACCACGGCGTCAAGTCGACCGGCACCGCCCAGCTCGGCGGCGGCCTCGACCTCAACAACTTGAGCGGCCGCGGCGACCAGATCGGCCTGCGCGCCCTGGCGTCCCAGGGCCTTGCCTCGCTGCGCCTGCACTACGCCGCGCCCCTGGGCAGCGAGGGCCTGCGCGCTACCGCCCGCGCCTCCACGCTGCGCTACACCCTCGGCGACGGCTTCGCCGCCCTGCAAGCCCGCGGCCAAGCCGACACCTTCGGTGCCGGCCTCTCCTACCCGTTCCTGCGTAGCGCCACGCGCAACTTCGCCCTCGCCTTCGACGCCGACCGCAAACGCTACGCCGACGACATGATCGGCGCCCCCGTGCGCCGTCGCGACGCCGACGTCTTCGCGCTGGCTGCCAGCGGCGACGCCATCGACGGCCTCGCCGGCGGCGGCCTCAGCCAATACGGCCTGACGCTGGCCGCGGGGCGCCTCGATCTGGCCGGCGTCGCCGCCGACCTCGCTGCCGACCAGGCCAGCGCCCGCACCCATGGCGGCTGGCACAAGCTCTCCGCCAATGTTTCCCGGCTCCAGCGACTGCCCGCCGACTTCATCCTCTCCGCCGCCTTCTCGGCGCAATGGGCCGACAAGAATCTCGACTCCTCGGAAAAATTCGCGCTCGGCGGCCCGGCCGGCGTGCGCGCCTACCCGGTCAACGAAGCGGCCGGCGACGAGGGCTGGCTATTGAACCTCGAACTGCGCCGCGAACTCGGCCAGGGCTGGCAGGCGCTGGGCTTTCTCGATGCCGGCGGCGTGCGCCTGCACCGCAACGAGTGGGCGGGCTGGCAGGCCGGGGGCAGCACCCCGAACCGCTACGAACTCGCCGGCATCGGCTGCGGCCTCAGTTGGCAGCAACCCGGCGCATGGAGCCTGCGCCTCGCCATCGCCGCCCCGCTGGGCAGCAACCCCGGCCGCGACGCGGCGGGCAACAACAGCGACGGCAGCGGCCAGCACCGCGCCCGCGGCTGGCTGCAATTGACGCGGTTGTTCTGATGGAACGCGAAACGGCGGGACTACGTCGCCCAGTTTTCCACCGCAAGGGCGGGGAAACGGCGAAAGTCGGCCTCGTTGTTGGTCACCAGGACGGCGCCAAGACTCAAGGCGTGGGCGGCGATCAGTTTGTCCATGGCGTGGCGGTTGCGTTCAGGCGCAAGCTTGCGAATTTCGGCATAGGCCTCGGCGGCGGCAGTATCGAAGGGCAACACCGCCACATATTCCTTGAGGAGTTCCAACGCGGCCCGCGCCGCCCCCTGCACTTCGGGCGGATAACACAGCACGCCGTATTCCAGTTCTGCCAGCGTCACCGTCGAGATAGCCAAATTTTCCTGCGGCTGGTCGTCCAGCCTCTCGCGCACGCGCGGCGGCTCGCCGTTGATGGCGTAAATGCAGATGTTGGTGTCGAGCAGATAGATCACAACTTCGCCCAACCCCAGTCCCGCTCCTCCTCGTCATCCTGCTCCCGGCCCGCGGCCATGAATCCGGGCGGAAAGCGCGCAAAAATCTCCGAGAGCCGCAATTTGCGGTGTTCGTTCAAACGGATCAGCAACCCGCCGGGAATAGCCTGGATATCCACCTCAGACGTATCTCCAGGCAAGGTCAAGCCCTCGGGAATCCTCACCGCCTGGCCGTTTTCGTCGCTTATCACCTGTGCCTTCATTGTTGCCGCTCCTTCCCTGCAATCGTGCGCCCATCCTAGCCCAAGGCCCGGCCCCCGGCAATCCCGCAACTTCATCCCGGACCATCCGTCCATGACGAGGCTCCCATGATCCACACCAACCGCAAACCGCTCGCCCTGCTCATCGCCGCCGTCTTCGCGCCGCCGCTGTTCGCCGCCGCCCCCGCCCCCGATGTACTGCCCAGCGGCGGACGCGTCACCGCCGGGAGCGCCAGCATCGCGCACTCGGTTATCCCCGGTGGCGCGCGCATGGATGTCACGCAAACCTCCCCGCGTGCCATCCTCGAATGGCAGCGCTTCGACATCGGCAGCAACGCGCAGGTCAACTTCGCCCAGCCCAACACCTCCTCCATCGCGCTCAACCGCGTGCTGGCCGGCGAGGCGAGCCAGATCATGGCCATCAGTTCGCCGGCAGCGGCGGTGCGGTGGTCAACCAGGGCACGATCACCGCCGCCGACGGCGGCTACGTTGCACTGCTGGCGCCCGAAGCGCGCAACGAAGGCATCATCGTCGCGCGGCTGGGCAGCGTTGCGCTGGGCGCCGGCGCCAAGGTCGCCCTCGACTTCCAAGGCGACGGCCTGCTGACGCTGGCCGTGGAGCAGGGCGCAGTGAACGCGCTCGCTGAGAACCGGCATCTGATCCAGGCCGACGGCGGCCAGGTGCTGCTCTCCGCCCGCGCCGCCGGGGAGCTGGCCGGCGGCATCGTCAATAACAGCGGCACCATCCAGGCGCGCACGCTGGAAAACCGCAGCGGCGTCATCAAGCTGCTGGGCGACATGGCGCACGGCACGGTCAATGTCGGCGGCACGCTCGACGCCTCCGCTCCCTCTCCCCTCGCGGGAGAGGGCCGGGGAGAGGGGGCTAACGGCGGCTACATCGAAACCTCAGCCGCCCACGTCAATATCGCCCCCGACGCTCGCGTCACCACCGCCGCATCTCAAGGCAAGACCGGCACCTGGCTTATTGAGCTTCCCTCTGTTTTTCGTCTTCCAACCCATCGGCATTATGCCGCCAATTTCTGCTCATGCTGAGTGCTGATCCAGTCCTCCAAGAATTTCATTGGCGAGGCGTAGCCGAGCGTG
>JACRPB010000148.1 GCA_016214175.1 Rhodocyclales bacterium
GGGCCTCCTTGCAGTACTGCAACTGCAGATCCATGTTCTCCTTGATCAAATGCATCGGCACGTGGCCCGGGCCCTCGATCATCACCTGCACGTCGTGCTTCCAGGCGACCTGGGTCAGTTCGCCCAGCGTCTGCAACTCGCCGAGCTGGGCCTGGTCGTTGGCATCGAAAATCGAGCCGGGACGCAGGCCGTCGCCGAGACTGAAACCGACGTCGTAGGCCTTCATGATGTCGCAGATGTCCTCGAAATGCGTGTAGAGGAAGTTCTCCTTGTGATGCGCGAGACACCACTTGGCGAGGATCGAGCCGCCGCGGCTGACGATGCCGGTCATGCGCTTCGCCGTCAGCGGAATGTAGCGCAGCAGCACGCCGGCGTGGATGGTGAAGTAGTCGACGCCCTGCTCAGCCTGTTCGATCAGCGTGTCGCGGAAGATTTCCCAGGTCAGGTCTTCGGCGCGACCGTTTACCTTTTCCAGCGCCTGGTAGATCGGCACGGTGCCGATCGGCACCGGACTGTTGCGCACGATCCATTCGCGCGTCTCGTGGATGTTCTTGCCGGTCGACAAGTCCATCACCGTGTCGCCGCCCCAGCGGATGGCCCAGGTCATCTTGTCGACTTCCTCCTGGATCGAGGAGACGATGGGGCTGTTGCCGATGTTGCAGTTGATCTTGACCAGGAAGTTGCGGCCGATGATCATCGGCTCGGCCTCCGGGTGGTTGATGTTGGCCGGGATGATGGCGCGGCCGCGCGCGATTTCGTCGCGCACGAATTCCGGCGTGATGATCTTCGGGATCGACGCGCCGAAGGATTCGCCCTGGTGCTGGGTCTTCAGCAGCTCGGACAGGGCCTCCAGGCGTTGATTCTCGCGGATGGCGACGAACTCCATTTCGGGCGTGACGATGCCCTGCCTAGCGTAGTGCATCTGCGTGACGTTGGCACCGGCCTTGGCGCGGCGCGGGCGGCGCTTGAGGTCGAAGCGCAGGCCGGAGAGATCGGCATCGGCTTCGCGCGCACGCCCGTAGTCGGACGTCAGGCCGGGCAGTTCCTCGGTGTCGCCGCGCTCGGCAATCCAGCCCGCGCGCAGCGGCGCGAGCCCGGCGCGGATGTCGATACGCGCGTCCGGGTCGGTGTAGGGACCGGAACAGTCGTAAACATGGATCGGCGGGTTGCTCTCGTCGCCGGTCGGCGTCTGGGTAATCTCGCGCATCGGGACGCGAATGTCGTCGCGCGAGCCGGCAACGTAGATTTTGCGCGAACTGGGGAGGGGGGCGATGGCCGCCGCATCCACATGGGCCTGCGCGGCGATGAATTTGTCCTTGGCGTTCATGAATGCTCCTTCGGCACCGCAACGGTGCAATTTTGATTCCCGAACCTACTGGAAAGGGGATGCTATTGCAACCCGCCCGCCAAAATGGACTAAAGTTGGCGGTCGGGGCGCCGTTAAATCCAGAACCTCGAAAAAGGCAGACGCCACCTATAGCAACAAGGGGAAGACCATGCGCCCGTCGCAGATCAAGTTTATTTTTGCCTTCGCGGCGGCGCTCGGTGCCGCGGCCGCGGCCAGCGCCAAGTGGGAGACGGTCGCCGTCGTCAAGGGCGAGCGCATCGAGCTCGACAAGGGCCGCGTCGTGCGCCAGACCGAGGGCAAGACCACGGCCTGGAGCCGTCTCGCCCTCGACCGCGATCTCATCGACGAGTACGGCCTGCGCTATACCGCGATCGAAGCCCTGAACCGCTACGACTGCGAAGCGCACCGCTTTACCACCGTCAGGCGCATCTATCGCCGCGATGCGCAGTTGGTGCGCGAAGAAAGCGTCGCCAATCCGCGCGAAATGATCGCCGCGCCAGGCAGCGCCGACGACCTGCTGCTGAAGGAGGCCTGCAAGCCGCGCACCGTCGCCGAAGGCCGGAAGGTGGCCGAGGACGCCGCGCGCGTCGCCGTCGAGGCCAACGAAGGCAAGCCGACCGTGATGTACGCGGACATGCGCTCTGCCGACCTCCCGGTGGTCGCCAAGCCGCGGCAGGTGGCGGACAAGGTGCCCGACGGCAGGCCGGTCGACGTCAAGTCGGCCGAAAAAGCGGCGGAGAAGCCGGCCGAGAACAAAACCGCCGAACGGCCGCGTTACATCGAACTGCCGAAGATCGACAAGTCCAAGCTTGAGGAGACGGCAGCGACCGCCAAGCCGGCGGATGCGAAGCCGGCGGATGCGAAAGCGGCACCCAAGACCGTCGCCGCCAAGGGCGAGCGGCCCGAGCGCGCGACCGAAATCCCGGCCGCCAGCCGGCATGAACTCGAGCGCCAGTACGCCACGTCCGGCCCGCGCCGCAGCACGCGCAGCAAGGCCGCGGAGCAGGCGGCGGCCGCCGCAGCCGCCGCGGAACACCGCGACATCCACTGGAGCTACGAAGGCGAGGGCGGGCCCACCAACTGGAGCAAGCTGCGCGCCGACTATGCGACCTGCGGCAGCGGCCGGCGCCAGTCGCCGATCGACTTGCGCGAAAGCATCAAGGTCGATCTCGAACCGATCCAGTTCGACTACAAGATGACCCAGTTCACCATTGTCGACAACGGCCACACGGTCCAGGTCAATGTCGGCGAAGGCAGCACCATCCGCGTCATGGAACGCGAGTTCCAGCTCGTGCAGTTCCACTTTCACCGACCGGCCGAGGAGCGCATCGGCGGACGCGCCTTCGACATGGTGGTGCACCTCGTGCACAAGGACATCGACGGCCGCCTGGCCGTGATCGCCGTGCTGCTCGAACGGGGCAGCGAACATCCGCTGGTGCAGACGGTATGGAATGCCATACCGCTCGAACGGAACTCGGAACTGACGCCGTCCTGGATCCTCGACCTCAATCAGTTGCTGCCGCCGCCGGAGCGGCGCGCCTACTTCACCTACATGGGCTCGCTGACGACGCCGCCCTGCACCGAGGACGTGCTGTGGATGGTGTTCAAGCAGCCGCTGCAGGTCTCGTCGCAGCAGATCGGGATCTTCTCGCGCCTCTACCCGAACAACGCGCGCCCCGTACAGCCGAGCAACGGCCGGCTGGTCAAGGAATCGCGCTAAACGCCGCTTGCAGCAGCTTGCGTATCGGCGCCGGCAGCGGCGCCGATTTCGTTTCCGCGGCCGTCAGCCAGTGCTGTCCGCGCTCGGCGACGCCGGGCACGGGTTCCGCCGCGATTTGTAGCGGCCGCAGCGTCAGGCGGAAGTGGGTGAAGACATGGATCAGCGGCGGCAGTTCCCGCACCGCGCCGGCGCTGGCGCCGAGCTGCGCCACGCGCCGTGCGAGTTCGCCGCGCGTCGTCAGTTCCGGCAAGGACCAGAGTCCGCCCCAGATGCCGGCAGCGGGGCGCTCTTCCAGCAATATCCGCCCCGCATGCGTGAGCAGCAGCACCGTCGTCTCGCGCTCGGGCAGCGCACGCCGCGGCTTCGCTTGCGGCAGCGCCGCGACGCGGTCGTCGCGCCGGGCGATGCAGACTTGCGCCAGCGGACACTCGGCGCAGCGCGGCTTGCCGCGCGTGCAGACGGTGGCGCCGAGATCCATCTGCGCCTGGATATAGATACCGAGATCGGTCTGCGGCAACAGTTCCGTCGCCAGTTCCCAGAGCCGCCGCTCGACGGGCGGCGTCCCCGGAAAACCGTCGACGCCGAAACAGCGGCAGAGCACGCGCTTGACGTTACCGTCGAGGATCGCCTGCCGCGCGCCGAAGCAGAACACGGCGATCGCATGCGCCGTGGACCGCCCGATGCCCGGCAGCTTTGCGATGTCGGCCGGATCGCGCGGAAACGCCCCGCCGTGCTGCTCCATCACGGCACGCGCGCAAGCGTGCAGATTGCGCGCGCGGGCGTAGTAGCCGAGGCCGCTCCATAGGGCCATGACCTCGGCGACCGGCGCCGCGGCCAGATCCGCCAGCGTCGGCAGGCGCGCGAGGAAGCGCTCGTAATACGGAATCACCGTCGCCACCTGCGTCTGCTGCAGCATGATTTCCGACAGCCAGACGCGATAGGGGTCGGTCGTGTTCTGCCACGGCAGGTCGTGGCGGCCGTGCTGCCGGTGCCAGCGGTTCAGCCGACGCGCGAAATCGCTCAAGTCTTCACGGGCTTGACCCGGCTCGCCGCCAGCTTGGCGCGGGCGCGCGCCTCGTCGGTGGTATCCGCGTTCGCCACCGCCACGCCCATGCGGCGCTTGAGGAAACTCTCCGGCTTGCCGAACAGGCGCAGGTCGGATTCCGGCACCGCCAGCGCCTGCTCGACGCCGTCGAAAGCGATGGCCTTTTCCGCCAGGCCGCCGTAGATGACCGCCGAGGCGCCGGGCCGGCGCAGGCTCGTGTCGACCGGCAAGCCGAGAATGGCGCGGGCATGGAGTTCGAATTCCGACAGGCGTTGCGTCGCCAGGGTCACCAAGCCGGTGTCATGCGGGCGCGGGCTCACTTCGGAGAAC
>JACRPB010000149.1 GCA_016214175.1 Rhodocyclales bacterium
CCCATTCCTCGCGCAGCGGGCGCTCGAACTTCGGCCCTTCGCCCTCGGCGAAGTAGAGGCCCAGCCCCATGGCGTCGGGCACGGTGAGGATGTCGGAGAACAGGATCGCCGCGTCGAGGCCGTAGCGCGCCAGCGGCTGCAGCGTGACTTCGCAGGCGAGGTGGGGGTTCTTGCAGAGATTCAGGAAGCTGCCGGCGCGCTTGCGCGTCTCGCAATACTCGGGCAGGTAGCGGCCGGCCTGGCGCATCAGCCAGAGCGGGGTGTAGTCGACGGGCTCGCGTAGCAGGGCACGCAGGAAGTTGTCGTTCTTGGGACGGGCCATGGCAGTGTTCCGGAGGCAAAGCGCCGATTATCTCATCTGCGCCAGAAGGCCGGCGTGAAGAGTACGAAAACCGAAAGCACCTCCAGGCGCCCCAGCAGCATGGCGAAGGTGCAGACCCAGGTCTGGAAGTCGGTGAGCGGCCCGTAGTTCTGCGCTGGGCCGACCACGTTCAGCCCCGGTCCGGCGTTGTTGATGCAGGCGACGACGGCGGTGATCGAGGAGACGAAGTCGAGGCCGCTGGCCATGAGGAAGAAG
Source organism: Rhodocyclales bacterium (assembly GCA_016214175.1). Classification (GTDB taxonomy): domain Bacteria; phylum Pseudomonadota; class Gammaproteobacteria; order Burkholderiales; family Rhodocyclaceae; genus Nitricoxidireducens. The sequence goes on from JACRPB010000149.1 coordinate 578, forward strand.
GTCAGTTCGCCGACGGCGAGGATGTAGAGGAAGATGAAGCCGAGCACCGCCGTCGCGATGTTCGGCGCAATGGAGGTGCTGCCGACGCGCAAGGGCAGCACCAGTTGCGGATGCACCAGGCGCTTGAGTTCGATCAGGCCCTGTTGGCCGAGAATCAGGGTGCGCACCATCTTGATGCCGCCGCCGGTCGAGCCCGAGCAGACCGCGATGCAGGACAGGAACAGCATCCACAGCGGCACGAACGGCGGCCACTTGTCGTAGTCCTGGCTGGCGAAGCCGCAGTCGGTGGCGATGGACACCAGGTTGAAGGCGACGTGGCGCAGCGCGGTCGCGAAGTCCGCATAGGTGCCGGCCGACAAGACGTAGAGCGTGCACACCAGGGTCGACGAAACGATCAGGGCGACAAAGGCCTTCGCCTCGGCGTCGCTCCAATACGCCTTGAGCGAGCGTCCGCGCCAGGCGACGAAATGGGTGGCGAAGTTCATGCCGGCGACGAGCATGAAGAAAATCAGCACCGCTTCGATCGCCGGCGAGTCGAACTGGCCGACGCTGGCGTCGTAGGTGGAAAAGCCCCCGAGCGACAGCGCGGCGAAGGCGTGGCAGATGGCGTCGAGCCAGTTCATGCCGACCAATTTCAGCGCCAGCATGCAGGCGACGGTGAAGCCGAAATAGACCAGCCAGAGCGCTTTCGCCGTGCTGGCGATGCGCGGTGTCAGCTTCGAGTCCTTCATCGGCCCCGGCGTTTCGGCCTTGTAGAGCTGCATGCCGCCGACGCCCAGCAGCGGCAGGATGGCGACCGCCAGCACGATGATGCCCATGCCGCCGAGCCAGTTGAGTTCGTGGCGCCAGAGATTCACCGACGGCGGCAGCTTCTCCAGGCCGGTAAGCGTCGTCGCCCCGGTCGTCGTCAGCCCCGACATGGTTTCGAAGAAGGCATCGGTGAAGGACAGGCCGTCGATGGCCAGCATCAGCGGCACCGTGGCGATGGCCGCCATCAGCACCCAGGCCAGGGTCACCAGTAGAAAGCCGTCGCGCGGTTTCAGCTCCCGCTTCTGCTGCTGTGTTGCGAACCAGATCAGGAAGCCGGAGCAGGCCGCAATCGCCATGGCGTCGATAAAGTTAATCAGCGTGCCGTCGGCGTAGATCAGCGCCGACGCGATCGGCATCAGATAGGTGATGCTGAAAATCATCAGCAGCATGCCCAGCACGTGGCAGACGGGAAGCAGGCGATAGAGCATGGCGGCGCGTTTCTAGAGGAAGCCGGCGCTGACCTGGAACAGCTTTTCCACCTGCGGCACCTGCTGCTTGCGCGTGCACAGGACGATGACGTGGTCTTCGGCGGCGACCACGGTGTCGTGGTGCGGGATGATGACCGTGAAGCCGCGCACGTCGACCGGCACGTTGTCGTGGACCGCCAGTTCGGTATCGTCGCTGCGGCGCACCAGCGCGGCGATGCGCGCGCCCTTGATGTCGGGCAGTTCGCCGATGCGGCGGCCGACCACTTTCGAGGTGTGGCGGTCGCCGTGGGCGACCATTTCCAGGGCCTCGGCGGCACCGCGGCGCAGGCTGTGCACCTTGACGACGTCGGCGCGGCGGACATGGGCGAGCAGCGAGCCGATCGAGATCTGTGCCGGCGAGATGCCGATGTCGATGGGGCCGCCCTGCACCATGTCGGCATAGGCGCGGCGGTTGATCAGCGCCAGCACGCGCTTGCAGCCGAGCCGCTTGGCCAGCGACGAGGCCATGATGTTGTCCTCGTCGTCGTTGGTCAGGGCGAGGAACATGTCCATCTCGTCGATGTTTTCCTGCGTCAGCAGCTTCTCGTCGGTGGCGTCGCCGCACAGTACCAGCGTGCGCGGCAGGCGCGTCGCCACGGTCTCGGCGCGCGCGCGGTCGTGCTCGACCAGCTTGACGTCGTAATCCCTCTCCAGGCGCGCGGCGACGCGCGCGCCGATGTTGCCGGCGCCGGCGATCATCACCTGGCGCACCGGCTTCAACATGCGCCGCAACTCGCGCATGACGCGCCGGATGCCGCGCGCGCCGACGCTGCGGATCAGCGGGCTCATCGGGTGCGGCAGCAGGCACCAGCCGCCCTGGTCGCGAATCGCCTGGATCGTCCAATCGAGCGGCTTCATCATGCGCAGCGGTTGCTTGAGGTCGTAGGCCAGTAGGTGCCCTTCCAGCGTGGTCACCTCCATGCCGACGATCAGCTCGAACCGGTAGTGCTTCTGCGCGACGATCTCAAGCGCCTCGAACGCCCCCTGAACAGGCTGCGCGCGATCTTGCAGGCGACGAGGTTGGTTTGATCCGACTGGGTCACCGCCACCAGCATGTCGGCATCCTCGATGCCGGCCTGGCGCAGCACCGACGGGTGCGCGGCGTTGCCGACCACGGTGCGCACGTCGAGCCGGTCGGCGAGATCGGCGAGATGGGCTGGCTGCTGGTCGACGATGGTGATGTCGTTGGCTTCCGAGGCCAGGGCCTCGGCGACGCTGGCGCCGACCTGGCCGGCGCCGAGAATGACGATACGCAAGTGGGTTCCCCTAGGTCGCCGGCGCTGGCGTCCGGCCTTGAGCAGGGGCGCATTATCGCATTGCGGCGATCGATCGGATTCGTGTTTTGGGGCGCGGCCCTGCTGCCGATCCGGTTGTGTCGGCGGCTGCGGGCGCCTAAGCTGAGTTCTTCCGAATGGCAGGAGCCGCCGTGGCCTCGCTCGATCGTATCCGCACCGACGGGTTTCGGCGTTGGTATGAGCGGCAGTTGATCGATTGTCATGCCTGGCTGGTGAGCTGGTTTCTGAGCGTCATCGCTCTTGCCAGCGGCGTCGAAGTGTCGGCGGCGAGTGCCGGCTGGCGCCTGTCGGGGGCGCTTCTGGTGTTGGGCGGGAGCGTGCTCGCCTTCTATAGCTGGAAGCGCTATCGCGTGCTGCTCGACATCGCGGAGCGTCTCGGCGCGCAGGCGACCTGCCCCGCTTGCCGCGCCTACGCCAAGTTCAGCGTGCAGTCTTCGGGACCGGCGCCGTTGCCGGACGGCGGTGATCCGACGCTGGAAAATCATGGCGGCGGGATCTGGCTGCGTGCCCGCTGCCGCAAGTGCGGCGAAGAATGGGTGCTGAGATAGCGTCCGCGTCCGCATTGCACGCCGACGCAGAACAGTGGATCATGCAGGGCCGAAAAAACCTGGAGCCTTATCTTGAAGAAAACCATCGCCGTCCTGTGCGCCTGCTGCGCCCTTCCCGCCTGGTCCCAGTCCGAATTCGCGGCAAGCGCCGCCAAGGAAGCGGGCGCCGTCGTCAGCCCGAGCGGGCTCGTCTATCTGTCGCTGAAAGAGGGCAGCGGCAACAACCCGGCCGCCACCGACACGGTGAAGGTGCATTACCGGGGCGTCTTGCCGGACGGCAAGGAATTCGACAGTTCCTACAAGCGCGGCCAGCCTACCGAGTTTCCGCTCAACCGCGTCATCCGCTGCTGGACCGAGGGCGTGCAGCGCATGAAGCCCGGCGGCAAAGCCAAGCTCACCTGCCCGCCGGGCATCGCCTACGGCGAGCGCGGCGCCGGCGGCGTGATCCCGCCCCATGCCACGCTGCAATTCGAGATCGAGTTGCTGGACGTCGTCCGCCGCTGACGCGGTTATGCCGCTTTGTCGGCGTAACAGATGTAGAAGGCCCCGTCGTGCTGCTGGCACATGTTCGGGGCGAGTCCGCGCTTGAAGAGTTCCAGATAGCGGGCGAGCGCCGTCTGCTGGCTGACGGAGCGCTCGGTGCGGGCGTGCGGCATGCACTTCTGGCAGGGCTCGGCGACCGGCTGCATGACTTGTCTCCTTGAGAGATGCTGCGCTGGTTTTCGGCGCCGGGGGCGGGCGTCGCCAGTTGAAAAGGTGGGGAGCGAATCTACGCGGACCGCCGCAGAAGTACATTCAGGTTTTCTGATCGTTTCCATAAGGCTGGCTTTGCCAGCCGTGGCAGCGCGGCGCGGATGCCGCCGGCGCGCGGGTCTTGGGCGTCGGCGCTAAGACTCTTCGCCGCCGCTCTTGCCGGCGCGCAGGCCGAGATCCTTGAGCTTGCGGTAGAGATGGGTGCGTTCGAGGCCGGTCTTTTCGGCCAGTCGCGTCATGGCGCCGCCTTCGCGCGCCAGGTGATACTCGAAATACATGCGCTCGAAATGCTCGCGCGGCTCGCGCAGCGGCAGGTTCATCTCTTCCGGCGGCAGGCCGGGCGGCAGATTGGGGTCGACGGCGGCGCCGGGAAAGAGATGGCGAGTGACGTCCTCGGCGGCGATTTCCTCTTCCAGCGCCGCCAGCGCCAGGGATTTCACGGCGCTCCGCAGTTCGGCGTAGCCGCCGGGCCAAGCGTGCTGGCGCAAGGTATTCAGGGCCGAGGTCGACAGGCGGCGCAGCGGCACCTCGCCGGCTTCGGTCAGGTGCAGCAGCAGGTGGGCGGCGATCTCGGGAATCTCGTCCTTGAGCTGGGCCAGCGTCGGCAGCCCGAGCCAGACGTCGAACAGGCGCCGCACAGCCGCCTCGTCCCAGCCGTGCGCGATCAGTTCGGCCTGGTCGCACGCGGTGGCTGCCACCAGGTGCAGGTTGGACTTCTCCAGGCGCTCGAAGGCGAACAACAGGTTCTTCTGCTGCAAACGCGTCAGGCGCGACAACTCTTCGCAGTAGAGCACGCCGCCGGACGCCGCCTGCAGCGCTTCCAGGGTCAGCGGATTCGAGTCGTGGGCGAGATCGATCCAGGCTTTCCCGGGCACGTGCAGGCTGCGCGCGGCGAGCTCGACGATGCTGCCGGACGCGGCGCGCAGCAAGATCGCCGCATTCTTCGAAGCCACCTGCTCCAGCCGCTTCTTCAAGTCCTTGAGCGGGGCGGACCGCGGAAAGGCGGCGAGCGACAGGCCGCCGGCCCCCGGCTTGCGCCCGAGTTCGAGGCCGCGCTTGATCGCGGCCAGCAGCTTTTGCATGCCGATGGGCTTTTCGAGGAAATCGAGGGCGCCGATCTTGGTCGCTTCCACCGCGGTGTCGATGGTGCCGTGACCGGACATCATGATCACCGGCATCGTCAGTTGGCCGGCGGCGGCCCATTCCTTGAGCAGGGTGATGCCGTCAGTGTCGGGCATCCAGATGTCGAGCAGCACCAGGTCGGGGCGCGCCGCTTCGCGCGCGACGCGCGCCATGGCGGCATTCTCGGCGACCTGCACGTCGTGGCCCTCGTCGCGCAGGATGTCCGAGAGCAGTTCGCGGATACCGATTTCGTCGTCGACTACCAGAATTTGTGGCATCGCTTTTTCCTACGCTGCCAACGGCAGCCTGATGGTGATTTCGGCGCCGCCCTGCGCCCGGTTGGCCAGGCGCACGTCGCCGCGGTGTTCGTCTACGATCTTCTTGACGATGGCGAGGCCGAGGCCCGTGCCTTTCGACTTGGTCGTGACATAGGGTTCGAAGGCGCAGGACAGGATGTGCGGCGGAAATCCGGCGCCGTTGTCGCTGACGGTGAGCACCGCCCGCTTCTCGTCGCGCCGCGTCGCCACGGCGATCTGCGGCGCCGCCGCCGGGTCGGCTTCCGCCGCCGCCTCCTTGGCGTTCTTGACAAGATTGTGCAGGATCTGGCGCAACTGGTTGGCGTCGGCCAGCAGCAGCGGCAGGTCGGCGCTCAGATCGGCGACGATGTGCAGGCCGGCAGCCTCGTAGAGGTCGAGCACTTCGCGCACCAACTCGTTGAGGTCGACGGCGGCGAATTCCGGCGGCGGCGTCTTCGCGTAGTCGCGGAAGTCGTTGACCATGTTCTTCATCGCCTCGACCTGGCTGACGATGGTTTTCGTCGAACGCTCGAGCATCTTGCGCTCGGCGGGTTCGAGCTTTTCGGCGAGCTTGAGCTGCAAGCGCTCGGCGGAAAGCTGGATCGGCGTCAGCGGGTTCTTGATCTCGTGGGCGAGCCGCCGCGCCACTTCGCCCCAGGCGGCGGTGCGCTGGGCGGAAATGAGATGGGTGATGTCGTCGAAGACCACGACATAGCCGCCGCTGCCGGCCGGCGGCAGCGTCGAGCCGCGCAGGAGCAGCGTCTGCGCGCCGCCGCCGTTCTCCATTTCCAGTTGCTGCTGCCACTCGGCGCCGCGCTCGCGGAAGGCGGCGACGATGGCGGCGGCGAAAGCGCCGTGGCGCGGCCACGCCGCCAGCGGCAGGTCTTCGGTCCCGGCCAGGTCGTCGGCGAGGATGGTGGCGGCGCCGCGGTTGGCGGCGCGCAGGCGGAAGGCCTCGTCGAAGGTCAACACGCCGGCCGAGAGGTTGGCGAGCACGCTTTCGAGATAGGCGCTGGTCGCTTCGAGCTGGCTGCGATGGCTTTCGGTTTCGCGGCGGGCCTCGTCGAGCTGGCTCGTCATCTGGTTGAAGGACTGGGTGAGGACGCCGAGTTCGTCGTGGGTGTCGAGGGTGGCGCGCGGCGTGAAGTCGCCGGCGGCGACGGCGCGCGTGCCGTCGGCGAGGATCAGCAGCGGCCGCGCCAGGCGTTCGGCGAGAAAAAAGGCCAGCGCCACGGCGGCGAACAGGGCGAGCAGCAACGTGAAGGTCAGGGTCAGGGTGTAGATGCGCTTCAGGCCTTCCTTGCCGAGCTGGAGTTCCTGGTAGTCGCGGTAGGTGGCGGCCACGGTTTCGGCGCTGCGGGCGATGGCGGCGGGCACCGCCTGCGTCAGTTGCAGGATGCGCGGCTCGTCGCCGAATCCGGCGCCGCGCACCGGCACCAGCACGCGCAGCACGATGCCGGCGGCGGCGTCGCCTTCCACCAGCGCCACGCCGCGGCCTTGGAGCGCCTGGCGCAACTGCGATTGCGGCGGCACCGTCGGCAGCAGGTTGTCGACGTCTTGCGAGCTGTTGGCCAGCACGCGCCCGGACGGCGCGATCAGCGTCACCGACTGCAAGCCGCCCTGCTCGCGCAGGCGATTGAGCGTGGTCGGCCGCGGCAGGGCGCTTTCGCCGAGATCGATGGCCATGCTCTGTGCCTTGTCGAGCAGTTCGCTTTCCAGGGTATCGAGCACGGTGCGGCCGAGATTGAGGCCGTCTTCGAGCGCGTTGTCCACGCGCACGTCGAACCAGGAGTCGATGCTCTTCACCGCGAATTGCATCGACACGGCATAGACGAGGGCGCCCGGCAGCACGGCCATCAGCGCCAGCATCACCAGCAGGCGCGACTTCAGCCGCGACCCGAACACGCGCTTGCGATAGTCGCGCCAGAGCGACAGCAGTTGATAGGCGACCAGCGCCAGCAGGGCGGCTGCGGCGACGCCGTTGATGCCCAGCAGCAGCGGATAGTTGCGGGCGAAGAGGGCGGTGTTGGCGCTCGCCGTCGCCAGCAGGTACAGCAGCACGGCGCCGAAGGCGGCGATGATGGCCAGGGCGATTTTCATTTCGCCTCGCCGGGCACGAATTGCCAGCGCAGGATTTTCGCCTCGACCTGCCAGTCGCGGTTGGCCAGCGCGTCGACTTGCAGCGGCTTCGGCAGTTGGCTGCGGTCGAGGGCGAGGCGTACCGCCGCGCTATAGGTCTCGCCGGGCTTGACCGCCGCCTTGTCGAAGACGATCAGGTCGGAGACGCGCGAAATGACGCGCATAGCTTCGGCCAGGGTGCCGAAGTTCTGGTAGAGGCCACCGGCCGACAGCCGGTATTGGCGCGTCAGGGCGTTGTAGGCGAGGCGGTATTCGAGCCGGCGCGCGGCGATGTGTTCGCTCGGCCAGTACCAGCGCGGATGGGTGAGATCGAATTCGAGCACGAACATCAGCGGCACGCCGCGGGTGACGGCTTCCTCAAGGCGCGGGCCGAGGTCGACGGCGAACTCGGCCGCAAGCGTGTAGCCTTCCTCCGCCGCCGTCAGCGTCGCGCGCTGCGGCTCGATGCTGCCGGCCAGCAGCGGCGCCGCCGCCAGCCAGAGGCAGGCGGCGAGACAGACGCTAAGCAGCCTTTTGCAGCAGCGCGTAGAAAAAACCGTCATGGTCGGCGTCGGGCAGCAATTGCCATTCGAGACTTTCGTTGGTGCCCGCGCTTTGCAGCGGCAAGCGTCTTGCATCGGAGTGCCGGGCGGCGAATGCCGCCACCTGTTCCCCGTTCTCCCTGGGAAATACGGAACAGGTGCAGTAGAGCATTTTGCCACCGGGCGCCAGCACCTGCCACAGGGCGTCGAGGATTTCGGCCTGGACGCGTGCGAAATTGGCGACATCGCCGGCGCGTCGCAGCCATTTGCTGTCCGGGTGGCGGCGCACGACGCCGGAGGCCGAACAGGGCACGTCGGCGAGAATGCGGTCGAATGGGCGGCCGTCCCACCAGGACGCCGGCGCGCGGCAATCGGCGACTTTCACCGCGGCGGCCAGATGCAGCCGCGTCAGGTTTTCGTCGATGCGGACGGCTCGGCCGGCATCGGCTTCGAGGGCCAGCAGATTGAGATCGGCGCGTTCCAGCAGATGGCAGGTCTTGCCCCCCGGCGCGGCGCAGGCGTCGAGCACGTGCATGCCGTCGGCGGTGTCGATCAGGCGCGCCGCCTGCTGCGCGCCCCAGTCCTGCACCGAAACGCGGCCGGCGGCGAACTGCGGCAGGCGCTCGACGGCGACCGGCTTGTCGAGCAGCAGCGCGCTGTCGTCGAGGATGCGCGCTGCGATGCCGGCCGCTTGCAGCTCGGTGTGGTAGGCGGCGGCATCGGTCTGGCGGCGATTCGTCCGCAGGCACATCGGCGGATGGCCGTTGCCGGCGGCGGCGAGGGTTTGCCAGGCGTGCGGATAGGCGGTGATCAACTGGTCGAGCCACCAGCGCGGATGCTGGAAACGGGCGACGTCGTCGGCGTCCGCCGCTGCTTCGAGTTCCGACCGGCGGCGCAGGAAGTTGCGCAGCACGCCGTTCACCAGGCCCTTGAACTTGCCGTGCGCGATGCCGGTTGCCGCCCGCACCGCCTGGTCGACCGTGGTGTGGGCGTCGGGCGGCCGCTCGGCGATGCGATGCAGCGCGCACAGCAGCAGGCCGCGGATGGTCGCGTCGGCAAGCGGCCGCTCGATCAGTCGCGCCAGGAAGAAATCGCCGCGGCCGTAGCGGCGCAGCGCGCCATAGGCGAGGTTCTGCGCCGCGGCGCGCGTGGCGCCCGCCAGGTGCGCTGCGGCCAGGGCCTGATCGACGTTGCGCCCGCCGCCGACCTCGGCGACGACTCGGGCGGCAGCGGCCAGGGCGGCGGCGAGGGGAGCGGCAGACATGGGTGCAGAATACCAGCGGCCCGCAGCGGCTACGGCATTATCTCGACGTATTCGTACACTTCGGCGTCGACCAGGCGCCGGCGCAAGTGCAGCGGCAGGGCGGCGTACCAGGCGTGCGGATCGTGGCGGTCGATTTCGCGGCCGATGAAACGGACGAGTTCGCAGATCGGCTCGACGACGTTTCGCCGGTAGCGTTCGTCCTGCTTGACGTAGCCGAGGTACAGATTCTTCATGCAGTTGCGCCGGCACCAGGGGAAAGCTTCGCACGTCGCGCAAGGCATCGCCGGCGTCGGCTGCAAGGGACTCTGTTGCAGCCAGTTGCCCTGGATCTCGCCCATCTGCATGTCGTCCGCGTACATCATGTCGGGGCAGGGATAGATGCGGCCGTCGGGCATGACGTTGATCAGGTGCGTCGACACGCGGCACTGGGTTTGCCCGGCATACAGCTCCTGCGCGCGCGTCGGCAGCAGCTTGTTGCGCACTATGCCCATCAGCGGCACCAGCGGGTAGAGTTCGTCGCCGCCGGCGAAGAATTTGTCGATGAGCTTGACCAGGACGGCCTTGCGGCGGTCGATGGAGTCGCCGTCGTACATCTCGTCGGCGACGAATTGCCAGTAGAGGTAGTCGATCGCCGCCTGGGCGGTGGCCAGTTCGTCGAGTTCCTCGAAGCTCGTGTCCGGATTGCCCCAGGTGACGCGCGCCGTGATGGTGCCGCCGATGCGCGTGTGCACGTGGTTGAGGTTCTTGATCACCTGCCGCCAGATGCCGCGGCCGCGATAGCCGTCGGTGGTGTGCTCGCCGCCGTCGATGGAGACGAGGACGTTGGAGAAGCGCGCCAGCATCCAGTCGGGCAGGTTGTCGAGCAGGGTGCCGTTGGTCTGCAACTGATAGCGGAACTCGGGGAAGCGCCGCATCACGGCCTGCATCATGTCGAGGTTCAGGGTCGGTTCGCCGCCGTAGAAAGTGACGTAGATTTCCTTGCCTGCGAGTTGTCGCTCGACGAAGGCGGCGAGCTGGTCGATGTCGTACTTGAGCTCGGTCTGCGAGCCCAGCATTTCACCGACGCCGAGCGAGCAATAAGTGCACTTGAGATTGCACTTGAGCGTCGTCAGCAGTTGCAATTCGACGCGGCCGCCGACGATGGGGCCGGCATCGGAAAGCGGCTGTGCGTCCTGCGTTGAAACGAGAGTTGGTGTCGTCATATCTCCATTCGCGGCGGCACGCCGAAGCGCTGATGCCGACGTGATTATCACGGATGCAATTACCACACTCGGCGCAGGCATTCCATTGCGCTAAGGAGGCGAAACCGGTAGGCTTGGGCATTATTTTATCTGCCCCCGCCAAGGAGAAGTTCCATGAACGACATCGTCAACAAACAAAAACTCGTCGCCGACCTGAAGGTGGTGGTTGCTGACACCGAAGAACTGCTGCGCGCCACCGCCGGGCAGGCCGGCGAAAAGGTCGCCGAGATCCGCAGCCGCATGCAGGAGCACCTGGCAACGGCCAAGGACAGTCTGGCCGAAGCCCAGGCCGCCGTGGTGGACAA
>JACRPB010000117.1 GCA_016214175.1 Rhodocyclales bacterium
CGCACGCGATCAAGAGCCACCACAATGTCGGCGGCCTGCCGGAGACGCTCAAGCTCAAGCTGTGCGAGCCGCTGCGCGAACTGTTCAAGGACGAGGTGCGCGAATTCGGCGTGGCGCTGGGCCTGCCGCACGAAATGGTCTATCGCCATCCCTTCCCCGGTCCCGGCCTCGGCGTGCGCATCCTCGGCGAAGTCAAGCACGAGTACGCCGAACTGCTGCACCGCGCCGACGCCATTTTCATCGACGAACTGCGCGCGGCAGACTGGTACGAAAAGACCTCCCAGGCCTTCGCCGTCTTCCTGCCGGTGAAGTCGGTCGGCGTCATGGGCGACGGCCGCACCTACGAGTACGTCGTCGCGCTGCGCGCCGTCGAGACCCAGGACTTCATGACCGCACGCTGGGCGCAACTGCCCTACGATCTGCTCGGCAAAGTCTCCAACCGCATCATCAACGAAGTGCGCGGCATCAACCGCGTCGTCTTCGACATCTCGGGCAAGCCGCCGGCGACCATCGAGTGGGAGTGAGCCTGGCCGAGGCGAGGAATGCGATGCGTCTTCTTGTTGGGCAAGCGAATTAAGACCAGCAATTGGTCTGGGTCAATGCTAATCATTATTGACATATAGAGATGTGGTGTCGATAATGGTTTCACTATGCCTGGCAAAGCTCCCCTCGCATTTCCGGCGGAAGCCAAACTACTTGCCGCTTTCGGTGAGCGGCTGCGCCTGGCGCGACTACGCCGCCGTTTAACTGCGGTAGTCGTTGCCGAGCGTGCCAATATTTCCCGGCCGACGCTGGCCAAAGCCGAACGCGGAGACCCTTCGGTCACGCTGGGAACCTATTTGCGTATCCTTGCCATCTACGGCCTGGAAAACGATTTCGCCATCGTGGCGGGGGACGATGCGCTGGGACGCCGTCTTCAGGACTTGGCCTTGCCCGCTCCGAGAAAGCGACGGAAATGAGCGAGTCGCTGGAAGTCTGGCTGGATTGCGACCTGTGTCCGACGCAGCGACTGGGCACGCTGGCCCATGATCGCGGTCAGGTGCGCTTTCGTTACGACAAGACCTGGTTGACGCAGCAGGACATCGCGTTTGCCATCGATCCGCAACTGACGCTTGACGCCGGGCCATTCTTTCCTAAACCCGAAGCGGGAAATTTCGGCGTCTTTCTCGACTCGTCCCCGGATCGTTGGGGGCAAACCTTGATGCGAAGCCGTGAAGCGCTGCAGGCCAAGGACGAACGGCGAGTCGCGCGAACACTCCATGCGTGGGATTTCCTGCTTGGGGTACAAGACATCACCCGACAGGGCGCCCTGCGATTCCGTTTTCCGGACAGCGAGAACTTCCTGGCCGACGAAGCACTGGCCGCTCCCCCGGTAACGAGTTTGGCGGAGATGGCTAACATCGCCAAAGAGTTGACGCGCAAGAATATCGACGACCTGGATCAACTGAGGCGCTGGCTCGCCGTGCTGGTGGCTCCCGGCGCCTCACTCGGTGGTGCCCGACCCAAGGCCAACTTTTGCGATATGACCGGAGCGTTGTGGATTGCCAAGTTTCCTTCTGCCGAGGATGACCGCGATATCGGCGCTTGGGAAGGGGTTGCCTGGTGGCTGGCAAGGCAGGCCGGAATCGATATGCCGGTAGCGAAAGTCGAACGCTTGGGGCAGGGCGGGCACCACACGTTCTGCGTTCGACGTTTTGACCGCGCCACCACCACCGCAGGCGATCCGACCAAGCGGCGGTTTTACGCATCCGCCATGACCTTGTTGGGCAAGGACGCCGGCGCAGGGTCCAGTTACCTGGAATTGGCCGAGTTTCTTGCCCGGCGCGGCGATCCCGATCGCATCCATGGTGATCTGGAACAGATGTTTCGACGAGTGGTATTCAACGTCGCGGTCGGTAACCGCGACGATCACCTGAGAAATCATGGCTTCATTCTGGGGCTACGGGGCTGGCGCTTGGCGCCGGCCTTCGACGTCAATCCGAGTATCGACAAGGCGACCCATGTTCTCAATCTCGACGATGTCGATAACCGTCCATCGCTGCTCACGGTTTTGGCAACGGCGGCGTTCTATCGTCTGACACCAAGCCGCGCCGAGAAAATCATCGACGAAGTCGTCGCTGTGGTGGCCGATTGGAAAGCCGTCGCCCGGCGCGCAAAGATCGCTGCCGCGGATATTGAACTCGTAGCGGGTGCCTTTGCGGCGTCCGAGCGATAAAGCCTGAACCAGCGGCAATGTTGAGCCGGCAATAGCGCCGCCGCAGCATCAGGCTGCCTCCTCCCAGTCTGCCCTAAGCAGTTTCATGCACGCCGGCGCTACGTAGTTTCCCTACCCCCCGATACGGGTTAACCCGCGCCGTCGGTGCGGGGGAGACCCCAGTGCGGCTACCTGTCGTGCCAAGAATAATCCGAGCCATCGGAGAGCTGCGGACATGAACAGGCACAACACACTCGGGATTTCGGTTCTCGCCGCGCTGCTGGCCTGGCTCCTTGCGGCTCCCGTTGTCGCCGCGACCATCGCCGACGATCTGAAGGCCGAGCTGGAGGGGCGGGGCCCGAACGAACTGGTGCCGGTCATCATCGGCTTCGCCAATCGCGTCGATCTGGCGCAGTATCGGAGCCGCGGGCAGCGCGAGCGTCTGGTGCGCGCGCTGCGCCACAAGGCCGAGCTGACGCAGGGCTACGTCGCGCGCAAGCTGGCCATCCGCGGCGCCAGGAATCTGCGCCAGCTCTGGCTCAGCAACAGTCTGGCGGCCGCCGTGCCGGCGCGGCTGATCCCGCAACTCGAAGCGCTGTCGGGCGTCGAGAGCATCCGCCCCGACGCGGCGGTGCAATTTCCGGCGACGCCGCAGGAAGCGGCTGCCGCGCCCTTGCCGCAGTCCGCGGCCGTCGACGCCGCGCCGTGGAATCTCGATGCGGTCGGCGCGCCGCAACTCTGGGCGCTCGGCATCGACGGCAGCGGCACGGTAGTGGCCAGCCTCGACACCGGCGTGGACTACCGCCACCCCGACCTCGAAGGCAACTGGCGCGGCGGCGGCAACAGTTGGTTCGACCCCAACGGCGAGCACGCCACGCCCTACGACGTCACCGGGCACGGCACCCAGGCCATGGGCCTGATGGTCGGCGGCCGGGCCGGCGGCAGTCCCATCGGCATCGCGCCCGGCGCGCGTTGGATTGCGGCCAAGATATTCGACGACACCGGCAGCGCGGCCTACAGCGCCATCCATCGCGCCTTTCAGTGGGTGCTCGACCCCGACGGGAACCCGGCGACCGACGATGCGCCGGACGTGGTCAACAACTCGTGGGGGCTGGCCGCGGCCGGCGCCTGTTCGCTCGAATTCGCCACCGACATCGAGGTGCTGCGGGCGGCCGGCATCAGCCTCACTTTCGCCGGCGGCAACTACGGCCCGTCGCCCGCCAGCAGCGTCAGCCCGGCCAACAACGGCGGCAGCGTCGGCGTCGGCGCGGTGGACCGGGCGGGCCGGCTGGCCGGCTACAGCAGCCGGGGCCCTTCGGCCTGCGACGGCAGTTCCTATCCGCGGCTCACGGCACCGGGTAGCAACGTCAAGACGGCCACGCGTCTGCTCGACGGCCACTCGCGCTACGCCGTCGTCTCGGGCACTTCCTTCGCCGCGCCGCACGTGGCGGGAGCGCTCGCCCTGCTGACCCAGGCCTTTCCGGACGCCGGCGGCGACGCGCTGGAGCAGGCGCTCGGCGATGCGGCGCGGCATGTCGGCGGCGTCGCCGAGAGCGGCTACGGCGCCGTCGATCTGGCGGCGGCCTACGCCGCGCTCAAGGCGCCGCCACCGCGTCCGGCGCAGGTCGCCGCCGCAATAGCCGATATGGCGGCGCCCGACACGGCAGCGGGCGAGCGCATCTATCGCGAGGGCCGCCTGCCTTCGGGAAAGGCGCTGCGCGCTGCGTCGGTGGGGGGCATGCTGTTGCCCGCAAGCCGCGCCGCCTGCATCAACTGCCACCGGTCGAGCGGCATGGGCGGCATCGAAGGGCAAACCCTGGTGCCGCCGGTGATTCGCAGCACCCTCTACCGTCCGGGCTGGGAGGCGACCCACTTCTTCGGCAACAGCGTCGCCCGGATGGCGCGGCGGCCGGCCTACGACGACCGCAGCCTGGCCCGTGCCATCCGCCACAGCGTCGATGCGGGCGGACGTCCCATCGCGGCGCCGATGCCGCACTACGAGCTCGACGACGCGGACATGGCCTCGTTGCTCGCCTACCTCAAGACGCTCGGCGCCGGCACTACGCCGGGCGTCGACGCGCGCGAAATCCATTTCGCCACGGTGCTCACCGACGGCGTTCCCGCGGCGAAGCGCCGCGCCATGGAAGAAGTGCTGCAGGCCTATTTCGACGACCGCAATGCCGGGTCGCGCACCGTCAGCCGCCAGGACGACAGCGGAAACTGGGTGCAGCGGCCGCGGCGGCAATGGCGCCTTCACGTCTGGGAACTGAGCGGCGCGCCGCAGGACTGGCCCCGGCAGTTGGCAGCGCACTATCGGCGCCAGCCGGTATTCGCGGCGCTGGGCGGGCTTGCCGCCGGTTCCTGGCAGCCGATCCACGAGTTCTGCGAAAAGACCCGGCTGCCGTGCTTCTTCCCCAGCACCGACTTGCCGCCGGCCGCCGCCGACGGCGCCTATTCGCTCTACCTGTCGCGCGGCGTCCGGCTTGAGGCCGAAGCGCTGGCGCTCGAATTGGAGCCGGCACGACTCGCAGGGCCGGTGATACAGGTGTTCGGCGGCGATGCCAAGGGCGCTGCCGCCGCCGCCGCATTCCGGGAGGCGCTGGCGCGTCGCGGCTTGCCGCTGCCTCAGGACCGCCGCATCGACGCGCCGCCCGACGCGGCCTTCTGGGAGGGGCTGTTGCGCGGCGCGGAAGGCGTCAGCCTCGTCGTCTGGCGCGACCGCGCAGACCTGGTCCAGCTCGTCCCCTGGGCCGACAAGCTGCGGCGCGTCGCGGTCTCGTCGACGCTGCTCGAAGGCCTGCCCGAAGTGCCGGCCGCGCTCGACGGCAAGGTGGCCGCGGTCCATCCCTTCGTCCTGCCGGAGCAAACGGAGCCGCGCCTCTCAAGGCTGCGCGCCTGGCTGAGCGAGAAGGGCATGGCCACCGACGAGGAAAGGGTACGCGCGGACGCCTACTTCGCCGCCGCCGTCGCGACCACGGCCCTCATGGGCATCGGCGAGTACTTCTCGCGCGAGCACTTCCTGGAGCGCATCGAAGACTTGCCGGAGGATGCGGTGCCGGCTTCGCTGCATCCGCGGATTTCACTGGGCGCCGGACAGCGCTTCGCCGCCAAGGGCGCCTATGTGCTCAGTCTCTCTGCCGGCGGCCGCCGGCCGACGGCTGCCGGCTGGTTCGTGCCGTGAGTCGCACGCCGCTACGTAGAAACCCGCCCCCGTCTTGGGGGGAGTGCCCCTGTGCTATGGGGGGGTATCCCCAGATACGTGGCATTTCGTCGCACCTAAGCTTTCAACGTCGCAAAAGAAGCCTGGCGAGCCGTTCGGCGCCATGACATCGGAACACCGCACCCCATCGCCGCTGCGCGGCCAACTAGGAGATACAACATGATTAGGCAACAAGGATTCAGGAAACAGTCGCTCGCGCTCCTCATCGGCGCCGCCTTCGCCTCCGTCGGCGACGCGCAGGTCGGCAGCGCGCCGGCCGCGGGCGCTTCCGGCCAGCAGAACCAGCTCTCGCCGCAGCGCCAGCAGGCCGCCGCCACCGCGCGCGCGGCCCGCCGTGCCGCCGTCGAAGAGCGCGCCAACCGCATCAGCGCCGCCGCGCGGCGTGCCGCGCTGGCCGCCGAAGCTGCTCCCGCGGCCCCCGCGACGGATGCGGGGCCCGCGCAGGGCACCCGCAAGGCCCCTGGGGCGGCCCCCATGGCCGCCGCACAGGTGCCGCAC
>JACRPB010000164.1 GCA_016214175.1 Rhodocyclales bacterium
GAGCGGCATGTTGTTCACCAGTATCGTGATGCGGTCGAAATTGAAGACGCTGCGCGTCTTGAATTCGAAAATTCTTTCCATGGTCCGGACGTGGTTGACGACGGCGACTTCCAGCGGCAGGTTCGCCCCTTCCTGGCCCAGGGTATAACAGCGCTCGCCGATGCGGGTCTGCACGGCGCCCTTGAGGCGATAGGACTTGAGAACATGCAGGCAGCCTTCGGCGATGTCCTGCTCGGACGCGGTGCCGACGATCTTGCTGAGGAACTGGAGAATGACGCCCGATTCCTCCATGCTCGTCAGGACCAGATTGGTCATTTCCTCCGCCGCCTGCACCTGCGCCTGCAGCGATCCCTTGTCGCGCACGATGCGCTGGGCGACCTTGACCTTGTCCAGCAATTCCTCGGGCGCGAAGGGCTTGACGATGAAGTCCTCGCCGCCCGCCGTGTAGCCGTCGAGACGGGCGTCGATGGTGTCGTGGGCGGAGACGAAGATGACGGGGATGTCCTTGAGCGCGCCGTCGTCCTTCAGCCAGCGACAAAACGCGTAGCCGTCCATGCCGGGCAGGCCGATGTCGAGCAGGATCAGATTCGGCCGCGCCGTTGCCAGCGCCTGCTGACAGGCCTCGGCGGAAGCGAAGGCCGCGACGGCACAGGCCGCTTCCAGCACGGTGACTAGCATGAGCTGCGCCGCCGGATCGTCGTCGACCACGAAAACGCTGAAGGTGTCTTCCACGCTTATCTCCCGAACTGGATGGCAGTTGTCGTCATGCCGTCAGGCGGGCGCGGCAGGTACGCAGCAGCGCCAGGCCTTCTTCGTAGTCGAAAGCCTCGATCTGCGCCAGCAGCAGATCCCCGGTGCCGCCGAGCGCGGCTTGCAGCAGCGCGGCCTCGTCACGCGCCAGATCGACGGCCTCGATGACGCCGGTCGCCAGCAGCTCGTCGAGGCGCGCCAATACCTTGTCCAGACGCGCCGCGTCGCCGGCGACGAGCGGCGCTTGCGGCACCGGCAGCACCCCCCGGATGGCCGCCGCCAGCGTCGGCAGCTCGCCGGCCAGATCGGCGCAGCGGGCCGCGATCCGCTCCATGTCTGCGCCCTCATCGCAGTCGGCCTGGATGGCGGCAGCGGTTTCCGCGACGCGTAGCGCCCCGACCATGGCGGCGGAACCTTTCAGCGCATGCGCCAACTGGCGCACGCTGGCCAGGTCGTCGGCGGCCAGACGTGCGGCGAGGCGGGCGGCGTCATTCTCGTGGCTGCCGTAGAACAGGGCCAGCACTTTCAGGTAGGTGGTGTTGTTGCCGAGCACCCGGGCCGAACCGCGCCGGCAGTCCAATCCCGAAATGTCGTCCAGGCGTTCCAGCGACGCCTGCGCGCCGCTCGCCGATACCGCCGCCGGCGCCACCGCCGGTCCCGGCAGCGTGGCCGGCAGCCATTTGAGCAAGGTGGCGAAGAGGGCCTTCGGATCGACCGGCGTGGCGACGAAATCGTTCATGCCCGCCTCCTCGCACTTGCGCCGATCCTCGTCGAAGGCATTGGCGGTCATGGCGACGATCGGCGTCGCCGCCCGCTCCGGCAGGGCGCGGATGGCGCGCGTGGCTTCGACGCCGTCCATCTCCGGCATCTGCATGTCCATCAGGATCAGGTCGTAAGCGGCGACGCGCGCCTTGTCGACCGCCTCGCGGCCGTTCACCGCCGAATCCACCGCCATGCCTACGCCGTACAGCAGTTCCAGCGCCACTTCGCGATTGACGGCATTGTCCTCGGCGAGCAGGACGTGCGCGCCGGCATGATGCCGGCGCAAGGCCGTTTCCGCATCCGTGGTGTCCTCAGCCGGGGCGGCGGGCATGATGCCGTGCCCGCGCCCGAGGCGCGCGGTGAACCAGAAGGTGCTGCCCTGGCCGGGCGCGCTGGCGACGCCGGCCTCGCCGCCCATGAGCAGCGCCAGCCGCCGCGTAATGGCCAGACCGAGACCGGTGCCGCCGTAACGGCGCGTCGTCGACACGTCCGCCTGCTCGAAGGCCTCGAACAGCTTGGGCAGCTTCGCCGCCTCGATGCCGATCCCCGTGTCCTGCACTTCGAAGCGCACATGGATTTCGTCGCTGCCCGCGGCGATGAGAACGGCGCGCAGCGCGATCGAACCGCGCTCGGTGAACTTGATGGCGTTGCTGGCGTAGTTGAGCAGCGCCTGGCGCAGGCGCGTGGCGTCGCCCCGCAGCCAGACCGGCACCGCGTCGGGATCCACCGTGATCGCCAGGCCCTTGGCCTTGGCCTGGTCGGCGATCAGGGAGCGCACGCTGTCGAGGATGCTCGCCAGGTGGAAGTCGGCCTGTTCCAGCTCGAAACGGCCGGCGTCGATCTTGGACAAGTCGAGGATGTCGTTGATGACGGCGAGCAGATGCTTGGCCGCGGTGTCGATCTTGGTCAGGCGCTCGGCCTGCTCGGCGGTCGGATCGGCGCGGCGCAGCAGATGGGTGAGGCCGATGATGGCGTTCATCGGCGTGCGGATTTCGTGGCTCATGTTGGCGAGGAAGGCGCTCTTCGCCCGATTCGCGGCGTCGGCGCGCGCCCGCGCTTCGGCTAATTGCGCGGTGCGATCGGCGACCAGTTCCTCGAGATGGTGGCGGTGGCGGTCGAGTTCCGCGCCCATGTGCTTCTTGTCGGTGATGTCCTCTTTGACCGCCAGGTAGTGGGTGATCTTGCCGTCCGCCTGGCGGATGGGCGTAATGCTGGCGATCTCGATGTAGTCGCTGCCGTCCTTGCGCCGGTTGTGGAACTCGCCCTTCCACGACCGCTCCTGGCTCAGGGCCGTCCAGAGCGCGGCGAAAGTCTCCGGCGGCGTCTTGCCCGAGTGCAGCAGCCGCGGGTTCTGGCCGATGGCCTCTTCGCGGCTGTAGCCGGTATTGCGCACGAAGGCGGCGTTGACGTACTCGATCTGCGCGTCGAGGTCGGTGATGACGATGCTCTCCGGGCTTTGTTCCACCGCCAGCGAGAGCTTACGCAACTGTTCCTCGATGGCCTTGCGGTCGGTGATGTCGCGTGCAACGCCGAGCACGCCGATCGGGTTCCCGGCCTGATCCAGCATCGGCGTCTTCACGGCTTCGAACAGGCCGCGATAGCCGTTGTCGGCAAAGGTCAGCCATTCCTCGTTGGCGGTAGGCTTGCCGGCGGCCATGGCCATGCGGTCGTTCTCGCGGAAGAAGTCGGCCTGTTCTCGATCCACGAAGTCGTAGTCGGTCTTGCCGACGATGTCCGTCTCCTTGGCGCCGAAAAAACGCTCGAATTGCGGGTTGCAGTTGAGGTACACGCCTTCGGTGTCCTTCAGCCAGACGAGGTCCGGCATGGTCCGCACCAGGGTGCGGAACTGCTGCACGCTGGCGCGCAGGGTCTCCTCGATCGCCTTGCGATCCGAGATGTCGCTCCAGATGGTGAGCGCGCTGACGACCTGCCCGTCGGTATCGAATTCGGGCACGACGCGCACGAACCAGCATTTCGTCTTGCCGTCCTTGATCCAGGTCAGGTCGACCTTGACGCTGGTGCCGGATGCCATCGCCGCCATGAGCTTTTCAGTGAAGTACTCGGCCATGGGCGCCAGTTCGGTCGCGAGTTCGGCCGGCGTCTTGCCGAGCACCTGCTGCGCGGTGAGGCCATTGATGCGCTCGAACTCCGGGTTCACGTAAACGCGCCGGCCTGCCCGGTCGTAGCGCACGATGACGTCGGGCGAGTTTTCGGCCAGGGTACGGAACTGGCGCTCGCTGTTCTGCAGCGCTTCGTCCGTACGCTTGCGTTCGCTGATGTCGCGCACGACCGACAAGCCGATGAGCTTGCCATCGTATTCGAACATCGAGGCGCTCAGTTCGACCGGAAAGATGCGGCCGTCCTTGGCGCGATGGCGCGTCTCGAACTTGTGCAGGGCGCAACGATCGGCCAGCATCTGCGCGCGCATTGCCAGCGCCGCTTCCTGCGTGACGTCGGGATCGATGTCGGGCGGCGCCATGGTCAGCAGCTCGCCGCGGCTGTAGCCGAGCGTACGGCAAGCGGTTTCGTTGACGTAGATGAAGCGCAGCGTTTCGTCGTGCAGGAAAATCGCGTCGTTCGAAGTGTTGGTGGCGCGGTCGAGGATTTCGAGCTGGCGCTGGATGCGCTTGCGTCGTTCGATGTCGGCGGCGAGGCGGCGCGTGCTGCGATAGACAAGCACCGCCGCCAGGGTCGTGACCAGGATCGTCAGCGCCGCCAGACCGGACAGCAGCAGCACGTTGTCCTGCCATTGGCCGAGGTAGTCGTCGGTGGCGAGGCCGACGATGACATAGAACGGGTAGCGCTCCAGCCGGCGGTAGGCATTGCTGCGTTCGATGCCGTCGATGGCGGTGGCGGCGATGTACGCGCCGTCCGCCGGATGGGCCTGCACGACGTCGCGCAACTGCGGCGAAACCTTGTTGGTGCCGACGGCGTCCTTGGTGTCGGGGAAGCGGTGCACGAGGGCGAGGTCGGTAGTGCGGATGGTGGCGGCGCCGTTGGGGCCAAGCGCCGCCGAACCGAGGATGCCTTGGAAGCCGACGGTGGGGTGGATGGCGTAGATGACGCCGGCGAACGAGCCGTCGAGCGCGGTCAGGCGCCGCGCGAGAACGATCACCCATTCCTTGGTGAGGCGCGTGAACAGCGGACCCGTAACGATCAGGGCGCCGGCCGGATCGTCGCGGGCGCGGATGAAATAGTCGCGGTCGCCGATCTGCAGGCGCTGCCCTTTCGGGATGCCGGTGCCGTAGCGGACGACGCCGTTCTTGTCGGCGATGCGCAACTTGACGCCCTCCGGTACCAGCGATTCCCGCTGCGTCAGGTAGACGTCCAAGCGGGCTTCGTCGAGCCGGCCACGCGCCATCTCGTCGTGGAAATGAAACGTGCTGGCGCGCAGCACGATGTCGACCTTGTCGAAGACGCCGCTGATGTTCTGGTCGAGTAGGCGCGAAATGTTCTGCGTCGCCACGGTGGCGCGTTCGCGATAGCGCTGTTTCTCCTGCCAGAACGAGAAAGCGGCCAGGCTGACGACGAGACCGGCGATGACGACGACGACGAGAATGTGCAGCGTCCGTGCCGGCTTGCCGCCAGCGTCGATGGCAACAGGCGCATCTGCGGTGGCGGCGGTTGTTGGCGGCACGGTGGGCGCGGGTTTCATTGGCGGTCGCTGCGGCGAGTCGCGGTCAGCCGCGCTCGCGATGCATGTCGGCAATCGCGACGAAGGCGGCGAAGTGGTCGAGAAAGGCGTCCGTCACGTCCGGGTCGAACTGGCGGCCGCGTTCGGCGGCGATGATGGCCCTGGCTTCGGCGGCAGGCAGCGGCGGCTTGTACACGCGCGGCGAGATCAGGGCATCGAAAACGTCGGCCAGCGCCATGAGCCGGGCGGAGACGGGAATCGCCTCGCCGACGAGACCGTCGGGATAACCGCCGCCGTCCCAGCGCTCGTGGTGCCAGCGGGCAATCTCCTTGGCCAGCGCCAGAAACTCCACCGGCTGGTCGATATCCTGCTCGGCCAGCCCGATGGCATCGCTACCCAGTTGGGCATGGGTCTTCATGATCGCCCACTCTTCGGCCGAAAGCTTGCCCGGCTTGAGCAGAATATGGTCGGGTATGCCGACCTTGCCGATGTCGTGCAAGGGGGCGGAGCGCGCCAGCATGTCGACGTAGGGTTCGGCGAGAACCGGCGCAAAGCGCGCATGACCGGCCAGCAGCATGGCCAGTTGGCGCACGTAGCTTTGCGTGCGCAGGATGTGGTTGCCCGTTTCGGGATCGCGCGTCTCGGCGAGATGCGCCAGCGCCCGGATGCTGACGGTCTGGATGCGTTCGTTCTCATCCATGCGCCGCGCCACCTCGGCCTCGAGGGCGGCGTTCTGGTCACGCAGCCAGTCGCCGGCCTGCTTGGCCAGCAGTTGGCTGCGCACGCGCGCCAGCACCACGGCGGGTTTGATCGGCTTGGCGATATAGTCGGCGGCGCCGCATTCGAAGCCGCGTTCCTCGTCGCGATCGTCGTCGAGCGCAGTGAGAAAGATGACCGAAATTTCGCGCGTGGCGGCGTCTTGCCGCAGCTTCTTCAGCACCTCGTAGCCATCCATGCCCGGCATCATCACGTCGAGCAGGATCAGGTCGGGATGCGGCTCCTGCGCCGCGTAGCGCAGCGCCAGACGTCCCGAATTGGCGACCTTCACCCGGTAGCCGGCCCCGCGCAACAACTCGCCGAGCATGCTCAGATTCACCGGCATATCGTCCACAATCAGCAACAACGCCTTCGCGGCGGCCGGTTGGTCCATTCTGGCAGTTCTCCGAGTTGGCGTGGCGGCGTAAGCGCTCGATCCGGCACAGGCATGCGCACCAAGCCGACATCGGGCGCCAAAGGCCAACGCACTATCAAGGTGCGGCCATTCTATGCCGCAAAGCGCGTCGCCATGGCGACTTTCTGCGGCGTCAGTCCGTCGGCACACCCCAATGCACTGGCGCCGGCAAGCCCTCGCAGCCGGCATCCGGATGCGGCGTCCCCGCCGCCAGCCGCAACGGCACCACGCCCGCCCACACCGGCAGCGCCATGTCCTCGGCGTCGTCCTTGACGCCCCAGTCGCGCACCTTGGCCGCGGCCTCGGTCAGCGCCAGGCGCAGCACCGCGGTCGCCGCCAGCTCCTTGCGCCCCGGCTGGCGCACCTGCGCCCAGCGGCCGGGCGCCAGCATCTCGATGTAGGCGGCGAAGGCCGCCAGCTTCTCGTCCGCATCCGTCACCGGCTCGAAGCGGCCGTAGGCCACCACCGAACGGTAGTTCATCGAATGGTGGAAGGCCGAGCGCGCCAGCACCAGACCGTCGACGTGGGTCAGCGCGACACTGGCCTCGCCGGCGGCAAGCGCTTGCAGCATGCGGCTGCCGTGCGCGCCGTGAATGTACAAGTGCCCATCGTGGCACCAGCACGAGGTCGGGATGCAATGCACGCCCGCGTCATCGGCGAAGGCGACGTGGCAGACCAGCGCCGACGCGGCGATGGCGGCGACCGTATCCGCGTCGTAATGGGCGCGCTCGCTGCGGCGCCGGATGCGCGTGCGCGACGAGGGCGCAGCGGAAGTCTTGTCATGGCTCATGTGTTTCTCCAGGTTGAAAGTCCGGCCCTACGATAGCCGCCGCGTGGCATCATTGGTAGCGCCAGAATATCGATATTCGATGGAGCCACGCATGGACTTTGCCCTGTTCTTCTCGCGCCTCGACGCCGACCCGGCATTGCCGCGCCAGCGAAGGCTTTACGACCTGATCCGCGGTGCCATCCTCGACGGCACGCTCGCCGCCGGCACGCGCCTGCCGGGGTCGCGCGCGTTGGCGAGCGACCTCGGCATTGCCCGCAACAGCGTGCTTTACGCCTACGAGCGCCTCGCCGCCGAAGGCTTTCTCGCCAGCACGCGCCAGGGCACGCGCGTCTTGCGCATGGCGCGCGCCGCCGCGCCGCGCGCCGCCCTCATGCCGGCCGCCGATCTTTCGCAGCGCGGGCGGCAACTGGCGCGCCGCGCGGGCTTCGGCGGCGACGGCCGCGCCTTCGCACCCGGCTTTCCCGACTGCGCCGCCTTCCCGCGCCGGCAGTGGCTGGCCTGCCTCAACGCCGCCTGGCGCCGCGCCGGGCCGGCGCAGCTCGGCTACGGCGCCGCCGCCGGCGAGCCGGCCTTGCGCGCCGCCATCGCCGACTACCTGCTGGCGGCGCGCGGCGTGCGCTGCACGGCCGAGCAGGTGCTGGTCACCGCCGGCTCCCAGGCCGGGCTCGACGCCTGCGCGCGCGTGCTGGCCGACGCCGGCGCCACCGCCTGGGTCGAGAACCCCGGCTATGTCGGCGCGCGCGCCGCCTTCCGCATGGCCGATCTCGTCGTCCATGCCATCGCCGTCGACGCCGACGGCATGGCGCCGACTGCGCGCGACTGGCAGCGCCATCCGCCGCGGCTGATCCACGTCACGCCCTCGCATCAATTTCCGCTCGGCGCGACGCTCTC
Organism: Rhodocyclales bacterium; assembly: GCA_016214175.1. Lineage (GTDB taxonomy): Bacteria > Pseudomonadota > Gammaproteobacteria > Burkholderiales > Rhodocyclaceae > Nitricoxidireducens. Next base: position 7,999 of record JACRPB010000164.1, read on the forward strand.
CCTGCCGCGCAGGCTCGACCTGATCCGGCGCGCCGCGGCCGGCGGCGCCTGGATCGTCGAGGACGACTACGACAGCGACTTCCGCCACGAAGGAAGGCCGCTGGCCGCCATGCAGGGCCTGGTGGAAAATGCGCCGGTGATCTATGCCGGCACTTTCAGCCGCATGCTGTTCCCGGCGCTGCGCATCGGCTACCTGGTAGTGCCGGCGGCCCTGGCACCGACCTTCGCCGCGGGCGTGGCCGAACTCACCTGGCCCGGCCACGCGGTCGAGCAGCAGGCGCTGGCCGA
>JACRPB010000165.1 GCA_016214175.1 Rhodocyclales bacterium
CGACGAGCGCCATTTCGCCGACGTAGCTGCCGGCCGCGGCGTAGAACAGCACGACCTCGCGGCCGCCGATCATGCGCGATACGGTGACCGAGCCGCGCCGGATCAGGTAAAGGCCGTCGGCCTTGTCGCCCTCCCGGAACAGCACTGCGCCGGCTTCGTAGCGCGTGAGGCGGGCGCTGCGCACCAGGTGGTCGACTTCGTCCGGCGTCAGGAAGAGTCCGATGTAGCGGTGTATCGCGCGCTTGATCGCCACCTGGTCGATGCCGCGTCGTACCGATTCGACCGACAGCAGCTTGATCATGGTGCGGCGCGGCGTCTCGATCAGCGTGCAGTTGTCTCGCGCCGTGATCGTCGCCGAGCGGCGGCGTCCCGAGATCAACCCCATTTCGCCGAAGAAATCGCCGGCCTTGAGGACGATCTCGCCGTCCCAGTCGGGCACGCGGGCGCTGACTTCGCCGGCGACGATGGAGTAGAACGACGTGCTGTAGTCGTTGCGCCTAAAGACGATGTCTCCCGGCTGCGGCGTGACGATTTCGCTCTCCAGTACGGCGCTGCGCCACTGGGCGGCGGAAAGCCCGGCGAACAGCGGCAAGCTGTCCTGGATCGCGGCCAGGCAGGCGTCGACCGAACCCTCATGCCGGAATCCGGCCAGCTTCGCCTTGAGCAGCGGTGCGTCCACCGGCTCCACGGCGCGGCCGAGGATGCGGTCGACCACGTCCTGGCCCTGGTTCATCGCCTGCTTGATCAGGGGATAGCCGGCCAGCGCGCCGACGATGAAAAGGCCGGGCACGCTCGACTCGCCGTCGGCGCTCAAGCGCGGCAGCGCGTCGGGGTCGGCGTTGGGAAAGGCGATGCCGAAGCTTTCCAGCAACTGGCGCGGCGGGTCGGCGCCGAGGCGGGCGATGACGCGATGGCAATTGATCTTTTCCACGCCTTGCGGCGTATTGGCGATCAGGAGCAGGGGAAAGCCCTCCGCCTCGCCGCTTGCGATACGCTCGACGCCCGTGTTATGGCGGCATTCGAGTTCGCCTTTCTTCAGCGCGGCGGCCAGGGCACTGAAGTTGCCTTCGGTCGCCCGGACGATGCTCTCGTTGCGGTTGACGAGTATCACCTCGTTGTGGCGCATCAGCGCCAGGGCGTTCTCGATGGCCGCATCGCCGGCGCCGACGACGACGATGGTTTCGTCGCGGTAGTCGTCCGGGTCGTCGAGCTGGTACTGCACCTGCGGCAGGTCCTCGCCGGCGACGCCGAGCCGGCGGATGTTGCCCTGGAGACCGATGGCGAGTACGACGTGGTCGGCGGTGACGCTGTCGCCGGACGCCAGCGCGACGCGAAATGCGCCGCGCACGCCGGCGATGGCGATCACACGCGCGTCCACGCGCAGCTTGACCGAGCTGCGGCTCAATTCCTCGTCCCAGGTTTCGAGGATGCGCTCGCGCGGTCCGGCGTCGAAGCTCAAGGGACTGCGCAACGGCAAGGCGCCGGGTTCGGCCATCACGTGCTTGGCCTTCTGGAAGCGGCGCAAGGTGTTGGCGACGTTCGGCGCGGCTTCCAGCAGGACATGCGAAACGCCGCAGGCGGCCGCGCGCGCAGCGGCGGAAAGACCGCCGGGGCCGGCGCCAACGATCGCGATCTCGACGTGTTCGCTCATATCCTCAAGCCGCATGCCGTCCGACTCGGACGTCGGTCGTATGTCGGGGGGCGTGTTGCCGCCGCATACTCGTTTTAAGTTTTTTTCCGGCGCGACGCAGTCGGAAATAGCCTGCGAAGGCCGCGCGCGGGCGGATGTTATCACAGTGAAATTAGTCGGTTGCGCCGGCAAGGCCAATGTCAGGCGACAATTGGACTTTGGTCGCATGCCGCCCCGACTCTGCGTGCTACCATTGTCGCGGCTTCAAATTCGCGCGCTCCGAGGAGCCTGACCCTTGCCCTATGCAATGAACCTGAAACAGCCATTCGAGAGACTGACGCTGACGCAGCAGTTTCTCCTGATCACGGCCTTGATCCTGGTCGTGGGCATGGCCGTCATCGGTACCTGGGTCGGGCGCCAGATCGAAAACAGCTCCATCAACCGGGCGATCTCCATCGCGGCCATCTATGTGGAGAGCATCGTCGCCGCGCAGCAAGGCGATTGGTCGACGCCGACACTGGATCGCGCGACGCATGCCGCTCTCGACCGGCTTTTCCTGAACGGGCCATTGCAGCGCAAGGTGGTCCGCTTCAAGTTCTGGCATCCCGACGGGACCATTTTCTACAGCAGCGACCACACCCAGGTCGGGCAGCGCTTCGGCATCGGCGACCGACTGGCCGCGGCGTTCCGCGGCGAACTACAGGGACACGTCACGGATCTCGGCGAAGTCAGCCATGCGCAGGACCGCGGACTCGGCGCACGGCTGCTCGAAGTCTTCGTGCCGGTGCGCGCTCCGGGCGGCGATGGAGTGGTGGCCGTTGCAGAGTTCTATTACACGATGGAAAATCTCGAACGCGACATCCGCAACGCGCAGCAGCGCAGTTGGTGGGTCGTCATGCTCGGCGCGGCCGGCATGTGGGCGCTGCTGCACGGCCTGGTGCATCGCGCCAACAGCACCATCGTCGAGCAGCAGCGCAACCTGCGCGCCCAACTGGCGCAGCGCGACGTCATGCTCGCCGAGAACGAGCGCATGCAGGAGCGGCTGCGCGAAGCCGGCGCCCGTACCACCGCACTCAACGAAAGCTTCGTGCAGCGGACCGCGGCGCACCTTCACGACGGGCCGGCGCAGGATCTGGCGCTGGCCCTGCTGCGTTTCGAAAGCATCGCCGAGCCCTGCGTCGGCTGCAGCATGGCGAGCGACAAGCGCAGCAAGGACACCGCGACGCTACGCGCGGCCCTCAACGCTTCGCTGGAGGACTTGCGATCCATCGCCTCCAGCCTGCGCATTCCGCCCGGCATGGGCCACCTCTCGCTGGCCGCCACGGTCGAGCGCGCGGTTCAGGATTTCGAGCGCAAGTACGAGCAGCAGGTCGCGGTCGACATCGACGACGCGGCGGCCGAACATGCGTCGATGGCGGTGAAGATCACCGCCTACCGCATGATTCAGGAAACCCTGGCCAACGGCTGGTGGCATGCGCGGGGCTGCGCGCAGCGGGTGCGCCTCGGTTTCGCCGACGGCAACGTTTGTATCGAAGTGTCCGATCAGGGACCGGGTTTCGACGTCGCAAAGGCGGAGGAATCCGGCCGGCTGGGACTTGCCCTCCTGTCGGAGCGCGTCCAGCTTCTGGGCGGACGCATCGCCATCGACTCCGCCCCCGGCCGCGGGACGCGCATACAAGCCTGGCTACCCTTATCTGCCGAGGAAATAGTGAATGTCTGAACCCATCCGCATCCTGCTCGCCGACGACCACCCCCTGTTCCGCGACGGCGTCGCCCTCTCGCTCGGGGCGGAAGCCGACCTGGAAGTGATTGCCCAGGCCGGCAGCGCCGAGGAGACGATAGAGCTGGTGCGCCAGTTGAAGCCGGACGTCGTCATCCTCGACATCTCGATGCCGAAAATGGGCGGCGTCGCCGCCGCCGCCGAAATTGCGGCCCTCGACAACGGTGTCCGCATCGTCATGCTGACGGTCTCCGAGGACCGCGACGCCTTGTTCGCCGCCCTCAAGGCCGGCGCCCACGGTTATGTGCTGAAGGGTGTGTCGGCGAGCGACCTGCGCGCCGCGATTCGCCGCATCGCCGACGGCGAGACCTTCATTACCCCGACACTCGCGGCGGAACTCATATTCGAGTTTTCGCGTCCGCGCCAGGAAGATCCGGTCAACGAACTGACCGGGCGCGAGAGCGCCGTCCTCGACCTCATTTCGAAGGGGCTTACCAACCGCGAGATCGGCGACCAGTTGCACTTGTCGGAAAAGACCGTGAAGCACTACGTCACCCTGGTGCTCCAGAAACTGCGGGTACGCAGCCGCACCGAGGCGGCCCTGCTGGCGGTGACGCGCGACCCGGTGGCCCGCAATCCCTCCGGAAAGCGCTAGGGCCTGTTCTCATTCAGTCGGCGTGATGCGTTGCGGCCAAATGCGGATGGCCGCGCGAAGCGAGGTGAAGGCAATGGCCAATCCCCTTGCCGAGCCGAGCGACAAAGCGGACGCCGCATTTGGCCGCAACCCGAAGGGACGGGGCGCTTTTGGCCGCATGGCGGCGTTACTCCCTCCTCATGTGGAACAACCACATCGCGTCGGTCGCGCCTTGCCCTGCGGCCAAAATCGCCCCGTCGCACACGTCGCCTGAATGAGAACAGGCCCTAGGCGCGAACCGTGCTACGCTGACTGCCGCGCGGCGCCTATCGAGAAAGCCGCTGCCATCGCCCCGGAACTAGACTCGGCGCGCGTTGCCGAAGTAGGAACCCAACGGAAAACCAAATGAGCGCATCCCCTTCGCTTTACCACACCGCCGAGCAATGCCTGCTGGCGCCTTACGATCTGACGCCGGCCAAGCTTTCCGGCGTCTTCGGCCAGATTTTCGACCATCGCGTCGACTACGCCGACCTCTATTTCCAGTATGCCCGCTCCGAGGCCTGGAGCCTGGAGGAAGGCATCGTCAAGTCGGGCAGCTTCAACATCGAGCAGGGCGTCGGCGTGCGCGCCATCGCCGGCGAAAAGACCGCTTTCGCCTATTCCGACGAGATCAGCCTGCCGGCGTTGGAGTCCGCCTCGAAGGCGACGCGCGCCATCGCCGCGCAGGGCGCTCAGGGCGTCGTACCGGCGCTCGGGCGGCGCAGCGTGCCGGCGCTCTACGGCGCCCGCGATCCGATCGCCTCGCTGGCCGACGCCGACAAGGTGCGCCTGCTGGAACGCCTGGAAGGCTTCGCCCGCAGTGCCGACAGCCGCGTCAGCGAAGTCATGGCCGGTGTCGCCGGTTCCTGGGAAGTGGTGCTGGTGATGCGGTCCGACGGCCACCTGGCGGCCGACGTGCGGCCGCTGGTGCGCGTCTCGCTGACCGTGATCATGCAGGAGCAGGGACGCCGCGAACAAGGTTCGGCCGGCGGCGGCGGGCGTTACGACTATTCCTACTTCACCGACGAGCGCCTGCGCGATTACGCGCAAAAGGCCGTGCATCAGGCCGCCACCAACCTGCGCGCGAAACCGGCGCCGGCCGGCAGCATGACCGTCGTCCTCGGCGCCGGCTGGCCCGGCATCCTGCTGCACGAAGCCATCGGCCACGGCCTGGAGGGCGACTTCAACCGCAAGGGCAGTTCGGCCTTCGCCGGCCGCGTCGGCGAATACGTGGCGGCGAAGGGCGTCACGGTCGTCGACGACGGTACCATTCCCGACCGCCGCGGCTCGCTGTCCATCGACGACGAAGGCAACCCCGCCCGAGGAAATCATCGCCTCGGTGAAGAAGGGCCTCTATGCCGCCAACTTCGGCGGCGGCCAGGTGGACATTACCAGCGGCAAATTCGTCTTCTCCGCGGCCGAAGCCTATTTGATCGAGAACGGCAAGATCACGACGCCGGTGAAGGGGGCGACGCTGATCGGCAACGGCCCCGATGTGCTCAAGCGCGTTACCATGATCGGCAACGACATGGCGCTCGATCCGGGCGTCGGCACCTGCGGCAAGGAAGGCCAGAGCGTGCCGGTGGGCGTCGGCCAGCCGACGCTGAAAATCGAAGGCCTGACGGTCGGCGGGACGGGCTGAGCAGCCGCCGCGCGGCGGTCAGCCGTCCATCATTTCGATGATCCCGCTCAGCGCCGCCAGCGCGTCGGGACTCGGCTGGCTTTCGGCGCGCAGGTAGATGTTGCGCGCGAGGTTGCGCATGCGCCACTGGACTTCGCGCACGATCAGGTGCATTTCCGCCAGCAGTTCGGGATCGTCGATGCTGTCGCCGAGCATGTGGGTGTCGAGCACGCCGGTGGCGCGCATCGACGTGGCGACGCTGTGGAGCAGGGTTTCGGCGCCGATGCAGGTTTGCCGCACGAACGGCAGTTCCGTGGTCGCGGCGGCGTCGTGGAGTACGCGGCGCACGGTTTCGATCTTGATCAGGGTATCGCGTGCCGTCTCGATGCACGCGCTGCTGCCGGTTACGCCGTAGTCCTTCTCGGCGTTGCGCAAGGCCACGATCAGCACGCCCGCGGCATC
>JACRPB010000166.1 GCA_016214175.1 Rhodocyclales bacterium
ATGCGCGCCAGCAGTTCGGCCACCGACTCGAAGTCGACGGCGGGGAAACCGAGTGCGGGCACGGCGGGCTCGTTGATGCGCTCCAGCACCAGCTTGTGGATGCCGCGCTCGGCCAGGTAACCGGTGATTTCCGGTCGCGTGTAGTAGGCGCCGAAGGCTTTCTGGTTGATGTATTTCTCGAAGATGTAGCCCAGTACATAGGGGTTAATCTCTTCCGGGTTGCCGGCGGGCGTGTCATCCAGATGCCAGGAAAAATCGGAGAAGACCTTGAAGACGCCGGCAAAGGCTTCATCCGCGATCTTGAGCGTGGTGCCGATGCGCGGCTTGCCGGCAGCGTCGAGTTCCAGCTTGTGGTGGAGGAAGAGGCCGCCGTTGAGATAGGGAATCTTGCCGGTCAGCGTTCGCGCTTGCGGGCTGCGCTGGTCCTCGGGGCGGGCGAAAGCTTCGAAGAACAGGGCGTTGAGGAATTCGCCGAAGAAATGGTTTTCGCCACGCGCCTGCGATTGCGCGAACTGGCGCGGCAGGTAGTCGTAATCGCCGCCATCGAGGAAACCCTTCTTTTGCAGGAACCAAACGAACATGAGGCGGTTGAGAATGACCGAGGCATACCAGCGGCGGTCACGCTCGTCGTCTATGCCTTCGATTTCTGCGAGCAGGTTTTTGTGTTCATCCTGATAAGCAGTGAAGAAACGCTTGGTGGTTTTTTCTACATCCAGTGGAGCTTGGAAGCAAAGAGGTCGACGGGCTGTTTGCGGAAGTACTCGTGGCGGCGGGCGACGGTGCGCGGCTTGCCGGTCTCCGCGTCTTTGGTGCGCTTGACCCAGTACCAGAGGCTTTGGCTGGCCTTGTCCGCGCGGTCGACGAAGATCAGCAGGTTTTCGTAGTGATCCTGGCTGACGCGCTGCCAGATCGCCTTGCGCTGGGCCTCGTCCGGCCAGCCGCCTTCGGCGACAATTTCCAGCACCGCGACGCCCGCCAATTCAGCCACCATGCGACGACGAAAGGCGACCCCCTTGGCATCGTCGTCACGCCAGCGGCGCTCCGCCGCAGGCGGATGGTTCCAGCCGAGAACCTCGACGAACAGGGCGTTGAAGTCGAAGGCGGAAAGATGCTTCTGGAAGAGGGGCAGGTCGAGCTTGGCCATTACTCCGCCGCTCCCGGCCGGGCATGCGGGCATCCATACCTCGCCATAATTCTCGCTATAACTTTTGCGTGCCTTCTGCAAATCAAGGAGTTAACCCTTCTCGACTCTCCATAACTATTCATATCTCCGCCCTTCCCGGCGCCAGCGTGTAGTGGGAACCGCGACGAGTTCCATGGTTCCAAGGCGCCCTCCTTGGCCAACTCCGCAGCGGGAATAGCAGCGCCGGAAAACTTCATTTCTCGCCGATCAAGCCCAGCGAACAAACGATCTTCGGTTCCCGCAGCGCGGCTTCTTCGTCGTTGTAGGTTAGCTGGCCTTCTTCGCGCAGCGACTTGACCGCTTCGGCTAGTTGCTCGTCGTTGACGCCGCTGCGCATCAGTCGATTGAGGGTGTCGGCAGCGCTCTCCAGGAGGGGATGGGAATAGATGTCGTCGAGTGCACGTTCGAGTTCGTCGTCGGCAAACAAGGTGCCGCGCAGACCGCGTGCATATTCCTTGAGTCGGTCGTAGCTGCGGCGACGCGGGCTGGATGGACGACCCAAGCCGCCACCGACGGCGTTGTCCTGCGCGACGGCGAGTTTGAGGCCGACGGCGACGAGGTCGTGGTGGTTTTCGCGCCGTGGTTGCGCGGCTTCGTCGGGCAGGCATTCCGCCGCCTTGAGGATGGTGAATTGCGATTCGGTCACCGCTTCGCCGGAGCTTCTTACCCAGGCCAGGTGGTCGTTGCCTTCGGGCGATTTGACATAGACCAGGGCGCCGTCCTGTCCCGCCGTTTCGGCCAACAATGGAAAGCGCGCAACATCGGGAACGAAGCGCTTGGCGGAATAGACGACCTGCGGCAGGGCTTCGACTTCGCGCGCCAGGGCGGGATTGTCCTCGGTGGCGGTCTTCCAGATTTGCCAAGCGTAGGAGGCAAGGTCGACCTCGTCGTCGAGATCGTCGAGGGCACCGGTTTTTTCGGTGTAGAGATTGCGCAGAGCCTCGGCGTCCTGGTCCTCGAAGAAGGCTTCGTCGGTGCCGACCACTTCGGCATTTTCGCGCAGGCGCTGGGTGATGCGTGCGCGCAGCCGGATCAGGCGCTCCACGCCATCGGCCGGGAGGAAGGAATAGCAGCAGATTTCCTCGGCGCCCTGGCCGATGCGATCCACGCGGCCGGCGCGCTGAATCAAGCGGATGATGGCCCACGGCAGGTCGTAGTTCACGACCACGGCGCAGTCTTGCAGGTTCTGCCCTTCGGACAGAACGTCGGTGCAAACCAGCACCCGCAACTCGTCGGCTTTCTTGATGCTGGCGTTGTTGGACTGCGGCGAGAAACGGCAGGCAACGGCATAGGGATCGACCGAGGCGCCGGTGACGACCGCCAATTGGGCGACGCCGGCGGCATCGAGTTCGCGGCCCAGGTAGCGGGCGGTGTCGGCAAACTGGGTGAACACGAGCACCTTGTCCTTGGCGTGGCCCTTGTCGAGCAGATTCTTCAGCCGCTCCAGCTTGTGGTCGCGCGCCGAGTTCCATGCGCCTTGGGCCGCGAGGATGGCACGCAGTTGGGTTACGTCTTCGGCCAGATGGTCACGCAGTTCCTTGCGGAAAAGAGTGGGGCTGATCCATTTGAAACGCTTGCGGAAGTCGCCCGCATATTGCCGGTAGATGGCCTCCGCGGCGCTGGTCGCGTCCTCGTCGGCTTCCTCGATCATGCCGTCGAGCAGGTCTTCCTGGTCGGCATGGAGGCCTTCGGCATCCTCGTCCATACGTTCGGCGTCGAGTACGCCGGCGTCGAGCGAACCGATGGGGAGCTCCCGGCCGTTATCGATGGCATAGAGGTAAATCTCGTTGCGCAGGATATGGCGCTCCAGGGATTGCAGGAAGGAGAAGCCGCTCGACTCCAGGCGCTTGAACAGGTTGGTGCGGCAGAAACCGATCAGGCGCTTGCCGGCTTTGCCTAGGTCTTCCATCTGCTTGCGTTCGGCAGCGGACGCGCCCTTCAGTGCGGCGGTGTCCGCATAGCCGCCCAGGCCATAGCGCGAAAGATGGAGAGTGTTGATGACATCGACAACATCCGCAGAGTACAAGCTCGCGTATTGGTCGTCCTTGTCTGCTTCGTCGATCGGGAAGGTCAGCGACAACGGACGGCGGGTGGGAAAGTAACGCCTGCCGCCTTCACGGTCCGTCAGGTAGCGGCGACCGTTCTCGTCGGCCTCCGTGTAGTGCTGCGTAATAAAGCTGCGCGTGCGCCTCACCATGTAGAGGCGGATCAGTTCGCGCCAATCGTCGAGTTCGTCGCTCTTTTCCAGTCCGAGTATCGAATGGGGCGGACATTGGTACTGCCGCTCGAACTGAGCATCGCTGATGCCTTTCTTGCGCATGAAGTGCTCGGGCCGTATGCCCAGATTAGCCTTCTCTTCGAGGAACAAGCGCAACTGGGCCGACAGATCGGTGAGTGCCTTGTTGTAGGGCGTTGCGGTCAGCAGGATGACGCGGGAGTCGCATTGGCGGATGTATTCGGTAATCGCCTTGTAGCGCCGCCCCTCCCGGTTGCGCAGATTGTGGCTTTCGTCGATCAGCACCAGGCGATAGCGCCTGAGTTCCTTGAGTCCCTTGGTCTTGTGCGTGACCTCGGTGAGCGACATGACGCGGCCGCGCAAACCGTAGGTTTCGCGGTAGCTCTTCCACATCGGCACCAAGTTCTTGGGGCAGATGATGAGCGTTTCGTAGTTGAGATCGTCTTCCACCA
>JACRPB010000162.1 GCA_016214175.1 Rhodocyclales bacterium
CAGAAGCAGCCCGGCGCCAACACGCTGGAATTGACCGAGCGCCTCGACCGCACGCTGGCCGAAATCCAGGCCGGACTGCCTGCCGGGATGAACATCGAAAGCCACATCTTCCGCCAGGCCGACTTCATCCACGTTTCCATCGACAACCTGAAGACGGCGCTCTACGAGGGCGCGGTGCTGGTCGTCGCCATCGTCTTCGCCTTCCTGCTCTCGGCGCGCGCCACCGCCATTACCCTGCTGGCGATCCCCCTGTCGCTGGTGGCGGCGATCCTGGCGATGAAGGCGCTCGGCGTCACCATCAACACCATGACACTGGGCGGCATGGCCATCGCGCTGGGCGCACTGGTCGATGACGCGATCATCGTGGTGGAAAACATCGTGCGCCGCCTGCGCGAGAACCTCGCCAAACCGGCGGGAGAACAAGCCGGCGCGCCCCACGTGGTGTTCCAGGCGGCGCGCGAAATCCAGGGCTCCATCGTCTTCGCCACGCTGATCATCATGCTGGTGTTCCTGCCGCTGTTCTTCCTCTCCGGCGTCGAAGGGCGGCTGTTGGTGCCCCTGGGCCTGGCCTACGTGGTGTCGCTGGCGGCTTCGCTGGCGGTGGCGATCACCGTCACGCCGGTGCTGGCCGCGCTGTTCCTGCCGCAATCGAAAATAGTGCGCCAGAACGTCGAGCCGCGCTTCATCCATAGTCTCAAGGCCGGCTACCGGCGCGTACTGGATGCCACGGTGACGCGCTGGCAGGCCGTCGCCGCCGTCAGCGTCGTCGCCCTGGCGCTGGCGCTGACTGCGCTGGCCTTCGCCGGCCGCGCCTTCCTGCCCGACTTCAACGAAGGCACGCTGACCATCGGCACCGCCACGCTGCCGGGCACCAGCCTGGAAGAATTCGACCGGCTGGGACAGATGGTCGAACAAATCCTGCTCTCGCATCCGGAGGTCAAGGCCACGGCGCGGCGCACCGGCCGCGCCGAGGGCGATCCCCACGCCATGGACGTGTCGGCCTCGGAAATGGAGGTGACGCTGCAAATGGGCGCGCGCAGCAAGGAGGATTTCCTCGCCGCGCTGCGCGCCGATCTCGCCGGCGTGCCGGGCAGCCAGATCGTCGTCGGCCAACCGATCTCGCACCGCATCGACCACATGCTCTCCGGCAGCCGCTCCAATATCGCGGTGAAAATCTTCGGCCCCGACCTGGGCAAGCTGCGCCAGCTCACCGCCCAGGTCAAGACCGTGGTGCAGAGCGTTGCGGGGGCCGTGGATGTCAGCGACGAGCAGCAAAGCGACATTCCCTTCCTCACCATTCGCTTCAAACGCGACGCGCTGGCGCGGCATGGCCTCTCGATACGCGACGTGTCGGAAACCGTCGAGGCGGCGTTCTCCGGCGTCACCGCCACGCGCGTCCAGCAGGGCCAGGCGAGCTTCGACCTGACGGTGCGCTTCGATCCCGAAGTGCGCGCCAGTCTCGACGCCATCCGCGCCACGCTGATCACCACGGCCAGCGGCGCGCGCCTGCCCTTGGCGGCGCTGGCGGACATTCGCAACGACCGCGCGCCGTATTCGATCAGCCGCGAAAACGTGCAGCGCAAGATGGTGGTGATGGCCAACGTCGCCGGCCGCGATCTGGCCGGCGTGGTGGCCGACATCCGCGCTCAAGTCGGCGCCGGGGTCAAACTGCCGGCGGGCTATCACATCGAATACGGCGGCCAGTTCGAAAGCGCCGAGGAGGCGGCGCAGGCGCTGCTGCTGCTCGGCGCCCTGGTCACCGTCGGCATCTTCCTGCTGCTGTTCGTCGCCTTCCGCACCGTGCGCGACGCGCTGCTGGTGATGCTGAACCTGCCGCTCGCCATCATCGGCGGCGTCGCCGGGGTCTTCGCCGCCGGCGGCGTGCTGTCGGTGGCATCGATCATCGGCTTCATCACCCTGTTCGGCATCGCCACGCGCAACGGCGTGATGATGATCGCCCACATCCACCACCTGGTCGAACACGAGGGCGTCACCGATGCGCTGCAAGCGGTCAAGCGCGGTGCCGAAGAACGCCTGGTGCCGATCCTGATGACGGCGCTGGCCGCCGGCCTCGCCCTGGTGCCGCTGGCGCTGGCCGCCGGGCAACCCGGCAGCGAAATCCAGTCGCCGATGGCCATCGTCATCCTGTTCGGACTGGGCAGCTCGACGCTGCTCAACATGATCGTGGTGCCGGCCCTGTATCTGCGCTTCGGCGCTATTCGCGGCGAAAGTGGCAGCGGAGAAAGCCGGCGGCGGCGGGTCTCCGACACGCTGGTTGATGGCTAAACCTGTAACCCTGAAAGGACAAAGGCCTCGCCGGTTGCGCCGCCACGCCCGACCTGCCGCCCGCGTACACCCTGGACGCAATACGGTCGGAAGGCCTAGCCATTGTTTCCCTGACCTTGACCGGAAAACCCTTGGACAAGCTGTCCGGCTTCGAGTACCGGATCAGGGAAGTCCCGCCGCGCGGCGAGGAGGCGGTCGTCGCCACTGCCCGCTACGCCTCGGCGCGGCAACATGCGCGGTCGCTGCAGGACGGTAGTGCGCAGCGGGAAACCGAACATCGCGCCGTCGTCAAGGAGGCCAACGCCGGCGAGCCGCTCGACATCCTCGACGCCGGCAAGGCTACCGGCCGGCTGGCCGCCCTGCGCCTGCCGCCCGGCGATTACGAGTTCCATGCCTGGAAGGTGAGCGAACCCAAGGCCTACGGCGAGAAGGACTCTGGCCCGCCCAGGGACTTCAGCTATCGCTTCAGCGTCAAGGCCGGCGTCGCCACCTACATCGGCCGGCTGACCCTGCACCTGAGCGAACGCATCACCCAGCGGATCGCCGTCGAAGATCGGCGGGCCGATGACCTTGCCCTCCTGCACAAGAAATATCCCGCTATCGCTAGCGGGCAAATCGTGTTCGACGTGGGAACGCTGCGGCCTTGAACCGCGGCCGCTTTCGACTCGCTTCATTGCCTGCCGCCCTGAGCATCGCGCTGCTCGGCGAACCGGCGCCGTTCTGGCTGGCCGCGTTCCCAATGGGAATGCTGTCTGGCCGCACCTCACTTCACCGTGATGGAAATATATGTTGTAACTGAACGATACGGGTTATATAGTTAACTCAGTTAAAGCGTATTCAGTCGGTACAACATGAACTTTCTCGCCCTCTTCGTCACCCTGCCGACTCAGCAATCAGCCGGCCGTATGCGCGTCTGGCGCGCGCTCAAGGCGCTCGGGTGCGCCACCCTGCGCGACGGCGTGTATCTGCTGCCGGAATCCGAGCGGCACTTCGTGGCGCTGATGCAGATCGCCGACGACGTCAAGAGCGTGCAGGGTAGCGCCGATCTGTTCCTGCTGAGCGCACGCAACGAAGGCCAACAGAGGCAACTCGTGGCCCAATTCGACCGCGGCGAGGATTACGCCCGCTTGCTGGCCGCCATCGCTGCCGCGGCGAGCGGCGACGCCAAGGTCGTGCGCAGCCTGCGCCGGGAATTGTCGGCGCTGTCGGCCATCGACTACTTCCCCGGCGAAGCCAGGCGCCAAGCGGAAGAGGCGCTGGCGGCACTCGAAGCCGCCGCCAGCGGCGAACCGCATAGCGTTGCGGGAAAGATTCGCCGCCTCGAATCCGCCGACTTTCAGGGGCGGACCTGGGCCACACGCCAGCACCTCTGGGTGGACCGCATGGCCTCGGCTTGGCTGATCCGCCGCTTCATCGACAAGAAGGCGAGCTTCCTCTGGCTCGACGACCCGCAACGCTGCCCGCAGCAGGCCTTGGGTTTTGACTTCGACGGTGCCAGTTTCACCCACGTCGACGGCCGCGTGACCTTCGAAGTGCTGGCGGCAAGCTTCGGCCTCGATGCCGATGCCGCCATCGCCCGTATTGCGAGCATCGTCCATTGCCTCGATGCCGGTGGCGTGCCGGTGGCCGAAGCGGCAGGCATCGAGGCCGTGCTGGCCGGCGCCCGTGCCGCCGCGCCCAACGACGACAAGTTGCTGATTGAGGCGAGCCGGCTCTTCGACAACCTGTACAAGAATTTCCAGCAGGAGAACTCCCATGAGTGACGCCGCGATCCCCACGACTGCACCGCCGACGCCGACACTGGGCGAAGCCTTCAAATACTGGCTCAAGCTCGGCTTCATCAGCTTCGGCGGACCCGCCGGGCAGATATCGATGATGCATCAGGAACTGGTCGAACGCCGGCGCTGGATCTCCGAGCATCGCTATCTCCACGCGCTTAACTACTGCATGCTGCTGCCCGGGCCGGAAGCGATCCAGTTGGCGATCTACATCAGTTGGCTGATGCACGGCGTGCGCGGCGCAATAGTGGCCGGTGTCATGTTCTTCCTGCCGGCCTTCGTGCTGCTCTCCCTGCTCGCCGGCGTCTACTTGAATTTCGGCAACGTGCCGGCGGTGCAGGGCATCTTCTACGGCATCAAACCCGCCGTCGTCGCGGTGGTGTTGTTCGCCGCCTGGCGCATCGGCTCGCGTTCGATCAAGAACGAAACCCTGTTCGCCATCGCCCTCCTGGCTTTTGTCGGCATTCTCTTCTTCGGCATCGACTTCCCGTGGATCGTGCTCGCCGCCGCCGTTCTCGGCGCCATCGGCGGCAAGCTGCTGCCGGCCAAGTTCAAGGCCGGCGGCGGCCACGGCGCCTCGAACCAGGCCTACGGCCCGGCGATCATCGACGACGATACGCCGCCACCGGCGCATGCCAAATTCACCTGGGGCAAGCTCGCGTGGGTGGTCGTCGTCTTCGTGGCAATCTGGGCGGCTGCCATGCTGGTCCTGCGCGGCACGACCACGCTATACGACATGGGCGATTTCTTCACCAAGGCGGCCTTCCTCACCCTCGGCGGCGCCTATGCGGTGCTGCCCTACGTCTATCAGAACGCGGTCGAGCACTTCGGCTGGATCACCGGCCCGCAGATGATGGACGGCCTGGCGCTGGGCGAAACGACGCCGGGGCCGCTGATCATGATCGTCACCTGGGTCGGCTACCTCGGCGGCGTGACGAAAAGCGTGCTCGCCGACCCGGTCGCCGCCGGACTCGCCGGCGCAACGGTGGCAACCTTCTTCACCTTCCTGCCGAGCTTCTTCTTCATCATCGCCGGCGGGCCGCTGGTCGAGGCGACCCGCGGCGAATTGAAGTTCACCGCGCCGCTGACCGCCATTACGGCGGCGGTGGTCGGCGTCATCGTGAACCTCGCCGTCTTCTTCGCCTGGCACACCTTCTGGCCCCAGGCGACAGCAGCCGCACCCTTCTCCGGCCCGTTCGACGCGATTCCGGTCGTCATCGCCATCGCCTGCTTCGTCGCCTTGTGGAAATACAAGGCTGACATCATGAGGGTCATCGGCGCTTGCGCGCTGTTCGGCCTCGGATATTCCGCGTTCCTGTGAGGCGCGCATCATGAAATGGATCACCCGTGAAGCACGGCATGGTCATGTACGAAGCACTCTATGCCTGGTGTGCCGATACGCCGCTGAAGAAGGTGGCGCGCATCGCGGCAGCGGCAGTGACACGGCTCGCTGGTTCGGCGACAATGCCGGGGCTTTCCACCAATGAATCATCCCGGATACTCCGCCATGGAAATTCTCTTCCTGATCGCCCTCGTCCTGCTCAACGGCGCCTTCGCCATGTCCGAGATCGCCCTCGTCACCGCCCGTCGTGCCCGCTTGGTGCGGCTGGCCGACGACGGCGACAGCGCCGCCGCCGTGGCCATCAGGCTCCATGACGAACCGACGCGCTTCCTGTCCACCAT
Source organism: Rhodocyclales bacterium (assembly GCA_016214175.1). Classification (GTDB taxonomy): domain Bacteria; phylum Pseudomonadota; class Gammaproteobacteria; order Burkholderiales; family Rhodocyclaceae; genus Nitricoxidireducens. The sequence continues at coordinate 5,748 of JACRPB010000162.1, forward strand.
CCAGATCGGCATCACCTCCATCGGCATCCTCAACGGCATCGTCGGCGAAGCGGTGCTGGCGGTGCCGCTGGCCGTCCGGCTCCAGGCGCTGGGTATGGATCATGAAGCGAGCAATATCGCGGCGACCGGGCTTGTGGTGGTGGGCATCACTTTCGTCTCCATCGTGATTGGCGAACTGGTGCCCAAGCGCATCGCCCAGTTCAATCCCGAGGGAATCGCGCGCCTGGTGGCGCGGCCGATGCAGTTCCTGGCGCTGTTTACCCGTCCCTTCGTGCGCCTGCTCTCGATCTCCACCGACACGATTCTTCGCCTACTGGGACAGCGCCAACAGGCGGAACAAGGCGTCACGGAGGAGGAAATCCACGCCATGATCGAGGAAGGTTCCGAGGCGGGAGTGATCGAGCGGCAGGAGCACGAAATGGTACGCAACGTCTTCCGCCTCGACGATCGGCAGATCGGTTCGTTGATGATTCCGCGCGCCGATATCGTTTACCTCGATGTCGATCTTCCCCTTGAGGCGAACCTGAAGTGGGTCACGGACTCGGAGCATTCTCGTTTCCCGGTGTGTCGCGGCGGATTGCAAGACATATTGGGCATCGTCAATGCCAAGCAATTGCTCAACCAGACGTTGCGGGGCGGCTTCACAGATCTTGCCGCCCAGCTACAGCCGGCGGTGTTCGTTCCGGAAACGCTGAACGGTATGGATTTGCTCGGGCATTTCCGGGCGTCGGGCACCCAAATGGTGATCGTCGTCGATGAATACGGCGAGGTGCTGGGCCTCGTGACCCTTCAGGATGTGCTGGAGGCCGTGACTGGCGAATTCAAGCCGCGCAACCAGGAGGATGCCTGGGCCGTGCAGCGGGAAGATGGCTCCTGGCTGCTCGACGGAATGATCCCGGTCCCCGAACTCAAGGATCGGCTGGAACTGCGGGCCGTCCCCGAAGAAGACAAAGGGCGCTACCACACCTTGAGTGGACTCATGATGCTGTTGCTGGAACGCCTGCCCCAGACCGGGGACGTTGCAACCTGGGAAGACTGGCGCATGGAGGTGGTTGACCTCGACGGTAAGCGTGTCGACAAAGTGCTTGCAATACGGATACCGGAGCCGACCCCATCGCTGCCGGACGTGGAGCACAAACCCGGTGAAGCGAGTTCGTAAGTCGTTGGGCTACTTACCCCGCAGTCTGTCGCCGAGGTCTTCCCCCTGCGTCGGCTAGGCGGTATCGAATCTGAAGAAGGCCATCAATTGCTCCAACTGCTTGGCCTGGCCGCCCATCTCTTCTGCGGTGGCGGCGAGCTCTTCCGAAGCGGCGGCGTTTTGTTGCGTTGCCTTGTTGAGCTGGCCCATGGCGCCGTTGATCTGGCCGACACCGGAAGACTGCTCGTGAGATGCCGCGGCGATTTCCTGCACCAAGCCGGAAGTCCTCGCTATTGTGGGCACCATTTCGTCGAGGAACTTGCCGGCCCGTTCGGCCATTTTTACCGAGGAGCCGGCGAGTTCGCCGATCTCCTGGGCAGCGATCTGCGAGCGCTCGGCGAGTTTGCGCACTTCGGCGGCGACCACTGCGAAGCCTTTGCCATGCTCGCCGGCACGGGCAGCTTCGATGGCGGCGTTGAGCGCCAGCAGGTTGGTCTGGTAGGCGATGTCGTCGATGATGCCGATCTTGCCGGCGATCTGCTGCATGGCGGCGACGGTTTCCTTGACGGCGCTGCCACCCGCGGCCGCTTCCGTCGCCGAGCTAGATGCCATCCTGTCGGTGACCGTGGCGTTCTCGGTATTCTGGTTGATGGACGCGGTCATTTGCTCGATGGAAGCCGAGGTCTGCTCGACGGCGGCCGCCTGCTCTGATGACGCCTGGGAGAGCGACTGGGCCGTGGCCGATATCTGGCTGGACGAGGATTCCAGTGCGACTGCCGATTCGTTGACATGGGAAATCACGGCGGCGAGCTTTTCCTTCATGAGCTTCAGGTGGGCGAGCAGGCTATCGCCGTCTCCAGGACGGGTTGCCACCTCCGTGCCCAGATTGCCGTCGGCGATACGCTGGGCGACTTCCGCCGCGTAATGGGGTTCGCCGCCGAGCAGGCGCATCAGCATGCGCAGCAGCACGGCGCCCGATGCGATGGAAAGGATGGCGGCGCCGAGCCCGAGCAGCAGCGTCGTCAGCCGGGCGTTCTGTATGCTGTCCTCGGTGGCTGCCGCAGTCTGCTGCATGCGTTCGCGCAATTGCGTTTCCAGCGTTTCCAGGCGGACGGTCAACGCCTCGGCGCGCGCGTCGAAGCCTGTCTCCGGCTGTTTCATCAACGCGTTTCCGGCTTCGCGCCCGCGCGCGACGTAAGCCTTGGCCATCAGCACACCGGTTTCGTGGAAGGTGTCCAACAACGCCATGATGTGGCTAATCTCGGACTTCTGTTCCGGTAGCAGGGTCGCCAATTGCTCCAGAGACTGGCGCGCTTCCTTGCGGTTTTCTGCCGCGTCGACGAGTCCGTCTTCGTCACCGGTCGCCGAGACGTCGGTGAGGAATTGCTGGATCTGCACCACGTGGAAGCGGGTGGACTGCATCGCGGCAACCGCGGGTTGCGTGACCTTGTGTTCGTGGCGGGTGGCTTCGACGCTGCTCGTGAAGCCCATCCACACCATCGTCAGTAGGGCAGCAAGCAAGAGCAGACTAAACAGCGTCGATGCGAACAAGATATTGCGTACTGTCATGACTCACTCCCGAGAATGCAATCTTCAGTTCGCTGCAGCGGCCTCGATGGCTTGCGGCGAAGCTCCGCCAATATTCGCAATCGTGGCCATTTCGTCGACCGAAAGCACGCGCATGATGTCGAGGATGATGACGAACTTCTGATTGACCTTGCCCATGCCGGCGATGAAGTCGGTGCGGATGCGGGCGCCGAAGGCGGGCGGCGGCTCGATTTCCTTGCCGGGAATTTCGAGCACTTCGGAGACGGCATCGACCATGATGCCGACGTCGTGGTGGCCTTCCTCCTGCTGCAACTCGACGATGACGATGCAAGTGCGGCGACCGATCGCGGTGGTCTTGCCGCCGAAGCGCGCGGCAAGATCGATGACCGGCACTACGGCGCCGCGCAAGTTGATGACGCCGCGGATGAAGATCGGCATCATCGGAATCTCGGTGAGGCTGCCGTACTCGATGATCTCCTTGACGTTGAGGATGCCGACGGCGAACATCTCGCCGCCGAGGGTGAAGGTCAGGTATTGATTGGCCTCGCCCGACGCGGTCAGTTGCCGTGCGGCGACGGCGGTGGCAGCGGCGGCGCTGGCGGCTTGGGTTTGGACCGGGTTTGCCATGACGATGCTCCCGTTCAGAAACGCTCGAAGTCCCGCTCGGCGGATGCCGCCGCCTGCGGCTGCGGCGCAGGGCGGGAAGCCTTGGCGACGGCGCTGGCCGCTGCGTGCGACCGCGCGGCCGGGGCGGCGGTGCCCTCGATCCTGAAAAAGCTCATGAGTTCCTGGAGCTGTCCGGCCTGGCCGCCCATCTCCTCGGCGGTGGCGGCGAGTTCCTCTGAGGCCGAGGCGTTCTGCTGCGTCGCCTTGTTCAGTTGCCCCATGGCGCCGTTGATCTGGCCGACGCCGGCCGACTGTTCCTGCGAGGCGGCGGCGATT
>JACRPB010000163.1 GCA_016214175.1 Rhodocyclales bacterium
GAGGGCATGCCGCTGATCCTGCGCGCGCTCGACCTCGACGCCGGCAGCGCCTCGCGCTGCAACGATCTCGGCAACGTCCTGGTCCAGGTCGGCGATCTCGCCAATGCCGCGACGGCCTTCCGTCTGGCGCTGCAATTGGACGATGCCGACGCCAACGTCTGGAACAACCTGGGGGCCGTCCTCCAGCGCCAAGGCGACACCGCCGGCGCCGAAGACGCCTACCGCAGCGCGCTGCGCGGCGACGCCGATTTCGCGCCGGCCCTTGGCAACCTCGCCGCCCTGCTGGCGGAAACGGGTCGCGCCGAGGAGTCGTCGCTGTTCGCCTGCCGCGCCTACGTGCTGCCGCCGCTGGACGGCAAGCCGCCGCGCATGCTGGGCATCGCCTATTACCGGCTGGGCCGCATCGACGAGGCCGCCGCTTGCTACCGCGCCTGGCTAAGCGCCGAGCCCGGCAACGAAATCGCCCGCCACCAACTCGCCGCCTGCACGGGGCAGGACGTGCCGGCCAGGGCCTCGGACGGCTTCCTGACGGCGCTGTTCGACGAGATGGCCGACAGCTTCGACGACAAGCTGATCGGCACCCTGTCCTATCGCGGGCCCGCCATCATTGCCGCCCTGCTCGACGGCCAGGCGGCGGCGGAGCGCCGCCTCGACGTCCTCGACGGCGGCTGCGGCACGGGGCTGTGCGCTCCCGTGCTGGCGCCCTATGCGCGGCGCCTGAGCGGCGTCGACCTCTCTCCACGCATGCTGGACAAGGCGCGCCAGCGCGGGCACTACGACGAACTCGCCGCGGCCGAACTCGTCGCCTTCCTGCGAGAGCGCACGGGCAGCTTCGATCTGATCGCCATGGCCGACACCCTGATCTACTTCGGCGACCTCAGTGCGCTGTTTGCGGCGGCCGCTCGCGCATTGCGGCCGGGCGGCGCGTTCGCCTTCACCATCGAGGAAGCCGCCGGCGCGGCACCACCCTACCGCCTCGATCCCAGCGGCCGCTACGCCCACAGCCGCGACTACGTCGCCCGGCAACTCGCGGCGGCGGGCTTCGCCGTCGTCGCCAGCCGCGACGAGATCCTGCGCAGCGAGTTCTGCCGCCCGACGCCGGGCATCGGCCTGCTGGCCCGGATCGCGGCGTCTTGATGCGGACGGACGCGCCCCTCCGGCGTCCACGCGACGGCGCCCCTTGCGTCGCTCAGCCTTGGCGCACCGCCCCCGCTGCGGCTCGCACCAGATCGAGAAAGCGACTTTGGGTCGCCGTCGGCCGCCAGTTGCGGCGCGTGGTGAGGCCGATCGGGCGCCGCGTACGGCTCATGTCGTAGGGCAGGGTCGTCAATAGTCCCTGCTCCTCTTCGCGCAGCACCTGCTGGCGCGAGATCAGCGTCAGGCGGTCGCTGTCGAGCAGCAGGCCGCAGATCAGCACCACCGAGCTCGACTCGACCAGGCCGCCGCGCGGCGGCGCGCTGCCGTCGAACAGGGCGTCGAAATGGTCGCGCGTCGGCGTGCCGCGCCGCGGCAGCACCCAGGGATAGGCGGCGAGATCGGCCACGGTGATGCGCTTCTTCTTCGCCAGCGGATGGCCGCTGCGGGCGACGATGGCGAGCGGATCGCCGAACAGCGCTTCCTGCACCACGTCCTCGACCGGCACCGGCTCGCGCAGGGCGCCGATCAGCAGATCGAGTTCGCCGTGGCGCAGGCCGTGCAGGAGTTCGCCGTAGGGCGCGTCGACGACGTTCACGCGCACCTCGGGCTGCAAACGCGCCAGCGCGTTGATCGCCGCCGGCAGGATGCTGTGGCGCGCCAGCGGCATGCTGCCGACGACGATGAGTCCGGCGTCGACGCCGCGCAAGGCCTCGACTTCGGCGAAGCCTTGCGCCAGTTCGGCGAAGGCGAGCTTGACCTGCTGCACCATGGACTGGGCCGCCCGCGTCAGCTCGATGCCCTGGCTGGTCTTCTCGAACAGGCGGATGTCCATCAGCGCTTCGAGATCGCGCGCGGCGCGATGCAGCGCCGGCTGCGAAGTGCCGATGGCGCGGGCGGCGAGGCTGAAATTGCGCGCGTTGGCGACCGCGATCAGCGAACGCAACTGGGTCGTCGTCACCAACTGGTCGAGGCTGGCCTGGCGGCGGCCGCCGCGCTCGGCGCCGATGCGCGTCGCCTCCAGGCCGCCGTCGCGGATCAGTTCCAGCGCCCGCGCGACGCGACCGGCGAACAGGCGGCCGGCCTCGGTCGGGTGCATGCCGTCGCTGTGGCGCTCGAACAGGGTCATCTGCAACTGCCGTTCGAGCTTGGCGATGGCCTGGGTGATCGCCGGCTGCGACAGGAACACCCGCGTCGACGCCTGGCTGATGCTGCGGCAGGCAGCCACTTCGCCGAAGGCGCGCAGATGGCGCAGGTTGGGAATTTCTCGATCGGTCAGCATGGGCATCTTCTATACCAAAATCTTATACGAAGCCAGCTAAATTGGAATGGAAAAATCGGCGCCGAAGGTGATACTGGGCAGTGATTTTGAATCGAACGAAAGGACTTGCTGTGATCATCGACTGCCACGGCCACTACACGACCGCGCCCAAGGCCCTGGAAGACTGGCGCCGGCGCCAGATCGAAGGCATCGCCCAGCCGGCGCTGATGCCGAAAGCGTCGGAGCTGAAAATCAGCGACGACGAACTGCGCGAGTCCATCGCCGCCAACCAGTTGAAGAAGATGCAGGAGCGCGGCTCCGACCTCACCATCTTCTCGCCGCGCGCGAGCTTCATGGCCCACCACATCGGCGACTACAACGTCAGCGCGACTTGGGCGGCGATTTGCAACGAGCTGTGCTATCGCGTGTCGCAACTTTTCCCCGACCACTTCATCGGCGCGGCGATGCTGCCGCAGTCGCCGGGCGTCGATCCGCGCACCTGCGTCGCCGAGATCGACAAGTGCGTCAAGGAATACGGCTTCGTCGGCATCAACCTCAATCCCGATCCCTCCGGCGGCCACTGGCGCGAACCGCCGCTCACCAGCCGCCACTGGTATCCGATCTACGAGAAGATGGTCGAGCACGGCATCCCGGCCATGATCCATGTCTCGACCTCGTGCAACCAGTGCTCCCACACCACCGGCGCCCACTACCTCAACGCCGACACGACGGCCTTCATGCAGTTGATCCAGGGCGATCTGTTCAAGGACTTTCCGACGCTGAAGTTCGTCATCCCGCACGGCGGCGGCGCCGCGCCCTATCACTGGGGACGCTACCGCGGCCTGGCGCAGGAACTGAAGAAGCCGCTCTTGCAGGACCACCTGCTGGGCAACGTCTTCTTCGACACCTGCGTCTATCACCAGCCGGGCATCGACCTGCTGACGCGCGTGATCCCCATCGACAACGTGCTGTTCGCCTCCGAGATGATCGGCGCCGTCAAGGGCATCGATCCCGAGACCGGCCACAACTTCGACGACACCAAGCGCTACATCGAAGCGGCCGCCATCAGCGCCGAAGACCGCTACAAGATCTACGAAGGCAACGCGCGCCGCGTCTATCCGCGCCTCGACGCGGCACTCAAGGCCAAGGGCCGCTAAGGAGCCAGCATGAGCATGAAAGATCAAGGCATCGTCGTCCGCAACATCGAGCGCGCCGATCCGCAAGTCGTCAAGGGCCTCGCCGCCTGCGGCGTCGCCACCGTGCATGAGGCGCAGGGCCGCATCGGCCTCTTGGCCTCCTACATGCGGCCGATCTATTACGGACCGGGCATCGCCGCCACGGCCGTCACCATTTCCGCGCCGCCTTGCGACAACTGGATGATCCACGTCGCCGTCGAGCAGGTGCAGGCCGGCGACATCCTGGTGCTGGCGCCGACCTCGCCCTCGGACGCCGGCTATTTCGGCGACCTGCTGGCGACCTCGGTGCGCGCCCGCGGCGGCGTCGGCCTGGTGATCGACGCCGGCGTGCGCGACATCCGCACCCTGACCGAAATGCAGTTCCCGGTCTGGTCGAAGGCGGTGTTCGCCCAGGGCACGGTCAAGGAAACCCTCGGTTCGGTGAACATCCCCATCGTCTGCGCCGGCGCCGCCATCCATCCGGGCGACGTCATCGTCGCCGACGACGACGGCGTCTGCGTCGTGCGCCGCGAAGACGCGGCCGAAGTGCTGAAGAAGGCCGAGGCGCGCGTCGCCAACGAAGAGAGCAAGCGCGCGCGGCTCGCCGCCGGCGAACTCGGCCTCGACATCTACGACATGCGCGGCAAGCTCGCCGCCAAGGGACTCAAGTATGTCTGACGCATCGGCCGACGGCGTGCGCTGCATGTGGATGCGCGGCGGCACCTCGAAGGGCGGCTATTTCCTCGCCGACGACCTGCCGAACGACAGCGCCGCGCGCGACGCCTTCCTGCTCGGCGTCATGGGCTCGCCCGACAAGCGCCAGATCGACGGCATGGGTGGCGCCGATCCGCTGACCTCCAAGGTCGCCGTGGTCAAGCGCTCCAGCCGTCCCGGCGTCGATGTCGATTACCTGTTCCTGCAAGTCGTCGTCGACCAGCCCATCGTCACCGATGCCCAGAACTGCGGCAACATCCTCGCCGGCGTCGGCCCCTTCGCCATCGAGCGCGGCCTCGTCGCGGCGGCCGACGGCGAAACGACGGTGACCATATTCATGGAGAACACCGGGCAGATCGCCGTCGCCCGCGTCAAGACGCCGCGCGGCCGCGTGCGCTACGACGGCGATGCGAAGCTCGACGGCGTGCCCGGCAGCGCGAGTCCCATTCCGGTCGTGTTCAAGGACACCGCCGGCTCCAGTTGCGGCGCCCTGCTGCCCACCGGCCGCCAGGTCGACGTCATCGACGGCGTCGAAGTCACCTGCATCGACAACGGCATGCCGGTGGTGATCCTGCGCGCCAGCGATCTCGGTATCACGGGCGAGGAAACGCGCGAACAGCTCGACGCCCATGCCGAACTCAAGGCCAGGCTGGAATCGATCCGCCTCCAGGCCGGCCCGCTGATGAACCTCGGCGACGTGCGCGACAAGACGGTGCCAAAAATGAGCCTGGTCAGCGCGCCGCGCCACGGCGGCGTGATCTCGACGCGCACCTTCATTCCGCATCGCTGCCACGCTTCGATCGGCGTACTGGGCGCCGTCAGCGTCGCCACTGCCTGCGCGCTGCCCGGCACGCCGGCGGCGAGCCTGGCGCAACTGCCGGCCGGCCGTTCGAAGACGATGCCGATCGAACACCCGATCGGCGCATCGACCATCGTCGTCGAGACGAACTCAGCCGGCGACGTGGAAACCGCCGCCGTGCTGCTGACGGCGCGCAAGCTGTTCGACGGCGTCGTCTTCTCACACTGAAAGAAATCATGGATCCCGACTACCTGCCCTTCCACCCGAGTCCGTCGCAGCCGTCTTACACGCCGCCGCCCGGCGCCGTCGACGCCCACTGCCACGTCTTCGGCCCCGGCGACGTCTTCCCCTACGCGCCGACGCGCAAATACACGCCTTGCGACGCGCCGAAGGAAAAGCTGTTCGCGCTGCGCGACTATCTCGGCTTCGAACGCAACGTCATCGTCCAGGCCACCTGCCACGGCAACGACAACCGCGCCCTGGTCGATGCGCTGCTGCACTCGAACGGCAAGGCGCGCGGCGTCGCCTCGGTCGGCCGCGACGTGACCGATGCCGAACTGCACGCGATGCATGCAGCCGGCGTGCGCGGCACGCGCTTCAACTTCGTCAAGCGCCTGGTGGACTTCACGCCGCGCGAAGTGCTGACCGAGATCGCACAGCGCATCGCCCCGCTCGGCTGGCACGTCGTCGTCTATTTCGAAGCCCAGGACCTGCCGGAACTGTGGGACTTCTTCACCTCGCTGCCGACCACGGTGGTCGTCGACCACATGGGCCGGCCCGACGTCTCGAAGCCCGTCGACGGCCCTGAATTCGAGCGCTTTGTGCGCCTGCTGAACGAGCATCCGAACATCTGGTCGAAAGTGAGCTGCCCCGAGCGGCTTTCGGTATCCGGTCCGCCGACCTACGACGACGTGATCCCCTTCGCGCGCCGCCTGGTCGAGACCTTCCCCGATCGCGTGCTCTGGGGCACCGACTGGCCGCACCCGAACATGAAGTCGCACATGCCCGACGACGGCGCGCTGGTGAACGTGATTCCGCGCATCGCGCCGACGGCGGCCCTGCAGCAGGCGCTGCTGGTCGACAACCCGCTGCGCCTTTACTGGCAATGAAGCATCGAATTCGTTCATGGCAGCTATCGATGCCGACGTATTTATTCCCGACTCGCGTCCTTCCATAATCGTTCCCCATGCGGAGGCGATGCCGGACGCGCACCGACCTCGACGCATATGACCAACCAGGAGACCCTCCCGTGAGTGAAAAACGCGTGATACCCGGCACGACGATCTTCGACGGCGACGTCGCTCGCACCGGCTATGCCCTGAACAAGATGTGCTACTCGTTCAACGAGAAGGCCAATCGCGAAGAATTCCTGAAGGACGAAGACGCCTACTGCACCAAGTACGGCCTCAACGACCAGCAGCGCGCGGCCATCGCGGCGAAGAACGTGCTGCAACTGCTGGCGGCCGGCGGCAACGCCTACTTCCTGGCCAAGTTCGGCGGCATCTTCGGACTCGACATGCAGGACATCGGCGCCCAGCAGACGGGCATGACCAAGGAAGAATTCAAGGCGAAACTCGTCGCCGCGGGGAGATAAGACATGGCAAACATCGTAGGCGCTATCACCACCACCCACGTCCCCTCGATCGGCGGCGCCATCGCCAAGGGCCTGCAGCAGGACCCGTACTGGAAGCCCTTCTTTGACGGTTTCCCGAAGGCGCGCGACTGGGTCGCCAAGGTCAAGCCCGACGTCGTCGTCATGGTCTACAACGACCACGGCCTCAACTTCTTCCTCGACAAGCAGCCCACCTTCGCCATCGGCTGCGCCCCCGAATACAAGAGCGTCGACGAAGGCTGGGGCATCCCGACCATGCCCGCGTTCCAGGGCGACGAAGACCTGTCCTGGCACTTGCAGAAGTCGCTGATCGGCGACGAGTTCGACATGGTCACCTGCCAGGAGATGGTGGTGGACCACGCCTTCACGCTGCCCATGGCCTTCCTCTGGCCCGACCAGAAATGGCCGGTGCGCGTGGTGCCGATCAACGTGAACACCGTGCTCTTCCCGCTACCTTCCGCCAAGCGCTGCTACAAGCTTGGCCAGGCCATCGGCCGCGCCGTCGCCGCCTACGACAAGAACATCAACGTCCTCGTCATGGGCACCGGCGGCCTTTCGCACCAGCTCGAAGGCAAGCGCGCCGGCCACATCAACAAGGAATTCGACCTCAAGTTCATGGACAGCATGGTCAACGACCCGACCTGGGCCACCCAGTACTCGGACGTGGACCTGGTCGAGCACACCGGCACCCAGGGCGTCGAACTGCTCAACTGGCTGGTTGCGCGCGGCGCGCTGACCGGCAAGGTGACGCTCGAACACTCGAACTTCCACATCCCGATTTCCAACACCGCCGCCGCGACGATGGTGCTGGCGAACAACTGAGAGTTCCCTCGTCTCTCGGTGCTTAGCTGCCCCGCGCTCGCGCGGGGCTTTTTTTTGATTTCGCCGCCGCTGCCTTCGCTTTGGGAAACGCGCCGACGCAAAGGATAGAATGCCGCCCGTCACCAGAGCTTCCGGTACCGCCGGCTTATGACAGAGGACGAACACACGGCCGCGCGCCCTGCCCCAGAATCGGCATCGGCGACAGGCGGCGCGACTTGGGGAGTTGCCGAATTGCGCATCCGGCTGGCCGAAGCGGAAGCGGCGCTGGACGCCATCCGCTCGGGGGCGGCCGACGCGCTCGTCGGCGACACCGGCGACGTCTTCCATC
>JACRPB010000182.1 GCA_016214175.1 Rhodocyclales bacterium
AAAGATACCGTTCTGGTTGACGCGCAACGGCGCCTTGGCACGCCAGTATTCTTCCTCGAAGATCAGCCACTCGATCAGGTCGCAGCCGCGGCCACCGAGTTCGCGCGGCCAGGTGACCATGCTCCAGTTGCCGGTAGATAGCATCTGTTCCCATTGGCGATGCTGCTCGAAGCCTTCGGCGGTATCGAAGGTTGTCAGCGGCCGGTTCGGAACGTGCGCCTCCAGCCACGTTCGGATCTCGGCACGGAATGCCTTTTGCTCTTCTGTGTACTCGAGTTTCATCGGACTAGGCCTCGTCCTTGGGCGGGAAGCTGGCGTCCCGTTTTTCGACGAACGCCTTGCGTGTCTCGGTGGATTCGGCGCTCATGTAGGCTTGCAACGTGAAGCCTTGTTCCCAGCGATACTTGTCTTCGAGGTTGCCGTCCTCGATGCCGTTAAGCGCTTCCTTGGCGATGCGGATCATCGCCGGGCTCTTGGCGGCGATCTTGCGGGCGATTTCCAACGCCGCCTCGCGCAACTGCTCGCGCGGCACAACGTGTTCGATGGCGTTGAGCCGATGGGCTTCGGCGGCCGACACCATGTCACCGGTGAAAAACAGGTAGCGCACCTTCTGTAGCCCGAACATACGCGACAGATGGGCGGCGCCGCCCATAGCGCCGCGGTCGACTTCCGGCAAACCGAAACTTGCGCATTCCGAGGCGACGACGACGTCGGCGGCGCCGCAGATGCCGATGCCGCCGCCCAGCACGAAGCCGTGCACCGCCGCGATGACGGGGACCTTGTTGCGGTGGACGGCGCGAAAGGTCTCGTAGTTGCCTCGGTTCACCTTCACGATACGGTTGGGGTGGGCGTTGAGCTCCTTGATATCGACGCCGGCGCAGAAGCCGCGACCTTCGCCGCGAATGACGATGACTCGCACCTCGGGCTTCTCGCCGACGACTTCGATCTCGCGCGACAGCGCCAGCCAGCCTTCGCTGTCCAGCGCATTGACGGGGGGCTTGTCGAGGATGATCTCGGCGATGCCGTTCTCAATCTCGGTTCGGAATTGCTGGCTCATCGCTTCATTCTTCCTTACGCTTTCGCGCACAGTGCGCCGAGGCGTTCCTCGGCCTGGCGTGCCATGGCTTCGATGATCTCGGCGCAGCTGTCGAGGCGCCCGATGGCCGCTGCGACCTGGCCACTCGGCAACACGCCTTCAGCGGGTTCGCCTTGCACCATGGCGCGCTGGATGATCATCGGCGCATTGGCCGCCATCATCGTCACGGCGAAATCCCCTTCGTTGCTGCGCAGGGCTTGTAGGCCGGTCCTGACGAGGTCGACCGTGGTGAGGCCATTCTGGGCCTTCCATTTCCAGGCGTTCGACATCGCCATCGTCATGCGGCGCAGGCCGCCGGCGCTTTCCAGTTGCAGCAAGAATTCGTTGTCGATCATGCGCTGCGGCAGGCCGTCGAGCGCGGTGGAGGCGCGAATCTTCGCCGGATCGCGCGCTTCCACGTAGCGCTGTAGCGTGGCGGTCGGCACAGGCGACTCTTTCGTCATCAGGAAACGCGTGCCCATGGCGATGCCGGCGGCGCCGTAGGCCAGTGCAGCGGCGAGGCCGCGGCCGTCGTAGAAGCCGCCGGCGGCAACGACGGGCACCTTCACCGCGTCGAGCACCTGCGGCAGCAGAATGGTGGTCGGTACGCTGCCGGTATGGCCGCCGCCTTCGGAACCTTGTACGGTAACGACGTCGGCCCCGAGTTCGATCGCCTTGATGGCATGCTTGACGGCACCGACCGTCGGCATGCAGATGATGCCGGCGTCGCGGAAGCGCCTGATGATGGCCTTATCCGGGCCACGGCCGTAGCTGACGGCGCGGATACGGTCACGATTCTTGATCGCGAGATCGACGATGTCCGTCGCACCCGGCTGGAACATGTGGAAGTTGAAGCCGAACGGGCGGTCCGTCATGACTTTCGTCTGCGCGATGGCGGCGTCGACCTCGGCCGGCGACATCACGGCGCCGGCGAGAAAGCCGAAGCCTCCGGCGTTGCAGGTCGCGGCGACGAGGCGCGGATCGGCAACCCAGCCCATCGCCGTCTGGACGATCGGGTAGCGGCAGCCGAGCAGGTCGCAAAGGGGGGTATGCAGGCTCATGGAATTCAGCGTTTGACGATCACGGAGGAGCCGTGCCCAAAAAGACCCTGGTTCGCGGTAATGCCGACCTTGGCGCCTGCCACTTGACGTTCGCCGGCCTGACCGCGCAGTTGCCAAGCCAATTCGCAGACCTGGGCCAGTGCCTGTGCCGGCACGGCTTCGCCGAAGCAGGCGAGGCCGCCCGAGGGGTTGACGGGCAGGCGGCCGCCGAGAGTGGTGACTCCTGCGCGCACCAGCTTCGCGGCATCGCCACGTGCGCAGAATTGCAGATCCTCGTACCACTCGAGTTCGAGCGCCGTCGATAGGTCGTAAATCTCGGCGACTGAAACATCCTTCGGGTCGATGCCGGCTTCCTCGTAAGCCTTGGCGGGCAACGCGGCGCGGAAGCGGCGCGGCTCGGCCGCGACGGCGGAGTCAGTGGCGAGATCGGGCATCTCGACGACGGCGGAGGCGAATGTCGGCGTCACCGTGGAAATGGCGGCGATGCGCGGCGCGTCGGCCTTGCCGAGGCGCTTGGCGTAGTCGAGGCTGGAGACGATGAGCGCGGCGCCGCCGTCCGAGGTGGCGCAGATGTCCATCAGGCGCAGCGGATCGGCGACCATCGCCGAATTCGAGACGTCCTCGGCGGTAAATATTTTGCGGTAGCGCGCGTTCGGATTCGTGAAGCCGTGACGCGAGTTCTTCACCTTGACTAGCGCGAAGTCCTCGGCGGTGTCGCCGTAAAGGGCCATGCGGCGGCGCGCATAAAGCGCGAAATAGGTCGGGTTGGTGATGCCGACGCGGAAGCGCACCCAGTCGGGATCGTCCGGGCGCTCGCCCCTTTGCGGCGCGAGGAAACCCTTCGGCGTGGTGTCGGCGCCGATCACCAGCGCGACGTCGCATTCGCCGGCGAGGATCTTGGCGCGCGCGGCGGCCAGCGCCTGCGAGCCGGAGGCGCAGGCCGCATAGGAGGTATTGACCTGCGCACCCTGCCAGCCGAGCGCCTGCGCGAAGGTGGCGCCGGCGACATAGCCGGGATAGCCGCAACGCATCGTGGCGGCGCCGGAGACGAACTGAATGTCGCGCCAGGGGATGCCGGCATCGGCCAATGCCGAGCGCGCGGCGGCGACGCCGTACTCGACGCCGAGGATCGCGATGTCCTTGCTCATGCCGCTGCTCCCGTCACGGGGCGCCACTTCCAGACCAGTTTTTCGCCCTTGTCATCCTCGAACAAGGTCTCCAGCGCGAGTTCCATTGTCATGCCGACTTTCAGCGCATCGACGCCGGTGCCGCTCGTCACCTGGCCGAGAACCACCATGCGCTCGCGTTCGAGTTCGACCGCGGCGATGGCGAAAGGCACGAAGGGATCGGGGGAGACGAAAGGTTCGGGCGGCTGGTAGGAGGCATTGGTATAGGACCAAAGTTTCCCAGTGCGCGACAAGGGGGTCTCCTCGAAGCGGTCGCTGTCGCAGTCCGGATTGCGGCAAAAGCTGTTGAGCTTCGGAAAGTAGTAGGTGCCGCACTTGCAGCAGCGCGTGCCGAGCAGATGCGGTTCGCGCTCGTCGAGCGAAAACCAGCCGTCGAAGACGGCGGTGCGGGGCTTCACGCGGCCTCCGCGCGACTGCCGGGCGGGTTGCCCTTGATGACGCTGCCACGCAGGTTGTGTGGGTCGAGGCGGCGGATGATGGCGAGTTGTTCGGGCGTTGGTGCCGGCGTGGTGCCCATGTCGCCGGCCTTCAGCAGAGGGAAACCGGTCGCGGCTTGAACCTGATCGAAATTGACGCCGGAGTGCAGGGAGCGAACGCGGATCGCATGGTCGGGGCCGCGGAAGTCCATCACGCAGAGGTCGGTGACTATGAAGCGGATATCCATGAACGAACGGTTGACGTCTTCCGGCCAGCGTTCCGGGTTGTAGCCCACGCCGGAAACCATGTCGACATCGCCGCTGACGAAGACCCGGGGGCCATGGTTCGGCACGAAGAAGGAATTCGCGTGGTTGATGCTGTTGCCCGGCAGGCCGCGCACGCCCAGGATCATGGACTTGGGCTTGGCGTAGTCGCCGACGCAGGACAGATTCGTTTGCCCCCAGCGGTCGATCTGCGTCGGGCCGATCATGGCGTGACGGTTGCCGCGCCAGACGCACTCGAAGACGCGGTCGAAAGACATGTAACCGGAATACGTCGGGCGATAATCGCCACGCGGCCCGAGCGGAATCGGGTCTTCGACGAGGAATGACTCGCTGTCCGTCATCATGAGTTCCGGCGAATGCGTGAGCTTTGCCAGGCTGACGGCCAGGCGCGGCACGATGCCGATGCCGGAGGCAAGGACTTCGCCGTTGTCGCGCCAGGCTTCCGAGGCGGCGACGATCATCAATTCGGCGAGGGTGAAGTCGCAGTTCTGTGTCACTTTGGGCTCCGGTCAGAAGATCGGCTGCGCGAGCTTGCCGATGCGCTCCATGCCGCCGACTTTGGCGCGGTAGTCGTCTTCGCCGCCGTCGACGAATTCGCTGCGGTAGTTTTGCCAGCCGTTGTCTTCCGCGGCGCTCGCGTTGTAGCGCTTGAGGTGGTCCAGGTCCCAGCCGTAGTCGGGGCCGCAGTAGGTCGGGTGGGCGCCGCCAGGCGTCAGCACCACGGCGCTCACCAGCGAGCGCTCCATGAGGTTGAAGCGGGCGGTGTCGGCGTCGAGTTTGAAGCGGTCGCGCAGGATTTCGGTGCTGGCGATGCAGCGGTCGGCCGCGCGCGCGAACAGGTGATCGAAAAGGGGGTCGGCGCTGCGAATCAATGTGTTGCCGAGACGGTCGGCTTCATTGACGTGGGTCAGCGCGACGTCGAGTTTGAGCGCTGGCATGGCCAGCAGCACCTCGCCGTCGGCATAGGGCGAGCGAACCATCTTGATGTCGGGATTGCGCGTGACGACATCGGTGCCCAGGCCGCAGCGCGTCGGCAGGAAAGGCAGGCGCATCCCTGCGGCGCGCAGCCCCCACTCGAACATGCCTTCGTCGAGTTCCATGACCTCCAGCGCGCCGGATTCGCGCGCCTTGCGGAAATGCGGTTCGAGCGGCAGCGCGTCCATGGTGACGAAGCCGAAGACCAGCTTCTTAACGCGATTCGCGGCGCACAGCATGCCG